>CAZZZW010000144.1:0-10583 GCA_964658795.1 Phormidium nigroviride PCC 7112
GGACGATGTTGGGGCGGCACAGCGAGGCGATCCGCTGGTTGCAGCTGGCCCTCGATGCGACCGTGGGCTGGGACGGCGCGCGGCGCATCTTGGTCGAGAGCATGCACGAACTCAACCTCATGGCCACCACGTTCGGCAGCGGTTCGACCAAGCCGGAGTCCGAGATCGTGGCCCGGATGAAGACTCTGTACGGCGAGCTCGGCCAGCTCGATCCGCTGGCGGAGCCGATGATGCCGCTGCTCCGGGCGATCCTGACCTTCTTCAGTGGTGTGCCCGAAGATTCGGTGACCGCACTGGAACCGGCGGTGAACTCGCCCGATCCCTGGGTCCGCGGCGCCGCGCTGATGTTCCGGGCCAACATGTGGGAGAACTTCGGCGAACCGGAGAAGATGCGCATCGACGCGACCGACTCGTTGGCCCTGTTCACCGAACTGCAGGACCGGTGGGGAATGGCTTCGGCCAGCACGGCATTGGCTCAGCTTTCCATGCTCGACGGTGACATCCAGGGCGCCATCGACCGCTACGAGCAGGCGGCCGACTACCTGGTCGAGTTCGGCGCGACCTCCGATGCCAGCATGATGCATCTCCGGCTGGCCGACCTGTACGTCCGGATCGGCAACATGGATGCGGCTCGGCAGCAGATCAGCCTTTCCCAGGAAGGGGATTTTCAGATCGGCAGCCGGGCCCAGCGGATGATGATCGACGCCACGACGGCCAACATCGCCCTGGTGCAAGGAGATTCCGAGACCGCTGATCGGCTCGAGGCCAAGCTCACCGCCGAGGTCGAGAACCTCGAGCTCGGCAGTCACATCATGAACGGGCACGTGCTGGCTCTGGTGTTGTCGACCAAGGTCAATCTGGTGGTCAGCCGCGGTCAGCTGGACGGCGTCTCGGCCTGGCTGGATCGCGCCTACGCGGCCGGACTGACGACCAAGGACATGCCGATCATGGCCCACGTCGGGCTGGCCGTGGCGCGGTGGGCGGCCGCGATCGGCGAGACCGTACGTGCCGCCGAGATCCACGGCGCCACCGCCCAACTGCGCGGCGCCCCGGACCCGACCGAGCCGTTGGGACGGACTCTGACCGAGGAGTTGATCGCGCGGCTGGGCGAGGATGCCTACCAGGCCGCCTTCGAACGGGGCCAGAGCCTGGATCGGGACGCTGCCCTGGCCCGGGTCAATCCGCGTCCGTGACCCGAAGCCCTTTCGCAGGCTCAGCGCCGGTCCAGGACCAGGCTGAGCCTGCGAAGGGCCGAACCTCGTCAGGCGCGCTTGTTGTATCCGTTGAGCGCTAGCGGCACGAAGATGGCCAGCAGGGCGGCCATCCAGCCGAAGGTCCAGGCCACGTCGGAGGCGATCGGGCCACCCAGCATCAGACCGCGGACCGCTGAGACCAGGTGCGAGATCGGGTTGTTCTTGACGAAGGCCTGCAACCAGCCGGGCATCGTGTTCACGTTGACGAAGGTGTTGCTGCCGAAGCTCAGCGGCAGCACGATCAGGAACATGATGCCCTGCACGCTGCCCGAGGTCCGGGCGATCATGCCGATGAACACCGAGATCCAGCAGAAACACAGGGCGAACCCGATCGCCAGGCCGAACGCGGCCAGCGCCGAGAGCAGGTTCGTCTGGACCCGGAAACCGACCAGGGTGCCGAAGATCGCGAACATCACGCACACGGTCAGGTAGCGGACGATGTCGGCCAGGACGGCGCCGACCAGCGGTGCCGACCGGGCGATCGGCAGCGAGCGGAAACGGTCGAACACGCCCTTCTCGATATCGGCATTGAGGTTCTGCCCGAGCGCCACGCCGGCCATCGCGATGGACTGTCCGAGCAATCCGGGCACCAGGTACTGGACGTAGGAGTGCCGGGAACCGCCGCCGAGCGCGCCCCCGAAGATGTAGGTGAACATGAACAGGAAGATGGCCGGCTGCAGGGTGACGTCGATCAGCTGTTCGGGAGTCCGGAGGAGTTTTATCAATGATCTTCGGGCAATCACGATCGCGTGCCGGAGGTAGGTCAGGGCCGAGCCGTCGTTGATCGAGTTCGCATCGGCGGCGACGGGGGATTGTGGTCGGGACAGCATCGTGGTCATGCCGCGTCCTCCTCTTCGGTCTTGGTGCTCCGGCCGGTCAGGGTGAAGAAGACCTCGTCCAGGCTGGGCAGGTGCAGGGACATTTCGGTGACCGCGATCTCGGCATTGCCGAGCCGGGCCACCGCGTCGGTCAGGGCCAGGTCGGACTCGACCGGAACGGTCAACTTGGCCCGTCCGGCCGGTTCGGGCGTGGCTCCGGAGATGGTGGCCAGGATCCGGCCGACCTCGGCCAACCGGGTCTCGTCGGTCGGCCGGACCGCCAGCCGCAGGCCGCCGACCACGCGCTTGAGGCCGTCGGGGGTGTCGTGGGCGATGACCTGACCGCGGTCGATCACGCTGATCTCGTCGGCCAGCGCGTCGGCCTCCTCCAGGTACTGCGTGGTCAACAGCACGGTCGAGCCGTCGGAGATGAGACGGCGTACGACCTCCCACATGTCCTCCCGCTTGGCCGGATCCAGGCCGGTGGTGGGCTCGTCGAGGAAGATCACCGCCGGTCGTCCGACCAGGCTCGCGGCCAGGTCGAGTCGCCGGCGCATGCCGCCGGAGTAGGTCTTGGCCGGGCGTCCGGCCGCTTCGGACAGGTCGAACCATTCGAGCAGCTCGACCGCGCGGGCTTTCGCGTCGCGGCCAGACAGGTTCAGCAGTTCACCGATCATCCGCAGGTTCTCCCGACCGGTGAGGTCCTCGTCGACCGAGGCGTACTGGCCGGTCAGACCGATGTGCTGGCGGACCTTGTGTGGCTGGGTGGCCACGTCATAGCCGGCCACCCGAGCCTGGCCGGCGTCGGCCTTGAGCAGGGTGGCCAGGATGCGGACGGCGGTGGTCTTGCCGGCGCCGTTCGGGCCGAGGACGCCGAGCACGGTGCCCTCCTTGGCCACCAGGTCGACCCCGGCCAGGGCTTGGGTGGAGCCGAACCGCTTCATCAGTCCGGTGGCCTCGATTGCGTTGGTCATGTCGGTCCCTTCGTGCAGGTGGTAACCCTCGGATAGCACTCAAGTCCGGCCCGCTGGCAGCACGCGCACATCCGGCTGACACCGGCTGACAGCGGCTGGGGGCTCAGTGGTGACAGGGGTGCTGGATAAGGTGGCTGGCATGACCCGCCCCGACGGCCGCTCGGCCGACCAGCTTCGTCCGATCACCATCACCCGCAACTGGCAGGCCTATGCCGAGGGCTCGGCGCTGATCGAGTTCGGTGAGACGAAGGTGCTGTGTGCGGCGTCGGTGACTCAAGGGGTGCCGCGCTGGCGCAAGGGCAGTGGTCTGGGCTGGGTGACGGCGGAATATTCGATGCTGCCGCGGGCCACCCTGACCCGCAACGACCGGGAATCGGTGCGCGGCAAGATCGGCGGCCGCACCCACGAGATCTCCCGGCTCATCGGACGATCGCTGCGGGCGGCGATCGACCTGTCCGCCCTCGGTGAGAACTCCATCGCCATCGACTGCGACGTGCTGCAGGCCGACGGCGGTACCCGGACGGCAGCCATCACCGGCGCCTACGTGGCGCTGGCTGACGCGGTCAGCTGGCTCGGCGCCAAGGGCTCGCTGGCCAAGGAACAGCCGCTGATCAACTCGGTGTCAGCGGTGTCGGTCGGAGTCATCGACGGCGAGCCGCGGCTGGATCTGATGTATGAGGAGGACGTCCGGGCCGAGACCGACATGAACGTCGTGGTCACCGGCAACGGCGAGTTCGTCGAGGTGCAGGGCACGGCCGAGGGAGTGCCGTTCCGGCGCGACGAGCTCGACGCGCTGCTCGACCTGGCGGTCAAGGGTTGCGGAGAGCTGGCCGCCTTCCAGCAGAGGGCTTTAGGCGAGTGAGCATCGAGCGAGGTACGAGCGAGGAGCGGAGCGAGTTGGCGGTGCAGCCCTCATGACTTCCCAGTTGATCCTGGCCACCCGGAACGCTCACAAGCTCGAAGAGCTGCGCCGGATCCTGGCCCCGCAGGTCGAGGTCGAGGTGCTGGGACTCAACGACGTGCCGGCCTTCGACGAGGTGCCCGAATCGGGGGAGACGTTTGCCGACAACGCCCTGATCAAGGCCCGGGAGGCGGTCAAGCACACCGGGCTGATCACGGTGGCCGACGATTCCGGGCTGGCCGTCGACGCGCTGAACGGCATGCCCGGAGTGCTGTCGGCCCGCTGGTCGGGACGCCGGCACGCGGCCGGCGCTGATGTCGACACGGCCAACCTCAACCTGGTGCTCGACCAACTGCACGACACCCCGGACGAGCGGTTGACGGCCCGGTTCCTCTGCGCGGCAGCGTTGGTGACCCCAGCCGGAGCGGAGATCGTGCGCGAGGGTGTGATGCCCGGTCACCTGGTCCGCGAGCCACGGGGCAAGAACGGCTTCGGTTACGACCCGATCTTCGTTCCGACCGGCTACGACCAGACCAGCGCCGAACTGCCCGCCAACGTCAAGGACACCATCAGCCACCGGGGCAGGGCGTTGCAGGCGTTGCTGCCGGACCTGTTGCGGGTGCTGGCCGAGCCGGTGGCCTGACGGCCGTGGCCGACCGTCGCCAACCGGGCAGCGCCGCATCGGACCAGTGGCGAGACCATCAGGCGCTGGCCCGCTTCGAGGCATTCCTGTTCGCCGCGGTCGCCACCGTCCTGATCATCCGCGCGTTCCTCGCCGTGGCCGGCTATCCACAGGTCGGCGGCAACAGCGGCCTACACGTGGCCCATGTGCTGTGGGGCGGCCTGCTGATGGGTGTCGCGATCGTCGTGATGGAGATCTTCCCGGGCACACTTGTTCGAGTTCGGGCAGCCGTCATTGGGGGAATCGGCTTCGGGCTGTTCATCGACGAGGTCGGCAAGTTCCTGACCAAGGACGTCAACTACTTCTTCAAGCCGGCCATCGCGATCATGTACGCGGTGTTCGTGATCGGCTACCTGGCCGTCCGCGAGGTGCTGGAACGTCGGCCGCTCAACGACCGTCGTCGGTTGGCGCTGGCCGCCCAGGCCCTGTCCGACCTGTCGCTCGGTCAGCTCGATCAGCGGCACCGGGACTACGCCCTGCGCTTGCTCGACGGCGTGGACGAGACCTCGGAGCTGCGTCAGGGTGCGGACGCGGTCCGGGCCGGGCTGCAGGCCCAGCGGCCGGACAAACGCAACATCGAGACCGTCCTGACCGGTCTGCGCGAGCGGATCACCGCGCCGCTGGACGCCCGGTTGACCGGCCGGGCCGCCGACCTGACGGTGCTGATCGCGGCCGGAGTGATGGTGCTCGATCTGGCCGGTTCGGTGGTCGCATCGGTCAGCCATCCGGGCAAGGCGACCGCGCTGCCGACCGCGCTGGACACCTGGCTGCCGACCGCGGTCAGCCTGGTGCTGGTGCTGGCCGGTGTGGTGCTCTATCTGCGCAGCAACCGGCGGTCAGGCATCGAATGGCTGTCCAAGGGCGTCCTGGTCCAGCTGCTCATCGTCCAACTGGTGCTGTTCAACCGGACCCAATGGCTCGGCCTGGGGGGATTCGCACTGGACCTCGTCGTGCTGGCGTTGCTCAAACTGGTCGGCCGCACCGGCTCCGACGAGGTCCCGACGAGCCAGGGACCGGACGGTGCGCGGGTGGGCTGATCGGGTGGAAGTACCGTGGAGGCGACGTCTGCAGGAGGAGCAACAGCAATGCCATCGACCGGGATGAAGGTCACCGGACTGGGTCACGCCAGCGTGTTCATCGAGACAAAGCACGGCAGCATTCTGACCGACCCGTGGGTCAACCCGGCCTATTTCGGGTCCTGGTTTCCGTTTCCGGACAACTCCCAGCTCGACTGGGACCGGTACGGCCAGGCCGACTATCTCTTCGTCTCACACCTGCACCGGGATCACTTCGATCCTGAGCACCTCAAGCGGCACATCAGCAAGAAGGCCACCGTGCTGCTGCCGAACTACCCGACCTCCGAACTGGAGGACCGGCTGCGCGAGATCGGCTTCACCTCGTTCGTGAAGACGAACACTGAAGAAGTAGTGGAGATCGACGGATTGAGCGTCATGATCCAGTCGCTCATCTCGCCCACCGACGGCCCGATCGGTGACTCCTCGCTCTGGCTGTCCGACGGTGACCAGATCCTGCTCAACCAGAACGACGCCCGGCCGTCGGATCTGACCATGTTCGCCAAGCTCGGGCACGTGGACGTGCACCTGTTGCAGTTCTCCGGCGCCATCTGGTTCCCGATGGTCTACGACCTGCCCAAGCGGGCCAAGCAGGCTCTGGGCCAGACCAAGCGGGAGCGTCAGTTCGACCGCAGCCTGCGTTACATCGACGATCTGAACGCCAGCTTCGTCTTTCCCACCGCCGGCCCACCGTGCTTCCTGGACGATGAACTCTGGGGCTTCAACGACATCTTCGGTGACGAGTCCAACATCTTCCCGGACCAGAGTGTCTATTTGGCCTGGTTGGCGGAGAAGGGCCGGGACAACGGCCGGCTACTCCTGCCCGGAACCGTGGCTCATGTCTCCGAACCGGGTTGTCCGCTGGAGCATCCGATCAGCGACGCCGAGGTGGACAAGCTCTTCGCCGACAAGACCGCCTATCTGACCGACATGAAGGCCCGCCGGCAGCCTGAGGTGGAAACCGCCAAGCTCAGCTGGGCGCACCCCGAGATCGACGTGCTGGCCGAGATCACCGCGTGGTTCACCCCGCTGCTGGAAGAGGCCGATCACATGGCGGCCGGCATCAACGGCGGCATCCGGTTCACCGCCCATGACGAGGACCGCGGCGACATCGACTTCATCCTCGACTTCGTCACTCGCGAGGTCCGGCCGTACGCGCAAGAGAAGGTGCGCTATCGGTTCCAGACGCGCCGGGTCTACCTGGAACAGCTCATCCATGAGCACGAGATCGACTGGGTCAACTCCCTGTTCCTGTCCTGTCGCTTCACCGCGACCCGGATCGGTCCGTACAACGAGTTCGTCTACACGTTCTTCAAATGCCTTTCCGAAGAAAGGCTGAACTATGCCGAGGGCTGGTTCGCCGAGGCGGCCAACGATGACGAGACTATCGAGATGGGTGGGTATGCCTTCCAGCGGCGGTGCCCGCACCTGAAAGCCGACCTGGTCCGGTTCGGCGAGGTCGACGGCCACACCCTGACCTGTCAGATGCACGGCTGGAAGTGGAACCTCGACTCCGGCAAGTGCATCACCTCGGTCGGCCGCAACCTTCGGACAGAAGGCAAGGTCTGACGTAACCGGCTTGCTATTCCGCGTCGGCCCGTTGGCTGCGCCGGTAGAAGGGCAAGGTCTGACGTAACCGGCTTGCTATTCCGCGTCGGCCCGTCGGCTGCGCCGATAGAAAGGCAAGCTCTGACGTAACCGGCTTGCTATTCCGCGTCGGCCCGTTGGCTGTGCCGATAGAAAGGCACGGTCTGAGATTCAGACGTCGGGTGCCGGCATGATCAGGCAGCTGCCGGAGGCGGTGGCGACCTGCTTGCCATCGGCGCCGAGCACCTCGGCATCGGCGAAGGCGACCCGACGGCCGGGCTTGATCACCCAACCACGGGCGAGCAGTTCGACGCCGGTGTGCACCGGCCGCAGGTAGTTCACCTTGATCTCGATCGAGGTGTAGCCGACCCGGGCCGGCAGGGTGGTGTGCACCGCGCACCCGATGACGGTGTCGAGCAGCGTGCAGACAAGTCCGCCGTGCACCATGCCGATCGGGTTGTAGGCCGACCGGTCGGGCGTGCACCCGAAGCTGACCTTGCCTTCTTCGATATCGAGCACCCGGAAGTCGAAGTGGGTGGCGATCGGCGGCGGCGCGACCACGCCGTCCCGGACCGCGGCCATCGCCTCCAGTCCGGACAGCTCGAACAGGGTTTTGGCTGTGATCATCGGGTCATACCAGGTGATCGTCTTGCTCTCGGCCGGGCCCCAGCTCGCCTCGTCGCTCGTCATGTACTGGACCGTAACATCGCTGGTTTGATTAGCAAACCATGACCGTGGTCACGTCCGTACGAGCTGTTCCCAAAGGACCGGCCGGCGGTCACCGGCCCGACGCGCGGCGGCTAGCCACAGGTCAGCCGAGCGTTCGGCACAGGTTCTCGCTGGCAGCGTGGACCGGGATGATCACGCGATTGCCGACCGCGTCGTCCTGGACGACGAACTGGCCGTGGAGGACGTAGTAGCCGCTCGGGTAGCCAACGTTGCCGACATTGACGTGGACGGCGCCGTTACTGAGGAACAGAGCGGTATTGAGGGCTCCACTGTCGGCGAACTGGAGAAAGCCGTAGCCGGACAGGTTTCGCACCACCGAGCGGCCGGTTGACGCATTGGTGAAGCGCACGTAGAGCGGACCGCGGTACTCGTTCAGTTCGGGATTGCCGTCGGGGTAGCTCTGCAAGGTGCGATCCTGCTCCTCATCGCGCACCGGCGTCCCGCTCAGACCGAACTGACACACCGCTCCGGGGGCATAGGAGAAGGCGGCGGACCGGTAGGTCTGCCAGGCCGGCAACGCTGTCGACTGGCTACTGCCGGTCCCGCGTTCGCTGCTCGAGGCGGATGCTGCCGGTTCCACGGCTCCAATCAGAAGTACGGCGGCTGCTGCCGTGACCGCGATCGTGCGAACAAACACTGTGGCTCCCCGGGTTGGTTGTGAACGGTTGCGTTGATCGTCTTCTCCGGCGTGCTCGGTGCACAATCGTTTCAAGCTGAGCCGAATCGTTCGGCCCGGGTTCGGCCGGCGAGGTCGTAAAAAGTTCACGTCCGTCGCGGGATCACGGAGGACCGATGCTGCTGTTGCCGTTCAGTGCGAACGATCTTGCCGCGACTCGGTTTGCCGCTGCCCCAGCGCCCATGATCGAACTGGGCATCGCGGTCGCGATGCTCCAGCGACGCGATGAGATGTTCGAGCAATGGCGGCGTGAGGCGCGGCGACGTCTGTTGCCGTTAGCCGGGCCGTTATTCGAGTTGATTCCCGACACCGCAGCCGGGCCACTGTTTCTCGATCCGGTGACGCAGGACTTCGACGAAGGGCTCGATGCGGTGCTGTCGACTCCACCGCAGGTTGCCGCCGCCGAACTACGCCGCGTGTGCAGCCCGATCGCCTCGCCCAATCAATGGCTGCGTGGACTCGAGGCCGGCGATCGAGACGCATGGACGTCCCTGCGGCAAGCCATCCGGGCCGGCCAGGAGTCGTTGCTTGCCACGCACTGGCCGCGGATTTGCGCCTGCTACCGGGCCGAGGTCGATCTGCGCGCGCGTCAGTGGGCTCGCACCGGACTCAGGACCCTGCTGGCGGCGCTGCATCCAGCCATGAGGTGGAACGGTGACGTTCTCGCGATCCCGGCAGTGACGCAGCTGCGCGTCGACCTGCAGGGACGTGGCGTCATTCTGCTGCCCTCGCTCTTCTGGCGTCGCCGACCAACGGTTGCGCGGCGCCCTGACGGCACGGTCGTGATCGTCTATGCGGCGGCTACGCCGCTGCCGCTGTCGGGTGCGTCGGCTGGGACGTCAGGCCCGGGCGGGACGATCGCAGCGCTGATCGGAGCTAACCGCGCGGCTGTGCTCGCCAGCGCGGCCCAGCCGTGCACGACGACGGAACTGGCCCGGACCGTCTGTATCTCGCTGGCCGCCGCGTCCCAGCACGCGGCGGTGCTACGCAACGCGGGACTGCTCACCACCACGCGCGAAGGTCGGCACGTCACCCACTCGCTGACCCAGCTCGGCCAGGACCTGCTGGACGGCCACGTCGCGTGAACTGGTCAGCGACAGGGGTTGGGTCCTGTCCGCAATAGCTGCTCCAGTCGATCGGCCAGCTCGGCCACCGGCCGGGTCGCGTCGAGTTCCAGGCCGGCGCCCCGGCGCAACAGTGGCTCGACCTCGGCGGTGTTGCGTAGGACCTCCTCGACCTGTTCGGGCGTCGAGCCGTACGGATTGTCGGTCCGGCCGGCGACCCGGGCCAGCAGTACGTCCAACGGAGCGCTGAGCAACACCACGTGCTCGAATCGGTCGTAGAACACGCCCTGATTGGCCACCGTGCCGGACACGATGACGGTCGGCGTGTCGCGGAGCAGGGCGGCCATCCGGGGCTCGTCCCAGTCGCCGTCCGGTCCGACCCAGCCGTCGTAATCGGTGTCCACGGTCAGCCGGCCCCGACGGGCCAGCTCAGCCAGTACCGTCGACTTGCCGGCCCCGGACATGCCGGTGAGCAGAACCCGAGCCATCGGTCAAATCCCCCTCAAAACCAGGGAATCGCCGGGGCGGAGCTGGGCCAGACGATCGAGTTCGGTCGAGTGGACGACGCCGATCACCGGATAGCCGCCGGTGACCGGGGCGTCACGGAACAGCACGATCGGCCGGCCGTCCGGCGGTACCTGGATCGCCCCGGGCAGAGTCGGCTCGCTGGGCAACTCGGCCTGGTCTCGACGCGCCAGTGGCGGGCCGTCCAACCGGATCCCGATCCGGTTGCTGTCATACCGGACCGTCCAGGGCTGGTCGAACAGCACGGCCGGATCGGTGAACCAATCCGCCCGGGGACCGAGAATGACCTTGACTTGTAAAC
>CAZZZW010000145.1:0-10574 GCA_964658795.1 Phormidium nigroviride PCC 7112
TGGCCAGCATGGCGTGATGTCCGGGGCGAGGCGACGACATGTCCGGAAGGTTGCGACTCGCACCGTGACCTGCAGACACCACCGTACAGCGCAAGGGAAGTTGGTAGCTACATGACAAAAATCGGTGAGTTTTCGGCTAATTACTGTTGATCCCGAGTCAGTTGCTTGTGTCCGACGTCCGATGTGCTTACGCTCTCGGCACGGACGCGCGGCTCAGCGAGCCGGCGAGACAATTGCTCTGCGCAGAATTCCCTATCAGCAGTAGGGTGTGCTGCGTCGTTTCGTGCGAACAATGTTGTCGCGCCGAAGGAGCTGCGGTGGGGGTAGAAGCAGTTGTCGAGGGGTTGACGAAATCCTTCGGCCGCCAGAACATTTGGCGCGACGTGACGTTGACTTTGCCGCCCGGCGAAATCAGTGCATTGCTCGGACCGTCCGGCACCGGCAAGTCGGTATTCCTCAAGTCGATGATCGGTCTGCTCAAACCCGAGCGCGGCAGTTGCTTCATCGACGGCACCGACATCGTCTCCTGCTCCGAACACAAGTTGTACGAGGTGCGCAAACTATTCGGCGTCCTGTTTCAGGACGGAGCCCTCTTCGGCTCGATGAATCTGTACGACAACGTCGCCTTCCCGTTGCGCGAGCACACCCGCAAGACCGAGGCCGAGATCAAGCGGATCGTGCTCGAGAAGATGGACATGGTCGGGCTGAACGGGGCCGAGACCAAGCTGCCGGGCGAGATCTCCGGCGGTATGCGCAAGCGGGCCGGCCTGGCCCGGGCCCTGGTGCTCGATCCCGAGATCATCCTGTGCGACGAGCCGGACAGCGGCCTCGACCCCGTGCGCACCGCCTACATCGGGCAACTGCTGATGGATCTCAACGCCCAGACCGACGCGACCATCCTGGTGGTCACCCACAACATCAATCTGGCCCGCACCCTGCCGGACAACCTGGGCATGTTGTTCCGGCGCGAGCTCGTCATGTTCGGCCCCCGCGAGGTGTTGCTGACCAGCAACGAGCCGGTCGTCGACCAGTTCTTGAACGGCCGCCGGATCGGCCCGATCGGCATGTCGGAGGAGAAAGACCAGGCCACCATGGCAGCCGAGGCCTACCTGACCGACCACTACGCCGACGACGAGGACGTCCGGGGCATCGTGCCGCAGATGCAGCCCAGCCCCGGCTTGCCGCCCCGGTCGGCCGAACAACGCCGGCAGCGCCGCGTGCTCGAGCAGCTAAGCACCCTGCCTCCCGATGCCCAAAGGGAAATCCTGGACGCCTACGCCGATCCGCGGATCACCCCGAACCCGACGTCGCTGGCGGCGGCTCAGTGACCCTGCAGACGCTGCTGAGCGAACCGGCCCCAGCCCGGCCGGCCCCGCCCGAGGTCGAGTACGAACGGCGCCGAGGCCCGTTCGCCCGGGCCTTCATCCAGGTGGGTCGACTGTTCTCTCTCGGCCTGGACGTCATCCTCTGGACGTTCCGGCGCCCGTTCCAGCTGCGCGAGCTGATCGAGCAGTTCTGGTTCGTGGCCAGCGTCTCTATCCTGCCCGCGGCCCTGGTCGCGATCCCGTTCGGAGCGGTGATCGCGCTGCAACTCGGTTCGTTGACCCTGCAGATCGGAGCCCAGTCCTTCACCGGCGCGGCCAGCGTGCTCGCGGTCATCCAGCAGGCGAGTCCGATCGTGACCGCATTGATGATCGCCGGCGCCGGTGGCTCGGCCATCTGTGCCGACCTCGGGGCCCGCACCATCCGCGAGGAGATCGCGGCCATGGAGGTGCTGGGCGTCTCCCCCATCCAGCGCCTGGTGGTCCCTCGGGTCCTGGCTTCGATGCTGGTCGCGCTGCTGCTCAACGGCATGGTGTCGGTGGTCGGCGTGCTCGGTGGCTACTTCTTCAACGTGATCCTGCAGGGCGGTACACCCGGGGCCTACCTGGCCAGCTTCTCGGCCTTGGCCCAGCTGTCCGATCTGTGGGTCGGCGAGCTCAAGGCAGTCATCTTCGGCTTCATCGCCGGTGTGGTCGCGGCCTATCGCGGGCTGAACCCGGCGCCGGGGCCGAAGGGCGTAGGCGACGCGGTGAACCAGTCCGTGGTCATCACCTTCCTGATGCTGTTCGCGGTCAACGTCGTGATCACGACGCTGTACCTGCAGCTGGTGCCGGGCAAGGGCGCCTGATGGTCGATCCACGCGGTGTCGTCAACCGGCCGGTCGACGGACTGGCCGGTCTGGGTAACCAGCTCATCTTCCACGTCCGGGCGATCGGACAGATTCCACGGGCGATCCGCCGTTACCCGAAGGAGATCGTCCGGCTGCTGGCCGAAGTCAGCTTCGGCTCCGGAGCGCTGGCCGTGATCGGCGGAACCATCGGCGTGATGGTCGGGCTGAGCCTGTTCACCGGAACCGTGGTCGGCCTGCAGGGCTACGCGGCCCTGAACCAGATCGGCACCTCGGCCCTGAACGGCTTCATCTCGGCCTACTTCAACACTCGTGAGATCGCGCCCCTGGTGGCCGGTCTCGCGCTGTCGGCCACGGTCGGTTCCGGCTTCACCGCCCAGCTCGGCTCGATGCGGATCTCGGAAGAGATCGACGCCCTCGAGGTGATGGGCGTCCGCAGCCTGCCGTTCCTGGTCACCAGCCGGATCATCGCCGGATTCATCGCCGTGATCCCGCTGTACGTGATCGGACTGCTCACCAGCTATCTGGGTTCGCGGGCGGTGACGGTCTACTTCTACGGACAGTCGGCCGGCACCTACGACCACTACTTCTATCTCTTCCTGCCACCGGAGGACGTTCTACTTTCCTTCGTCAAAGTCCTGGCGTTCTCGATCATCGTGATCCTGATCCACTGCTACTACGGCTACCGGGCCTCCGGCGGTCCGGCTGGAGTCGGTCTGGCCGTGGGTAAGGCGGTCCGGCTGGCGATCGTGACGGTCAGCGTGTTCGACTTCTTCCTCTCCCTGGCCCTGTGGGGCGCCACGACCACGGTCCGGGTGGCCGGCTGATGGGGATCAGAACCCGCGAGGTGCTGGCCGGACTCGGCTATTTGGTGGTCGTTGCCGCCCTCATTGCGTTGTCGATCATGGTCTACAACAAGGACTTCTCCTCGACGACCGACATCTCACTGCACACCGACAACATCGGCAGTGAGTTGCAGAAGGGTTCGGACGTCAAGGTTCGAGGGGTCATCGTCGGACGGGTCAGTGGTGTGTCCACCAATGGCGACGGGGCCGTCATCAAGCTCGCTCTGGATCCGCACCAGGCCAAGCAGATCCCGGCCAACACCACCGCCCAGCTGTTGCCGAAGACCTTGTTCGGTGAACGGTATGTGAGCCTGCTGCTGCCGGCCGCGCCGACCGGGTCACTGCACTCGGGCGCGCAGATCCAGCAGGACACCTCGGCCCAGACAGTGGAACTGCAGCAGGTCTTCCAGCACCTGCTGCCGGTGCTGCAGGCGATCCAGCCGGACAAGTTGGCGATCCTGCTCAGCCAGCTGTCCCAGGGTCTGCAGGGTCGGGGCACCGAGCTGGGCAACACCTTCTCCGACCTGGCCGGCTTTCTGACCAAGTTCGCCCCCAAGGTGCCGCAACTGACCTCCGACCTGCAATCGCTCAGCTCCGTGGCCGGCACCTATCAGACCGCGGTCCCGAGCCTGCTGTCCGCCCTGAACGACTTTTCCGTTACCGCGCAGACCATCTACTCGCAGCGGCAGGATCTGGCCAACCTGTTCGCCACCGCCACCACGGCGGCGGACAACCTGAACGGGTTCGTCGAGAGCAACTCCGGCAACATCATCGGCCTGTCCCGGGACAGCCTGCCCTCGCTGCAGGTGGTCGCCCGCTACTCCGGCGAATTCCCCTGTCTGACCCAGGCGCTGGCCAAGTTCGCTCCGATCTCCGATCAGGCCTTCGGACACGGCAGTAAGCAGGCGGGCGCACATGTGACACTGACCGTGGTGCCCTCGCTCGGCAAGTACGTCGCCGGCAAGGACACCCCTACGTTCACTGATGATTCCGGACCACAATGCCCGTTCATCCCCGGTGGCAGCGCGATCTCCAACACGGCCCCGGGCGCGGCCCTGCCGAACGCCGCGACCACTCCCGCCGCCGCGGACGGACTCGGTTCGGCCAACTCGACCCAGGAGAACCAACTCATCGCCGAACTCGTCGCCCCGTCCGTCGGGATGTCCCCGGCCGCCTTCCCCCGGTGGGGCAGTCTGCTGCTCGGACCGGCGTTACGTGGAACCACGGTGACGGTGAAGTGAGCGATCCGGTGATTATCCGTACGGGCTGCGCGGTGGACGAGTCATGAAGTCACTGACCGGCCCACTGATCAAGAGCGCGGTGTTCATCGTCGTCACCGTCTTGGCCACCGCGCTGCTGGCGGTGAGCATCGCCAACACCAGCGGTGGCGGCCGGAGCTACACGGCCGAGTTCAGCGACGTCACCTCGTTGAACAAGGGCGATGACGTCCGGATGGCCGGCGTCCGGATCGGACAGGTCGAGAGCATCGCGGTCACGGCCCACCGGGTCGCCCGGGTGCGATTCTCGGTTGACCCGGACGTGCACCTGGCCAGCACGGTGACCGCCGCGATCCGGTACCGCAACCTGGTCGGCCAGCGTTACATCGCTCTCGACCAGGGCGCCGGCTCGCCCGACGTACAACTGGCCAAGGGGGCGACCATCGGCCTGGACCGAACCCAGCCCGCGCTCGATCTGACCGCGCTGTTCGACGGTTTTCAGCCACTGTTCCAGGCCCTGGACCCGGAGCAGGTGAACAAGCTGTCCTACGAGGTCATCCAGGTCTTCCAAGGTGAAGGCGGCACGATCGGCGATCTGCTCACCCAGACCGCCTCGCTGACCTCGACCCTGGCCGGCAAGGATCAGGTCATCGGTGAGGTCATCGACAACCTCAACTCGGTACTGACCACGGTCAACAAGCACGGCGACCAGCTCGGTCAGATGGTCGGCACCCTGCAACAGCTGGTCAGCGGCCTGGCCCAGAACCGGGACGTCATCGGTAGTGCGATCACCGGCATCGACGGGCTGACCCGCAGCGTCGGCGGCCTCCTGCAGGACGGTCGCCAGCCCCTGCAGCAGGACATCTCCGCACTCGGCCAGCTGTCGACCAACCTGGCCCAGCAGAGCCCGGCGTTGAACCAGTTCTTGCAGAACCTGCCGGTGAAACTGAACCAGATCGGCCGGCTGGCCTCCTACGGTTCCTGGATCAACTTCTATGTCTGCTCCATCTCCGGCCGCATCCCGGTGCCCACCGGCTACCTCGGCGGCGTCGGCGTACAACCGACGGAGGCCCGATGCCAAGGATGAGATCGTTCAGCGAGCGCAACCCGATCGTCATCGCGGTCATCGGGCTGATCGTGCTTGCCCTGATCCTGTCGGGCACCTTCTACTCCCAGGACCTGCCGATCATCGGCGGCGGCACCACCTACAGTGCCGACTTCAGTGAGAGCGCCGGACTGAAGCCGGGCAACGAGGTCCGGGTGGCTGGGGTCAAGGTCGGCCAGGTCCGCTCGGTCAGCCTGCAGGGCACCCATGTGCTGGTGAAATTCCGGGTCAAGAACGCCTGGATCGGCGATCAGAGCACCGCGGCGATCAAGATCAAGACCCTGCTCGGGCAGAAGTACCTGGCCATCGACCCGCAGGGCAGTGGCAAGCTGAAGGCCTCGCAGGCTATTCCGCTGGATCGGACCACGTCGCCCTACGACGTCACCCAGGCCTTCGAAGGCCTGGGCTCGACCGTCGGCCAGATCGACACCACGCAACTGGCCACCAGCTTTCAGACGTTGAGCGATGCGTTCAAGAACTCACCCGCCAGCGTCCGGTCCACGCTCGACGGATTGTCGGCGCTGTCCAAGACCATCTCCTCGCGTGACGATCAGTTGAAGACGCTGTTGCAGAACACCAAACAGATCACCCAGACGTTGTCGGATCGGGACTCGCAGTTCGCCGCCCTCATCAACGACGGCAACCTCTTGCTCACCGAACTGCAGCAGCGACGGGACGCGATCACCGACCTGTTGCAGGGCACCCAGCAGCTGAGTGCCCAGCTGGCCGGACTGGTGTCGGACAACACCAAGACGTTGGCACCGGCCCTGGCCCAGCTGGACACGGTCACCTCGGTGTTGCAACAGAACCAGGCCAATCTCGACAACGCGCTGCGCCTGGCCGGGCCGTACTACGGACTGATCAACAACGCCGTCGGCAACGGTCGTTGGGTCGATGTCTACCTGTGCGGACTGTTCGACGCGGCAGGCAATCCTGAACTCAACGCGACGGCCAAGCGGAACTGCTCGCCGAAGTCGGGAGGTGGCAAGTGAGCGAGGAGACCGACGCCGTCGACCCGCACGGACGACGCATCCTGACGCTGGCCGTGGCGGCCGGCCTGATCGTGCTGCTGGTGCTGGCCTACACCGTATGGACGCAGGTGATCCGCAAACCGGCCGTGCACTTCTCGGCACTGTTCACCGCGACCGTCGGCGTCTACCCGGGCTCGGACGTCAAGGAGCTCGGAGTCACCGTCGGCAAGGTGGACTCGATCACGCCCCAGGGGCAGCTGGTCAAGGTGTCGATGCACCTGGACCAGGGGCAGCACGCCGCTGCCGACACCGGCGCGGTGATCCTCTCACCCAGCCTGGTCAGCGATCGCTACGTCCAGCTCACCGGTCTGTGGGTGTCCGGGACGAAGTTGGCCAACGGGGCCGTGATCGGCTCGGATCGGACCGCCACCCCGGTCGAGCTGGACCAGTTGTACAAGAGCGTCAACGATCTGGCGACCGCGCTCGGCCCGAACGGCGCGAACGCCAACGGGGCCTTCTCCGACCTGATCAAGACCGGTGCGGCGAACCTGCAGGGCAACGGCCAGGCCTTCAACCAGACACTGAGCCAGCTCAGCAAGGCCACCAGCGTGTTCGCCGACTCCAAGGACAATCTCTTCGACACGATCGACAACCTGAAGAACTTCACCACGATGCTGGCCAAGAACAACGACGGCGTGCAGCAGGTCAACCAGCAACTGGCCTCGGTCAGCCAGCTGCTGGCCCAGGACCGGCAGAGCTTCGCGGCCGCGTTGAACCAGCTCAGCACCGCGCTGGCCTCGGTCAGCACCTTCATCAGTGACAACCGGGCGAAACTCAAGTCGAACGTCGACAAACTGGCCACGACCACGCAGCTGCTGACCAAGCAGAAGCAGTCGCTGGAGCAGGTGCTGGCCAACGCCCCGGTGGCGGTGCAGAACCTGATCAACGCCTACGACCCGACGAACAACACCTTGGACGGCCGGGCGAATCTCAACGAGATCACCGGTTGGGGCACCGGCGCGCCGCCGATGTTGCTACCGCCGGCGAACGGGACGGGCAGCCGATGAGAAGGATCGCCGTCGCCGTTTCGGTCGTCGGAGTCGGCACAATGTTGGCCGGCTGCGGGTTCCACGGGGTGTACAACGTGCCGCTACCCGGTGGGGCCGATCTGGGTAGCCACCCGTATCGAGTCACCGCACAGTTCACCGACGCCCTCGACCTGGTACCGCAATCCGGTGTCCGGGTGAACAATGTGGCGGTCGGCCGGGTCAGCAAGATCACCCTGGAACCGAACGGAAAATTGGCCGACGTCACCCTGGAGATCAACGACTCGGTGCACCTGCCGGCCAACGCCGTCGCCAGCATCCAACAGACCAGCCTGCTCGGGGAGAAGTTCGTCGATCTGGCCCCGCCGACCACGGGGGCGCCCACCGGCACGCTGACCAATGGGGCGACGATCACGGTGCAGTCGACCTCACAGGGCGTACAGCTGGAGCAGGTCTTCGGCGCGCTGTCACTGCTGCTCAACGGCGGCGGCGTCGGTCAGCTCCAGCAGATCAGCACCGAGCTGAACAAGGCCGCCGATGGCAAGGAGGCCGACATCCGATCGTTCTTGACCAGTGCGGACAAGGTGATCGGGCAGTTGAACAAGCGCCGCGATTCGATCACCGAGGCCCTGGATGGGCTCAACGGGCTATCCAAGACGCTGGCCCAGAACAACGGCAAGATCGACAACATCCTGGCCAACTTCTCCCCCGGCCTGCAGGTGCTGGCCGACCAACGCACCCAGCTGGTATCGATGCTGCACTCGCTGGATCAGCTGTCCCAGGTCACCGTCAGCACGTTGAACGCCAGCCAGCGCGACATCGTGCACGATCTGCAGACGCTGCAGCCGATTCTGCAGAACCTGGCCAACGCCGGCGCGGCCCTGCCCCAGTCCCTGCAGGTGCTGTTCACCTACCCGTTCGGCGACGGCGCGCTCGGCGCGATCAGGGGTGACTACCTCAACACCTTCGTGACCGAGAACCTGCGAACGCCCGGCGGCAACGTGGTCACCTCGAACGCGTGGCCGGCGGTCTCCAGCTCCGGCACCGGCTCGACCGCCTCGACCTCGGCCGCCAGCAGCATCCCGCCCACAATCGCCCCACCACCCGGACTGCTGCCGCCGACCAGTTCGGCCTTACCCGGCATGCCCAGTTCGACGATCGTGACCAGCCCGTCGGGATCGGCCAGCACGTCGCCCACCGGCTCGGCGTCCGGCTCCAGTTCAGCACCCGGCTCGGCGTCCGGTTCGAATTCACCGTCCGGTTCGAATACACCGTCCGGCTCCGGGTCGGCATCCAGCTCCGGGTCGGGCTCGGCGACCGGCAGCAGCTCTGCCACGACCGGATCGAGCGCGCCGGGTGGTGGTTCCTGATGCTCACCCGCCGGATCCGGATACAGGTCATCGCGTTCATCGTGATCGCCCTGGTCGGGGTCAGCTACCTGTCGGTGCGCTACGTCGGCCTGCAACGGTTGGTCGGGGCCAACGGTTACACCGTGCATCTGGAACTGGCCGACTCCGGCGGCATCTTCTCCAACGCCGAGGTGACCTACCGCGGCGTGCCGGTCGGCCGGGTCGGGGGCATGCGACTCACCGCCAGCGGTATCCAGGTCGATCTCAACATCACCTCGTCCCGCCACATCCCGTCCGATCTGACCGCAGTCGTCGCCGATCGCTCGGCCATCGGCGAGCAGTACGTCGACCTGCGCCCGAACCGCGACAGCGCACCGTATCTGGGCAACGGCACGGTGATCGCCCAGTCCCGGACCGCGCTGCCGCCGCCGGTCGACCAGCTGCTGGCCAACGTCGACAACCTCAGTGCCTCGATCCCGACCCAGCCTCTGAACACGGTCGTGTCCGAGTTGAGCACCGCGGTGGCCGGCTCCAGCACCGACCTGCAGAAGCTGATCGACTCGGCGAATCAGTTCTTCCAGAAGGCGAATGTCGAGTTTCCGGCGCAGTCGCAGTTGATCGACACCTCGAGCACGGTGCTGGCCACCCAGCAGCAGGAGGCGAACAGCATCAAGTCCTTCAGCGCGAACCTGGCGTTGCTGGCGGGGCAACTGCGAGCCTCTGACCCGGACCTGCGCCGGTTGATCTCGACCGTGCCGACCGCGGCCACCCAGTTCACCGGTCTCGTCAACGACATCGGCGGTTCGGCCGGGCTGCTGATCGGCAACCTGCTGACCACCTCCCAGGTGTTCCTGGGCAACGTCAACGGGGTCCGCGAGCTGCTGGTCAAGTTCCCGGCTGCGGTCAGCGTGGGCTCCTCGGCCATCACCGCCGACGGCATCCACGTCGGTTTGGCCCTCACCTTCTTCGACCCGTTGCCCTGCACCAGCGGCTACGCCGGTACGACCCGCCGCACCGCCTCCGATGTGTCCGCCGGGCAACCGCTGAACACCTCGGCCGGTTGCACCAATCCGGCACCTGGTTCTGAGGTACGTGGATCGGTGGCGGCTCAGGCGAGCGTGTCCGGCTCGCTGGTCGATCCGAGTTCCACCTCGTCCACCGGCTCGGCCAGTACGCTGGCCGGTCTGATGGGTTTGGGCAACAGATGAGGTTCGAGCATTGTGACCACTGAGCTATGACGGCGAAACGACTTGCCCCCGGCGGCTTGAGCCTGCTGGCCGTGCTCGCCCTGATTTTCGCGATCGTCGGCTTCAGCACCTGGTGGCGGGCCGACCACGACAACTCGATCGGTTACGCCAAGACGAGGGATACGGTGGCCTTGGCGGCCCGGCAGGACATCGTGGTGCTGAACACGCTCGACTATCAGCAGCTCGACGCCGGCCTGAAGAACTGGCTCGGTGCCTCGACCGGCACCCTGCACGATCAACTGTCCCAGGTCAGCGCGGCCGATAAATCCTCCATCACCGCAGCCAAGACGGTGACCACCGGAAAGGTTCTGGCGGCGGCGGTGACCCAGCTCGACGACCGAGCCGGCACCGCAACCGTGATCGCCACGGTGGAGGTGACTGTGACGCCGTCCGGAGGTAAGGCCTCGGTCAAGCGCAACCGCTACTCCGCGACGATGGCTCGGGTCGGGTCGGACTGGAAACTCAGCGACCTGGCTCAGGTGCCGGTGAGTGTCTCGTGAGCGGCGACGACGTGGATGAGCTGACGTCCGACCAGACGTCGACGGCCGAGACCGAGCAGACCCAGCCCGACATGGCCGAGACTGACACAGCCCAGACCGAGCAGACCCAGCCCGACACGGCCGA
>CAZZZW010000146.1:0-5350 GCA_964658795.1 Phormidium nigroviride PCC 7112
GGCCAGCACCAGGCCGGGCCAGCTCAGCAGGGCGAAGCCGGCCACGGCGATACCAGCCGCGGCCACCAGCGGGTTGATGCCGGCCGGTTCGAGCTCGTCGTCCCGCGGGCGGCCGGGTCGGACGAACGCCAGGAACAGCAGCCCGATGACCGCCAGACCACCGACGACCAGACCGGCCGCGAACAGCCGTTGCGGGGTGAAGCTCAGCGTGACCGTTCCCGAACTGCCCGCTGGCACAAGGTAACCCTGCTGCCAGCCGTCCAGCGTGACCGCGCTCAGCCGGTGCCCGTTCAGCGTCGCCCGCCAACCGGCACTGGTGTTCTCCCGGACCACCAGATATGCGGCCTGGTCGGCGTGCACGACGACGGTGCGCGAGGTGCTACCCCAATGCCTGATCTGGGTGGTCAGGCCGGTATCGGTCGGTCCGGTCAGCGGGGAGACCCCGTCGGCGGTCGCGGTGATGGACTCCGGCGCGACGACCGTGGTGCCGGCCAGCCGGAACCGATGCGCACCCGGGCCGAGGTCCAGGGCATCACTGCCACAGGGCACCGCCAGCACCGATTGCCCGGTCAGGGCGGCCGAAACGTCGACGGCGGCGTGCAGCGGGATGCTGTGCCCGTCCACCTGCAGGCTCAGCCCGGCCTGGCAGCCGATGGTGAAACTGGTCTGCGGGCTCGGTTCGGTGACTCCGATCGGTGTGATCTCACTGATGCCCGTCGGCAACACCTGGGTGGCCTTGGTGACGGAGTCGATCGAGCTCCGGACGTCGGACTGCAGCACGGTGACCGTGAGCTTTCTGGTCGCTACCGACTGGCCGAAGTCGATCTGGCCACCGTCCGGAACGGGCCCGGTCCAGCTGAACGATCCGGCATCGACCTGGACCCGGGTCGGTGGCGACACCGGTGCCGCGGCGGCGGTCAGCAGGCTCAGCCCGGTGATGGTCTGAGTAGCCGGCAGGCTCATGCTCAGCGTCGGGGCCCGGTCACCGGCCCGGGCGATCCAGGTCGTGTCCGGGTTCCCGTCCACCGCCGCGCCGGCCCGGACCCGCGGGTCGGTGGCCACCGTGCTGGACGCCTTGGCCCGCACCGCGCTGAGGCCGTCCAAGGCGGCAGTCAGACCGGTGGACGGCCGGAGCCGGACATCGACGGCCACGTGGTAGGTCCGGGCTCGGTCCAGGCTGAAGCTGCGATCCAGGGCCCCGTCCTCCTCGCCGGCTTGCACCTGGCCGGGGTCACACGCCGCGCCACCGTCGAGGGGCTGGCATTCGGCGTGGTAGCCGCTGTTGACGTCGAAGGCGAGCACGTCCGGAGCACCGGTGACCGGCACCGCCAGGGTGCGGGTCGCGGTGACGCCGGGGATGCCGAGCTCGGCGATCCCGACCGAGGATCCACCGTTGTTCATCGCCAGCACGGTGATCCGCAGGTATCCGGTGGTCCCGGTCGGCACCGGCAGGGGTTGATCGCTGCCGTCACTGGCGACGTCGAAGTCCTCGGAGCCGGCGTCGGTGCTGACCCGGATCCGGGAGGGGTAATCCCCCAGCCCGTCGGCGAACCGGATCCGCACCCCCGCCGGGGTGATGGAACGAGTGAGATCGACCTGGAACCACTGCCCGATCGCGCCCACCGCGCTGCTCCGCCACGCCGTGGCCGGGTCACCGTCCATGGCCGCGTAGGGCGAGTTCTGCGCACCCCGGTTGAGATAGGCACCGACCTGGTCGCCGGCCGACGATGCCGTCACCGCACGCACGCCGGTCACCGCGAAGGTGGACAGCGGACCGGCATCGGCCGGCAGATAATCGTGCGCCGCCCTGGGCAGCGCAAACGGAGTATCGGCATACATCGTCGCCGGATTCGCATTCGCGGTGCCGAACACGATCTCGCGCCGCCGGATCCCGTCGGTGGCCACCCGGGTCGCGCTCGAACTCGGCCCGAACACCACCGGCTGGGACACGGTCAGGCCGCGTTCGACCAATGACGGAAGCGCATCGGCCGATCCGGTCGCGGTGACGAGTTGATCGGCCGGTAGCAGGCCGGTGATACCGGCAAAGTCCTGGACGGCATAGATCTGCACCGCCGGGCCGGCCGGCCACAGGCCCAGGTCGGTCCGGTCGCTGAAGCCCTGCTCGCCGCCGAAGGTCGGGCCGAAGCCGGCAACCAGCTTCAGTCCCGCCGAATTGGCCAACGTTGCATGGACAGAACTCAAACGGGCCGAGCCGGCCGCGGCCGAATCCAGGTCGTTGCGCAGCACCAGATACTGCACGCCGGCCCGAGCCAGCAGTACCGGCAGCGTCGAGTCGGATTGACCCCGAGCCAGGATCTGGTCCACGGCATCGAGGAAGCGGATGTAGCCCGGCTGGGTCAGCGGCAGTCCGTCCCGGACCGACCAGGGCGTCCGGGCCACCGGTTGCATCGGGTCATCGACCGTCTGGCCCCAGATCAGGTTCGGCCGGCCGGCCCCGGGTACCAGCAGTGCCCGTCCGGTACCGGCGTGGTCAGCCAGCCAGTTCGCCGCCTGTGGCCACCAGGACTGTTCAGCCTGGGGCCGGGCCTGCGGGATCATCGACCCACCGAACACCGGTCCGACCGCCACCGCGGCCAGCGCGATGCCGGCCACCGCGACCAGCTGGGTCGGTTTCCAGTTGACGGACAACGGGATCCGGATCCGCTCGTACGGGAGCCAGGCCAGCAGCCGGCCCAGTCCGAGGGCGATCGGCAGCCGGACCACCGGGTCGAACTTGTGCACGTTGCGGAACGCGTTGGCCGGCCCGTCCAACAGGTGCTGCCAGCTCAGGGCGAACGGCGGCCCGACCCCGGTGCGGTGGCCGAGGGTCAGCAGGATCAGGCCGACCACCAGGGTGCTGACCAGGAAGATCCGATCCCGGCCGGCCCGCACCACCCCGGCCAATCCGAGCGCGGCGATCAGGCCGGTGGCCAGGATCGCGGCCGGTGCCACCACCAGGACCCAGCCGGCCGGCCAACTGGTCGGACCGAGGTAGGCCAGCCACTGATCGACCCCGCGCAGCGTGGCCGCCAGCGAGGTGGGTGTCGTCGTGACCGCCGAGCTCTCGATCCAGTTCAGGAACGGCGGGCTGTATTTGCCCAGTGTCACCAAGGGAATTGCCCACCACAGGCAGGCCAGCAGCACGCTCAGCAGCCACCAGCGGATCAACGCCGCCCGGTACGGTCCGCGTCGTCGGGTCAACAGGTAGAGGGCCGGCACCGGCAGGATGGCCAACGTGGCCGAGGCGTTGATCCCGCCGGCGAACAGCAGCGCCACCCCGGACAGCGCCGCGGCCTTGCGGGGGCTCAGCTCCCGCCGGGTCAGCGGCAACACCATCCAGGGCAGCACCGCGACCGGTAGCAGCTCGGAGGAGATCGTGAACAGCTCGGACAACATCCGGGGTGCCAGCGCGTAGACCAGGCCGGCGCCGACCTGCGGCCAGAACCGATCGATGCCCATCGCCCGGGCCAGCTTGACCGTGCCGAGGAAGGCCGCGATCAGGACGGCTGCTTCCCACGATCGTTGGATCACCCACGGCGGCAGCGCGAGCCAATGCCCGATCAGGAAGAACGGCCCCATCGGGAAGAGGTAGCCGTAGGCCTGGTCCTGTAGCTGCCCGGCCGAGCCGATCGGGTCCCACAGGCTCAGCGACCGCCGCAGGAAGCGCGCCGGGTCGACGATCAGATCGAGCTTGGTGTCGGCGGCCACCGAACCGGAGTTCTGCGCGAAGACCGCGACCGCGATCCCGAGCGACACCGCGAACAGTCGCAACCGTTCCACACCGGAATAGATCGCCCGAACCTGCCGTCCCGACCGGCGCTGCGGAGCAGACACGGCGGCAGACACCCGGAGGACGGTACCCGAGTTGACCGAGAGACCGCTGTTCGCCCGGCCACTGAGTTACCCTCCGGTAACCATGTCTGAAGCCGCCGATCGTCGCCGCCGGATCGTCTTCCTGGTCTGGCGCGATACCGACCACCCCGACGGCGGCGGTTCCGAGGTCTATGTCGAGCACATGGCCCGCTGGTTGGTCGAACGCGGACACGACGTGACGATCCAGTGCGCCGCGCATCCGAATGCACCGGCCGACGAGGTCCGCGAAGGCATCCGGTTCCGGCGGCGGGGCGGCCGCCTCACGGTCTATCCCCGGGGCCTGGCCTATCTGCTCGGCCGCGCGGGCCGTCGGGCCGAGCTGGTGGTCGACGTGCACAACGGCATCCCGTTCGCCAGCACCCTGATCCGCCGGCGTGGGGTCCGGGTGCTGGTGCACCACGTGCACCGCGAGCAGTGGCAGATCATCTACCCGGGCCTGCAGGGCCGGATCGGCTGGTGGGTGGAATCCCAACTGGCTCCTCGGCTGTACCGCCGGCAGCGCTACGTCACGGTGTCCCGTTCCTCGCACGACGACCTGGTTCAGCTGGGCGTGGCCGCCGACCGGATCGACATCGTCAGCAACGGCATCGACGTGCCGCATCCGTCCCGGCTGCTCCCCCGCTCGGTCACACCGCGGCTGATCGTGCTGGGCCGGCTGGTGCCGCACAAGCAGATCGAGCATGCTCTGGACGCCGTCGCGGCCCTGGCCGGCGAGCTGCCGGAGCTCACTCTGGACGTGGTCGGTGAGGGCTGGTGGCACTCCGAGCTGACGGCCTACGCCGAGCGGATCGGGGTGGCTGACCGCGTCCGGTTCCACGGCTACGTGTCCGAGATCGAACGGGACGAGCTGCTGGACGCGGCCTGGTTGATGCTGGTGCCCTCGGTCAAGGAGGGCTGGGGCATCGCGGTGATGGAGGCCGCCGCCCGGGGCGTACCCGCGATCGGCTATTCGACGGCCGGTGGCGTCACCGAGTCGATCGTGCACGGCGAGACCGGACTGCTGGTCGATTCCGCCGCCGAGCTGATCGGCCGGACCCGCGAGCTGCTGCACGACACCGAGGCTCGGCTGGCCATGGGCAAGAGTGCCCGGGAACGAGCGACGAGCTTCGACTGGCAGAGCTCAGCCGCGCAGTTCGAACGCCTCCTGTTGGGCTGACTTCCGCGATCTGCTCAGTGCGGATCGGCTCTAACGGGATACCGCTCAGCGGTTGCCGTAGCTCACGATCGGCGCGCTGGCCGGGTTGTGCTTGGGAGCGGCGGTGTTCGAGGACACGACACCGGTCACCGCGGCACCGGCGAGGATGATGCCGACGACAGCGGTGACTACGAGTCCGACGAGCTTGCCCACTAGTTCTCCTTCGCGGAAGTTACCGGCGAGTGTAGCAAGCAGGTGACAAGTTCAGCGGCGTTCAGGCACCGACTCTGTCGACCAGTGATCAGTTGGCCGGCGAGTGATCAGTTACCGGCGATCATTCGT
>CAZZZW010000146.1:5360-10549 GCA_964658795.1 Phormidium nigroviride PCC 7112
GCGGCGGCGGGCGGCCGTCCAGGCACGTCGGACGGCCGCGCCGAGCACCAGCAGGCCGAGCAACAGATCGACTCCGATGACCAGCACCACCCGGGCCGGCTCCGTCGACCGGGTGCGGATCGGTCCGGGCACCCGATACAGCGCTACCCCGTCGGCAGCGACCACCAGGCTCAACCGGCTCAGGTCGGTCGGGATCGGCCCGGGGGTGTCGCGCTCGACCACCACCCAGCCGATGCCCTGGGCGCCGAGATCGTTCGGGCGCTCGAGGTAGCGCTGAGCTGCGGGATCCTCACCGGCCAGCACCTCGCCGCCGACCACCAGCCGGTCGTCCACCAGCACCGGTGCGTCGAACAGCCGCGGCGACGGGTCGAGCACGCTCCGGCCCGGCGCCCAGGGATAGCTGCGGTAGGAGCTGAACGGCAGCACCAAGACCGTCTGGGCGGAGCCGTGCACCCGGTCCGCGACCTCGGCCCAGCCGCTCGGGTAGTGCACCGGGGTCAGCGGGGTGCGCACCGTGGCCGGGCCGTCCGGCAGCAAGACGAGCGGCAGGATCACCGCCGCCACCCCGGCCAGCAGCCGCGGGCTCACGTGGTCCGGCAGTAGATTGACTAGCCGATCCAAGGCAAAGCCCGCGGCCAGCACGGCCACGACCACCGCCGGCAGCAGCCACTTCTGACCGTCCCGGAGCAGGCCGGCCCCGGGCAGGTCCCGGACCGCCCACCGGATCACCGCGGCGCCACCGGGCACGCTGGTCAGCGCGGCCAGCACGAAGCCGGTCCCGGCCAGGGCCAGCAGTCGACTCGGCAGTTGCCGCCAGGCGAGGATCAGGGCCGCCACGACCACCAGTGCGGTCAGGTAGCCGAGCACGCCGCCCCGGCTGGCCGGCGTGACGTCGGCGTTCCAGATCCCGCCGAGTCCGAGCAGGCTGCCGATGCCGCCACCGGGTCGTTCGGCCCGGGTGGCGAAGGCGGCCACCCCGGCCGGGTCGCTGGTGGAGCTGGCGGAAGAGGTCAGCGCCGGCAGCAACCACGGCAACTGGATCGCCACCGCCAGCACGATCACCGCGACCCGCCGCCAGGGCCAGGCCAGGACGATCAACACGACCGCGGCGATTACCGCTCCGGTCGGCGTGATCGCGGCCGCGGCCAGGGCCAGGATCGCGGCCGGCCAGCGCCGACGGCGGACCGCGACGATCAGCCAGGGCAGGGCGCCGTAACACCAGAGCACCGCCCACTGGCCCAGGGCCAGCCGCTCGATCACGAACGGGTTCCAGACCGCGAACCCGGCGACCAGCAGGCGGGCCGGCAGCACCAGCCGGTCCCGTTCGCCGGTCAGCCGGACCAGGCCCCAGCCGGCCGCGAGCAACGGCACCGCCAATGCCAGCCGGCCGGTCAGCTCACCACCGACCAGCTTGCCGACCAGGGCGACCAGGGCATCCAACGGAACGGCGCGCGGCGGTGTGCTGCCGAGCCCGACCGAGCCCGCGTTGAGTGGCTGGTGCGGGGTGAACACCATGTCGTGACCGAGGCCGTAGCCGGCCAACCGTTGTGGCCAGAGCAACCAGATGGTGAGGACCGGTGGGATGAGATCAGGCCAGCCGAACGGGGACCGGGACCGATACCGCCGGGCCGGAGCGGCCGCGCTTGCCCGGTCCGACTGCTGCACGCCCGTTACCCTCTCCTCGTGGATGTGCACTCTAGCCGGGCCGAATGGTCCTCCTCATGACTGCACAGCCGACGCCGACCCGATCGGTCGGGCGTGGACTCGTCGGCGTCACCGCGGCCGGCTGGCTGGGCAACGTGCTCAGTTACCTGCTGGTGCTCGTGGCCGCGCGAACCCTGGCCGACGACGACTACGCCGCGGTGATCACCCTGATCAACCTGCTGTTGATCGGATCGGTGCCCTCCTTCGCGCTCCAGGCCGTCGGTGCCCGTCGGATGGCGGCCGGCGAACCCGACGGCCTGTGGTCGGCCGGTCTGCTGATCGGGGCCGGGATCGCGATCGTGTTGGCGTTGATCTCCCCGTTGTTGCAGGCGTTTCTCCACCTGCCCTCGGTGTTCGGGCTGCTCTTCGTCGCCTTGGCGCTGCCCGCCACCGCCATCCAGGGGCTGTGCCAGGGCGTCTTGCAAGGCGAACAGCGGTTCGCCGGGCTGGCCACCGTCACGTTCATCGGGATCGCCGGCAAGTCGTTCGCCGGCGTGATCGGACTGCTGATCTTCAAGCAGGCCGCGCCGACGTTGGCCGCGATGGCGATCGGGGTGACCCTGGCCGGCGCCGCGTCGGCGGCCGGCCTGCCCGAACTCCGGCACCGGACCAGCCTCGGCTGGGCCCGGCTGCGACCGCTGCTGATCGAAGCCGGCCATGCCTCGCACGCCTACGGGGTTTTCCTGCTGCTCAGCGTCGCCGACGTCCTGCTGGCCCGACACGTCCTGCCCGCCCAGGCCGCCGCGGTCTACGCGGCCGGATCGATCCTGACCAAGGCCACGCTGTGGTTGCCCCAGTCGGTGGCCAACGTGCTGTTCGCCTCGCTGACCGACTCCGACCGCCACCACCGGGTCTTCGCCCGGGCGGTCGGCGCGATCGCCGGGCTGGCCGCGGTGATCGTCGTGCTGTGCTGGCTGCTCGGGTCGCTGGTGACGACCATCGTGGCCGGGAGCAAGTACTCGGAACTGGACGACAAGATCTGGCTGTTCGCGATCCTGGGTGGTTGCCTGGCTGTCGTCCAGTTCACCCTGGTGGCCGGCCTGGCCGTGCGCAGCGTCGGGGTGACGGCGCTGATCTGGCTGACCGTGCTGGCCGAGGTCATCGGGGTGACTGCCCTGGGCCGCCACCCCGCGGTGACCGATGTGATCGGACTGGTCTGCCTGATCAACCTGGTCACCGCCGGGTGTGCCGTCGGAATGCGCTTCCTGCCGCCGTCAGCTCTCGTTGCCCGGCCACGGACCCGCGGTGAACGAGGGATTCAGCCCTTCCCCGATCACTGAGGCCAGACCGGCCTGGGTCGGGTAGATGCCCTTGTTGACCCAGTTGTTGAGTGCGGTGATCAAGCCCTCACGCTGGCCGTCGGAGAAGTTGCAGTGGCCGGCTCCGTAGGGCGCCCCGTCGGTCTCGGAGTAGGTCTTGGGCGGCGCGATGTAGAGCTGCACCAGCGAACCCGTCTTTCCCTGGCTGCTCACCCGGCCGGCGAAGACGCTCTCGTTCTGCACCAGCACCAGCGGGTCGTCCTCGGTGTGCATGGTGATGGTCGGGACGGTCAGCGCACCGGTGGTGTCACCGAGCTTGTCGATGGCATCCCGGGCCGAGCTGTCGGCGGTGATGCGGGGCGCGGCGTCGACGGTTTTGTCCAGGGCCTTGACGTCGCCGCCGGCCAAGGTGATCAGCGCGGCCTCGGAGTCGCTGATCCGGGCGTCGTAGTCGGCCTTGGTGTTGTCGGACGGGTCGCCGCCGACCCGCTGTTCCAACTCCTGCCGACCGGACGTGCCGAAGGCCAGTGCGGTCAGCGAGGCCTCCACCTTGGCCTTGACCTGGGAGACCAGATCATGGCCGTCGTAGGTCGCAGTCGCGTCCGGAGCGTCGACCAGAGCAGCGACGTAGAGCACCTTGGCCGTCCCGCCCCCGGCGGTGTCGGCCGCTGCCTTCTCGATCGCGGCGGCTGCGCCCTTCCAGTTCGCGGCGGCCTCGTCCGGGCTGCTGTAGCCGGTGACCTTGAGCTGTGGGTAGATCAGGGCCTTCACCGCGACCGCGACGTCCAGGGCCGCGTCGAAGTTGTAGTTCGGTCCGGCCAGCGCGCCGCACATTGGGGCGGAGCCGTCCACCCAGCTCGGGTTCTGTTCGGCGATGACCTCGGTGATCAGGCCGCCCAGCGAATCACCCCAGACGTAGGTCCGCTTGGGCTTGCCGACCAGTTGGACGAACTTGTCGTGCAGGTCTTCGCCGGCCTTGACGCCGTCACCGACGGCCCAGCCGTTGGACTTGTAGGACGAGCCGGCCAAGGCGTAGCCCTCGGACAGCAGCTTGGTGGACAGCGGGTCGGAACCGGTGCCGTCGGAATCGGTCGAGGACACCTGGGCCGACGTCTGCACGGCGCTGAAGTCCGGCGGGGCCGGTGCGGCGAACCGGTAGCCGTGGCTGTAGAGCAGCAACGTCCCGTTCCACTGCTGGGGCAGTTTGATCGCGTACTTGGCTCCGTCGATCTCACCGGTGCAGCTGGTGCCGCAGTTGGTGAACTTGACGTTCGTCGCGGTGGACTGGACGTCCTTCTGACGACTGGACAGCGGGGTCGACGAGTGGCCGCTGCAACCAGCGAGGACCACGAGGGCCGAGGTGCTCGCGACAGCGGCGAGCGTCGTTGCTCTGGTAGGCATAACGAGCATCCAACACCCCGACGGCCGGGTAGGCACGCATCTGGGGTCTACGGCAGGTAACGATGCCGTAGCCTCGCCAGTTGTGTCAGAGGTTTCATCCGAACGGGATTTGCCCGGTTTCGACGAGGTGTTCGACCCCAGCATCGGCGGCTGGCTCAAGCCGGCCCAGGCCCGGATGCTGTGGGACTGCGCCGTTGCGGTGCCGTCCGGCGGCCTGATCGTCGAGATCGGTAGCCACCAGGGCCGCTCGACCGTGGTGCTGGCGGCGGCCCAGGCGCGGGTGGTCGCGATCGACCCGTTCGTCACCGGCGCCAAGTTCGGTGGGCTGCCGACGCGGGCGAAGTTCCTGACCAACATCGCCCGGGCCGGGGTGGCGGATCGGATCGAGCTGAAGCAGGCCAAGAGCACCGAGCTGCGGCCGTCCTGGTCCGAGCCGATCGATTTTCTCTACATCGACGGCAAGCACGACTACTGGACGCTGTCCGACGACCTGCGCTGGACCCGGTTCCTGCCGGCCGGTGGCCAGGTGGCCATCCATGACGCGTTCTCCTCCATCGGGGTGACCCTGGGCCTGCTCGCCCACGCCCTGCCCGGCCGCCGATTGCGCTATCTGCGGCGGGAGGGATCGCTGGCGCTGTTCGAGGTCGGGGTCCCCTCGTGGACGGACCGGCTGCGCTTCCTGGGCCAGTTGCCATGGTGGATCGGCAACGTCGGGATCAAGATCCTGCTGCGACTCAAGCTCTACCCGTTGGCGCGCCTGGTCGGACACCACGACACGGCCGACCCGTACTAGTTCGCGCCGCCGGCTAGCTTGCGACGTCGGCT
>CAZZZW010000147.1:0-10467 GCA_964658795.1 Phormidium nigroviride PCC 7112
TTCTCTAGCCTGATGGCACACATTAAGCCGCCCGCGTGGGCATGCAGCGAAATTAGGATGAGATCAGGAGGGGGATCCGGTGTCGAGATGACCTTGTTCATCTCTATTGCGTTCTCAAAGTCTTTGTGAGCCTCGGGAATGCGATCCAACTCAAGCAGTATGAAGGCACGAGTTGTGAGCAATTGGAAATAGACCTTCTCGCAAATCGACAGTCCCGATTCCCGAAACGTACGCGCTAAGTAAATTGCGCTCGATAGTACTTTAAGTGGCACCAGATGCGAAGGTGTTGACCTGGCCGCAGGCGAACAGGCTGGCATACACCTGGTACTGGGCCAGGCTGGTGAAGTCCTCCGGTTCCAGTTCTGGATGGCCTTTGGCGAGTTGGACGCATCGTCCTGAGTGAGCTGGAAGCAGACTCGCGACCGGGCATTACTGAGCACCGCAGCCCGCATTGGCAGTGGGAGCTGGCCGAGGAACTGGTGTGCCAGCGTGAACCCGACCCCGAAGCCGCGGGCCAGCGGCGGCTTGACAAGGCCGGCACGACGAGTGAGGCGATCGAGCAAAACCTGGAACAGTGCCTGCAATTCGTCCAGGACGCGGCGACCACCTACCGCACTGCGTCAGCTCGCATCCGTCGACGCATGAACCAGGCACTCTTCGAGCGGATCCTGATCGAGGAGGATGGCACCGTCGTCGGCCAGCTCGCCGGACCCTACCGGCAGCTGCTCGACCCCGACCCGATCGTACCGGCCGACAAACTAACCGAGGCGGCACCTGAAACGGAGGAGGAGCTAACCGAGCCACAACAAGAAGCTCTGTTCGACCCGTCGGCTTGGAGCCTCGGCGTGCCCACCTGGATCTACGGTCAGGCGGCCTGGCAGCGTCGGCACACGAAAAAGCCCCCGACATTCGATGTCAAGGGCCCCTCACGCGGCCCGGGCCGGGATCTTTCTTCGGCCTGGGGTTTGAAAAAGGACCATGTGGTGCACCGCCAGGGACTCGAACCCCGAACCCGCTGATTAAGAGTCAGCTGCTCTGCCAGTTGAGCTAGCGGTGCGTTCGGCGCCAGGCATTGCTACCGGGCACGAGCGGAAACATTAGCAGACGGCGCTCCCGACCCTGAAATCGGCCGGGGTATCAGCAGCCGCGGCGGCCGCTCTTGCTCACCAGGGGAGCTGGCCGTCGCCCCGCAACGTCCGCATCCGGGGGATCGACATGGTCGTGCAAGCCCGCACCACAAAGTCCGGCACCGTCACTCCGATGACCCTGCAGACGCAGGAGATCCGGCTGGCCACCACCATGACGGGCGGAGTCAGCCTGGCGATCTGGATGGGTGGCGTCGCCCGCGAGATCGACCTATTGACTCAGGCATCCAACCTGCGCCGGCTGAGCAATGCCGCCTCGGTCACGCTGGAGTTCAGTGACGAGCTGCGGGTGTACTCCGACCTGATCAACCTGCTCGATGTCAGCGTCGACGTGGACGTCCTGTCCGGCACGAGCGCCGGCGGCATCAACGCCGCCCTGCTCGCCTACGCCCGAGCCAGCAAGCGAAGCCTGGCCACCGTCCGCAAGCTCTGGCTGGGCATCGGGTCGCTGGTGTCCCTCCTGCGCAACCCGACCGACCCCGACGTCCCCTCCCTGCTTCAAGGCGACGGCGTGATGCTGCAGAGCCTGCAGACGGCGATCCCCGAGCTGGCCCCGGTCAACCATCCGGCCGGCGGCAAGCTGTCGACCACGCTCTTCATCACCACCACGCTGCTCAGCGGCGAAACGAGCCGATTCTCCGACTCCTACGGCACATTGGTTCAGGATGTCGACCACCGCGGCATGTTCCGCTTCACCGAGAACAGCCTGTCCGACACCAACGCCCTGGCCCTGGCCGCCCGCAGCACGGCCTCGTTCCCGGCCGCGTTCGAGCCGTCCTTCCTGCCCTGTACGCCCGCCGACGCGGGCAAGCTGCCGATCGGTGGTGTGCTCGGCCGGGCCTGCGTCGGTGCCCACAGCAACATCACCCGCAGCCATTGGGCCGCTGATGGCGGATTGCTGGACAACCAGCCGATCGGCGCCGTGCTGCAGAAGGTGTTCGAACGCCCGGCCAAACGCCTCGTTCGCCGGGTGCTGCTCTATGTCGTCCCGTCGGCGGGCAACGCCCCCGATCCGCTGGCGGTCCAGGCCGGCGACGATCCCGCGCACGCGTTCGGCCTGTTGGACGGGCTGATGGCCGACATCGGCGCGGTCAAGAACCAGTCGATCGCCGCGGATCTGCGCGCGATCCGCGAACACAACGACCGGATCGGCGCCCGGACCGACATGCGTCTTCGGCTGGCCCAGCTGGCCACCCGTTCGGCCCCGTCCGACCAACCGGCCCTGCTCGCCGGTGGGCTCTTCGAGGATTACCGCCAGCGCGAAGGCGAATCCCTCGGGCTCTCGATCGTCACCGAGGTGATGCGGATGCTGACCACGTGGCCCGTGCCCAAGGAGGTGCCCTGGGGCAACGAGCTGACCTCCGGCAGCCGACTGGAAGACGACTGCAAACAGGCCGTGGTCGAGGCGCTGCAGCAACGCTGGGCGGCCCCGCTCAGCCTCGATAGCCTGGCCGCACTGGACGAAACCAGCTTCTACGGCGCCAAGGCGATCGTGCTGTCGCTGTTGCGGTGCGCGTTCACCATTGCCCAATATGACGATTCCGAATCCACCCGTAGCTGGCAGGCGAACCTGCTGAACCAGGTCGAGCAGGTCCACCAGGCCTATCAACCGAACGACGGTGAGCAGGACGTCGACCGAGTCGTGTTCGAGGCGATGCAGGACCCGAACGGGGTCCGGTCGGGCCCGATGCCAGCCGCGGTCGCCTCGATGGCGTTGACCTATCTCGATCAGGGTGATCGTCCGCGGCTGGCTGCTGGCTGGCAGGCCCTGGGTACCGTCGTCGGGCAGGTGCTGGCCGAGCTGACGCTGCCCAGCTCCCCGCCGGCGCCGACCGCCCAACCCGGGTCCAGCGCCGGTATGGTCCGCGCCGCGATGGAGAACGTCCAGGTTTATGAAAACTATTTCGCATCGGCCGAGACCGACCTGGCTCGGGCAATTCGGCTGTTCGCGCTGCACGCGGCGCACCGCGCGATGCTTCCGGTGGACGCCGAGGTCGACCAGCCGGTCGAACTGATCCAGGTCTCGGCCGACACCCGCACCTTGCTTGATCTGGCCCACGGCACCGCTCAGTCGAAGCTGACCGGCATGCAGTTGCACCACTTCGGCGCGTTCTACAAGCAGTCCTGGCGGGCCAACGACTGGATGTGGGGACGCCTGGACGGCGCCGGCTGGCTGATCCACCTGTTGCTCGATCCGCGCCGAATCAACACCGTTGCCGAGAAGGGGGTCGACGGCAGCCGGATCACCGGTTTCATCGAGCAGCTACAGCGGATCAATGTCCCGCTGCCCGAACCGGGCGACCAGGCGGCGTCGATGCCGTTGCGCGGCGATCCGAGCATGCCGATGATCCGCGCCGAATTGGCTTATCTGGACAACCCCAACGCGATCGTGCCGCCCAGCCTCCCGTTGCTGGCGATGTGGGTGGCCACGGTCGCGCAACGCCAGTTGCTGGCCGACGAGCTGCCGACGCTGGCCCACACCATCCTGCATCCCGACCCCAGCACCGGCGTGGCCGAGCAGTCCTCGGCCGATGCCGAGCTGTGGGCCAAGAAGGTGGCCGCGATCGCTGATCCGGCCACCATCCCGGCCCAGGCCGGCGCCTTGCTGGCCAGTTGCCCGGTGCCGCACGAGACCTTCAAGACCGAGCTGGGCACGCCGTTGATGGTGCACACCGTGTCCAAGACCGCGGCCGTCGTCACCGCGGCGGTGCACTCGGTGCGTCAGATCCCGGCCACCGTGCGGCCCGCCACCTCGTCGATGCGCACGGTGGCCCTGACCGGCTACCGGGTCACCACCGCGGTGAAGTCCTTACCCCGTAGGGTGATTCTGGCCGGCTTGCTGCTGCTCGTAGTCGGCGGGGTGATGGCCACCCAACAATCCACCTTCCTCGGCCTGACCGGTTTGCTGGTCGCCGCCACCGGTGGTTACCTGGTCGTGTTCGGAGCATGGCAATCCAGCCGGCTGCTGTTGAACGCGGTGGTGGCCAGCACCCTGGTCGGATCGGTGGCGTCGCTGTGCGTCGCCCCCGTTCGGCGCGGGCTGTTCGGCCAACCAGGCACCAAGTCGGGCTGGCTCGGCGACCGGGTGGTCTGGCTCGGCGAGGCCTGGTGGCATCCGCTGGCCGGCCTCGGTGGTGTGCTCGTCGGGTTCGCCCTGCTCGGCCTGGTGTTCGCTCGGATCGGTGAACAGCAGCGGCCGCTGTCCTCGCGTCTGTCACCCCGAGTCAATCTGGTATTGGCCGTCATCCTCTCCCTGGCCGTGGTGGCCCTGCTGGCGATTGCCCTTGCCGCAAAGGGGTGATCCATCTCTCCGACTCGGCCTGCACCGACATTGCTATGGTCGATCGGACCAATCGTCGTCAGCTGAGAGGTAGCTGCCCCGTGAGCTCGTTGTCCCTCGCCACCCGTCCGGCCGTACTGGCCGATCTGATCCCGGGTGGACGGGTCCGTGATGCCGTCCTGGTCGTATCAGCCGCCGGCCTCACCGGATTGTGCGCGCAGATCAGCATCCACACTCCGCTGTCGCCGGTGCCGTTCACGTTGCAGACCTTCGCCGTCCTGGTCGCCGGGGCCGTCCTTGGCTCCATGCGATCGACCGTGGCCATGGCGCTGTACCTGGCCGTCGGGGTGGCTGGGGTGCCCTGGTTCGCCCACGGCACGTCAGGCAGCCACGATCCGTCTTTCGGATACATCATCGGATTCATCCTCGCCGCCGGGGTGGTCGGCCGGCTGTCGGAACGGCGGGCTGATCGGCATGTACTCAGCACCGCCGCCCAGTTCGTGGTCGGCAGCGTGCTGGTCTACGCGGTTGGTGCCACCTGGCTGGCGATCGACCTGCACCTGTCAGCGTCGCAGGCGGTGAACCTGGGGGTCCGGCCGTTCCTGGGCACCGATGCGATCAAGGCCGGCCTGGCCGCACTGGTACTGCCGAGCGCGTGGGCTCTGACCGGCAAGCGCGACTGACCGGCCCTGCGACTGTCCGACACTGCGAACGACCGCCCCTGCGAAGGACCATGCGCCGGGCCGGGCTGCTGCTGAGCCGGCCTCAGCCGGCCGCGCGGACGTATCGCTCGGCCAGCCGGCGGACCGCAGCGGCCAGGTCGGGGGAGTCCACCACTTCGAAGTCGCAATCGAGAATCCCCAGCCAGAAGGCGATGTCCTCCACCGAACGACCACCCAGCTCGACCCGGCATCGGTTCGGTCCGAGCGATTCCACACTCGCCCGATCCAGCCACGGGCCGAACCGGCCGGCCACCTGGTCCGCTGGCGCGTGCACGATCGCACGACCGCGTGCCTTGAGCTGGATCTGGCGGGTCTTGCCGGCCACGTAGGCGGCGATGTCCTCGGCCGGCAGCGCCCGGGCGGTGAAGCGGTGTCCGACCGAGCGGGGTTCGCCGATCCGGTCGACCCGGAAGGTCCGCCAGTCGTTGCGCTCGAGGTCGAAGGCAACCAGGTACCAGCGGCGTCCCCAGTTCACCAGCCGGTACGGCTCGACCCGGCGCTCGGTCGGCGCACCGCTGTGGTCGGAGTAGCTGAATCGGACGATCTCCCGGTCCCGCGCCGTTCCGGCCAACTGCGCCAGCATCGCCCCGTCGACCTGGGGACCGCGCCCCTGGGCCGACACCCGGACCGTGTGCGACTGCAGCGCGTCCACCCGCCGGCCAAGCCGCTGCGGCAGGACCTGTTGCAGTTTCGTCAATGCCCGTAAGGCAGTTTCCTCCAGGCCGTCGACCGCGCCGCCGGAGGCCGTGCGCAGGCTGACCGCGATCGCCACCGCCTCCTCGTCGTCCAGCAGCAGCGGAGGCATGGCCGTCCCGGCCGACAGTCGATAACCCCCGATCACACCTCGGGTGGCCTGCACCGGATAGCCGAGTTGGCGCAGCCGGTCCACGTCGTTGCGGACCGTTCGCACCGTCACGCCGAGCCGTTCGGCCAGCTCCGGTCCCGGCCAGTCCCGGGTGCTCTGCAGCAGCGACAGCAGCTTCAACAAGCGTCCTGAGGTCTCCGACATGTGTTCAAGATTAGTTCCTAATCAGGAAAGAAACGTTCCTGATTGACTTCTAACGTCATCAGCACCTCAGAAGACCGAATCAAGGAGCAGACGATGACCGCAGTACTGGAACGGCCCGCCGACCCGGGCGCCGTCGCCGCCCCGGCCCGCCGAAGCTGGATCGGGTTCGCGGCGGTGTTGACCGCGATGATCATGAACATCCTCGATTCCACCATCGTCAACGTTGCCGCGCCGGCGATCCAGCGCGACCTGGTGATGTCGAACTCGGCGCTGGAGTGGATCGCGGCTGCCTACACCCTGGCCATCGCGGTCGGCCTGATCACCGGTGGGCGGCTCGGCGACCTGTTCGGACGAAAGAAGATGCTGCTCACCGGGCTGGCCGGTTTCGTCCTCGCCTCGACCCTGTGCGCGATTGCCTGGTCGCCCGAATCGCTGATCGCCGCCCGGGTGCTGCAGGGGTTGTCGGCGGCGCTGATCACGCCCCAGGGGTTCGGTTTGATCCGCGACATCTTCGGACCGGCCAACATCGGCAAGGCCTTTGCCGCCCTCGGCCCGGTGATCGGACTGTCGACGGTGCTCGGCCCGGTGGTCTCCGGACTGCTGATCCAGGCCGACATCTGGGGGACCGGATGGCGTTCACTCTTTCTGGTCAACCTGATCCCCGGCGCGTTCGCGCTGATCATCGGCTACAAGTTCCTACCGGCCGGCGCGGTCCGGCACCAGGGGATCCGGCTGGATGGCATCGGCACGACCTTGATGGCCATCGTCAGCCTCCTGATCGTCTTCCCGCTGGTGGACGGGCGCTCGCTGGGCTGGCCGCTGTGGATCTTCGGCGTGCTGGCCGCGGCCCTTCCGGTCCTGGCCGTGTTCGTCCTGCACCAGCGCCGGCGGGTCAACGCCGGCCGGACCCCGCTGGTCGAGATCAGCGTGCTCCGCAAGCCGTCCTACCTGTCCGGCGTGGTGTTCGTGCTCGTATTCTTCGCCGTGATCGTGGGATTCTCGCTCACCATCGGTCTGTTCCTGCAGCTCGGCCTCGGCCTGAGCGCGATGAAGGCGAGCCTGTACCTGTCCGCGCTGGCCGTCGGCACCTTCTTCGGATCCGGCGTCGGCGCGTGGGCCGCGACAGCGGTCGGCCGTCCGATCCTGCACGTCGGTCTGACCCTGATGGGCATCGGCACCGGCATCCTGTACGTCTCGCTACGGGCGGCGCACAGCACGGTCGGCGTGCTCCAGCTGGCGCCGGGCATGGCGGTTTTCGGTTTGGGAATGGGCATGATCTTCGTGCCGCTGTTCTCCATCATCGTGGCCGAGATCGACGATCGCGAGGTCGGGTCGGCGTCCGGCCTGCTCGAATCGATGCAGCAGCTCGGTGCCTCGCTGGGGGTTGCCGTGCTGGCCACGTTGTTCTTCTCGACCATCGCCCTCGAGCGGGGCGGACCGGCGGCGGCCATCGCGGCCGGACGGCCGGTGACGGCCGCTGAGCACACCCTGCTGGTGACGCTGGGTCTCATCGCCGCGGCGTTCGCACTGGGCTGGCTGCTGCCACGCCGGGCCAAGGCCATCACCCACTGAGCCCTGAGCACAATGCCGTTCCCCGATGGTGGCCGGGCCGGTCAGTAGGATCGAGCCCGGTCATCGGAGCGGACGGTTGGGAGCGAGACGGATGCAGCATTGGGGACGGCGCAGCAGCCGATCCGGCGACGCCCCGCTCCCGCCGGTGCCGCCGGACCAGCATCCTTCGGGCGCCCGGCCGCCCGAGCTGCCCGAGGGCAAGGTGCCCCATCACGTTGCCATCGTGATGGACGGCAATGGCCGGTGGGCCAACCAGCGCGGCCTGCCTCGCACCGAGGGCCACAAGGCGGGCGAAGCAGTCGTGCTCGACGTGCTCCAGGGCGCGATCGAGATCGGCATCAGACACCTGTCGCTCTACGCCTTTTCCACCGAGAACTGGCGCCGGTCACCGGCCGAGGTCAAGTTCTTGATGGGCTTCAACCGTGATGTCATTCATCGCCGGCGGGACCGGATGAACGAACTGGGCGTCCGGGTGCACTGGGTCGGCCGGCAACAGCGGTTGTGGCGCAGCGTGCATTCCGAACTGGTCGAGGCCGAGGAACTCACCCAGGCCAACGACACGATCCACCTGTACATGTGCCTGAACTACGGTGCCCGGGCCGAGATCGCCGACGCAGCCAAGGCACTGGCCCACGACGTGCGGGCCGGAAAGCTCAATCCGGACAAGGTCAATGAGAAGATCTTCGCCCGCTACCTCTACCAGCCGCAGATGCCGGATGTGGATCTGATGATCCGGCCGTCGGGGGAGCGACGAATCTCCAATTACCTGTTGTGGCAAGCCTGGTACGCGGAGTTGGTCGTGCAGGACATCTTGTGGCCCGACTTCGACCGGCGGGCCCTATGGGCCGCCTGCGAGGAGTATGCCGAACGCAACCGGCGCTACGGAGCCGACAAGACGGCCGAGCAGGCAGCCAGCACCGTTGCGGATTCAGCCGTCACCGAAAGCTGATTCGGGCACCTCAGTCGGTGCCGGACTCCATGGCTGCACGGTCCAGCGCGGCGGCGTCCAGGGTGTCGCGGCCGCTGTTGTCGTCGCTGATCTCGTCGGCCTGGCCCGGTTCGAGTTCACCCACGAACGCGGCCTGGCCGGCCAGCTGACCGAGGCCGGCGTAGTACTCCAGCTTGCTGCGGGTGTCGGCGATGTCGAGATTGCGCATGGTCAGCTGGCCGATCCGGTCGACCGGACCGAACGCTGCGTCCTCGGTGCGCTCCATGCTCAGCCGGTCCGGGTGGTAGCTGAAGTTGCTGCCCTCGGTCTTGAGGATCGAGTAGTCCTCACCCCGGCGCAGCCGCAGGGTCACGGTGCCGGACACCGCGCTGGCCACCCAGCGGGACAGGCTCTCCCGCAGCATCAGCGACTGCGGGTCGAGCCAGCGGCCCTCGTAGAGCAGCCGGCCCAGCCGCCGTCCCTCGGCGTGGTAGTTGGCGACGGTGTCCTCGTTGTGGATCGCGTTCAGCAGGCGCTCGTAGGCGACGAAGAGCAAGGCCATACCCGGGGCCTCATAGATGCCTCGGCTCTTGGCCTCGATGATCCGGTTCTCGATCTGGTCGGACATGCCCAGGCCGTGCCGGCCGCCGATGGTGTTGGCCGACATCACCAACTCGACCCGGCTGCCGAAACGTTCGCCGTTGATGGCGACCGGGTAGCCCCGCTCGAAGGTGACGCTGACGTCCTCGGTCTCGATCTCGACGGCCGGGTCCCAGAACCGGACCCCCATGATCGGCTCGACGATCTCCAGCGATTCGTCCAGGTGCTCCAAGGTCTTGGCCTCGTGGGTGGCCCCCCAGATGTTGGCGTCGGTCGAGTACGCCTTCTCCTTGCTGGCCCGGTACGGCAGGTCGTGCTCGGTCAGCCATTGCGACATCTCGGCCCGGCCGCCGAGCTCGTCGACGAAGGCCGCGTCCAGCCACGGCTTGTAGATCCGCAGCGCCGGGTTGGCCAGCAGGCCGTAGCGGTAGAACCGCTCGATGTCGTTGCCCTTGTAGGTCGACCCGTCGCCCCAGATCGCGACGCCGTCGGTCTGCATCGCTCGGACCAACAAGGTGCCGGTGACGGCCCGGCCGAGCGGGGTGGTGTTGAAGTAGACCCGACTACCCGAGCGGATGTGGAAGGCCCCGCATTGCAGCGCGACCAGGCCCTCGTCGACAAGCGCCTCTCGACAGTCGACCAGGCGGGCGATCTCGGCACCGTAGAGCCGGGCGCGGTCGGGCAGGGTGGCCATGTCGTCCTCGTCGTACTGGCCGAGATCGGCGCTGTACGTGCAGGGGACGGCGCCGTGGTGGCGCATCCAGGCAACGGCGACCGAGGTGTCCAAACCGCCCGAGAACGCGATTCCGACCCGCTCGCCCGTGGGCAGACTCGTCAATACCTTCGACACGCGGCCCAGCCTAGCCGCGGCTCGTGGTCCGCCACGGCCGGGCTGCCCGGGTGATATCGGCCGCCGGCAACCTCCTCCTCCAGTACAGCTGCAGAGTCCCATCCGTACGTTTCAGTCACTCCGGTGAACAGGTGTTACGCGACCCGCCGGGGTGGTGAATCTGATGGCGAATGGGCCTTGCGGGTAAGGGGGTTGGCCAGTAGAAAGTGTGTTACGCAACCCGTAAGGGGCGCGGGATCGGACGGAAAACGAGCACCTGGCCGGCGGGCGACCGCGGGCGCGGCCCAGTGACGAGGGACGAGGGTGTGACGGACCGTTCGTGAGGTCGGGTGTGTCACCGCTCGGTCAACCCGGAGGGGCG
>CAZZZW010000148.1:0-3516 GCA_964658795.1 Phormidium nigroviride PCC 7112
GAGCACGAACTACTGTCCGAAACGACCACCGTCGCCGCAGCCAGTTAGCCAGACGCCGCTGCGTGCAACGTCACTGGGGGGCCGATTCGAACACCGGCCGCATCAGCCAGCGAAAGCATCTCGATAACCGGGAATAGCACATCCGGATTTGGCAGATGTGAACCCACATTTGGCTGCAACGACCCGTGGTATCACCCAAACTCCGACATGGTCACTGTGGTGTTGCTATTCGGAGGCTTCATACTCGGCGCGTTGGATGACGGGGCGTTGATTGAGGAGGCCAGCGACGGCGCCGCGTCCGACGGCGCCCGCTTCGAAGTGTCATCTGACGGCGTCATCACTGACCGCATGGCTGGCCAGCTAGAATTGCCAGCAGGCACCCGATTTGTCGTCAACTCTGATGGTTATGTAAACGACATGATTGTGCAGAAAGACAACATAGTCTCCCTCGGAAAGTACCCGCAGTACGTTTTGCAGGCGCAAGCCAACGGAGAACGCACTTTCGAGATGAGCGACGAGGCGTGGCAAAGCATGAAGCCCGAGGATCGCGATTTAGTAAATCAGCGTTTCCTTAAGAAATACGCGGATAGCAATGCAGTGTTTCACCTAGCTACAGATTGGAGCCAGGCAACATCTTCATACGCGAAAGAACTGGAGTACCTTTCCAGTCGTGGCTACACCCCAACGCCTGACGGAAGTATCTCGTCAAAACGAATTATGTCGAACGATTCCAAGAAGCTAATGGTCTGTGCACATCGCCCGGAAACTGTCAGTAGAAAGGTTACGAACGCATGGAATCAGAAGTATTTGCGGATGAAATTCGCTCAGGTCTGGCTAATCTCGGCTTTATTCGAGAGCCAAGAATGGATGATAGTGTGCTGAACTGGGCTGAGGTCTGGATTCTCTCGCGCGATCCTGACTTTATGGTTCAGCTCTCGGCTACTCGCGGCGACTTAGATTTGTCGTTGACGTCCTCCAAGATCGGCCTGACATCTCTTCCCGATGTTTGGAGATGGGCTTCGACGGGTGTGCCCGTAGACCGAAAATCAAGGTCTGGCTACGTACAATTTGAAATACTAAAGCAGTATCTCCAAGATTTTATCTTGTTTACGACCCGCGAGGACGCTCAAATGAGGATGTCCGACGCTATCGCAAACACGCGACGGCTTTTCGTGTGGAGAACTTCAAATTAATCCGTGCAATATCTGGCTCCGGGCGCGGGGTCGGTAGCGACCTGGAAACTTCCGATGCACCGACTACAGGTGTCAGCAGGATGCTGCGTGACGCGGCAGCGAATAAGCGTAGCTCCGGGATCGGAGCGGCTACGATGGAGCTGGCTGATGCGCTTGGTCATGCATGGGTTGGAGACGGGGCAACATTGTCGAAAAGTGGACTCGCTTGGACAGGTGCCGACGGGACTCGGGTGTACAGGCCGGCAAGTTTTAAGGACTACCGTCAAGTTTGGCAGGCAAATCTTGAGGAGCGCCTACCCGGTCAGGTCTCCGGCGGTCCAATGTCTAACGCTCACATCGACATCCTTGATACGCCGTGAGAGCGGTAGTTAGAGGTTTCGAGGGGCTAGGACGAGAAGAACCATCGACGTACTTGTCGCCGGATCCCTCGGACGATGCTTTCTGGCTTCGGATGCTTGTCGGGGCTGCGGACAGTGCAGGCAAAGAATCATTCGACGTGCTCGTCTGTACGCCTGCTTGGCTGGCTAATACCGTAGCCAAGGAGGGACCCCAGATCGGCCGCCATCGGCTGATTGTAGAAAGTCTAGATCTTCGCGTAGCAGAAGAGTTTCTGCGGCTCCAGGTAGAACGTATTGAAGCGCCGACTTGGGATGATCTCGCAGCAAAAATCGCTCGGCTCGGTTATTGGGAATTCGAGGACTATCAACAGCACGGACGCTGAAAGAATGTGTAAAATGTCGGCGTAAAGGATGTTCCGTCCAACGCTGCAGTGCGTCGCGATTTCGGCCACGGTTCAGATTCTGCCTTGGCCTCGCGCACCTCATTAATTGGACTCCACCTATCAGACTGCATGTTGACGGCCGATCGGCACTTCAGTGGAACTCGGTTTACGTGAGATAGCGCTCGCAAGCGTGGCTTGGGCGTCATGTCGACCGTATCGGGGTGTGAAAGCGATCTCAGTAGCCCCGCAGCGAGAAGGACCGCCTCAGCTTTTCCGAGGCGGTCCTTATCGCTTTGACGCTGCGGGATTTGGGAGGAGCTGTCCGGGCGAGGAACGAGGTCGGACAGCGACGGTTCCCACCGCCAATATCACCGCCACCGAGGACGACGGCCATGAGAACGGGCACGCGACGGGCGAGGGTTACCGTCACGTGGAACTATGAACCGCTATGGCGACGAAGGGAAACGCGGACCCGGCCGACGCTGAGTCGACCCAATCGAACTCCTCTGGCCGGACCCGCCGTCGGGGCCGGGGACTGTCGGCGTCCCGGATCGCCCGGGTGTCCTTGCAACTCATGGACGAGCAGGGCATCGGTTCGGCCTCGATGCGAGCGATCGCGGCCCGGCTGGGGGTCGAGGCGATGGCGCTGTACAAACATTTCGACACCCGCGATGCCCTGCTCGACGCGGTCGTCGACCTGATCGTCGAGGAACTGGACACCGATCCCGAGGTGCAGAAGGCACCCGAGTCCGGCTGGCGGGAATACCTGACTCGGCTGGCCCGGGGAGTGCGGCGGTATGCGCGGGCTCATCCGCACGCCTTTCCGCTGGTGACCACCCGGCCGGCCGATGCGCCCTGGGTCAATCCACCGTTGCGCTCCCTGTCCTGGATCGAGTCCATGCTGTCTGCGCTCGTCGCGGAGGGGTTTTCCGACGCGCAGGTGCTGTTCGCCTACCGCTCGTTCAACAGTTTTCTGCTGGGGTACCTGCTCATGGAGACCGGGGCGATGACAGTCCACGACCCGGTGGAGGGTGACGGATCGTTCAGTGCCGGCAGCGGGACGGATCCAGAACCGGTGCCGGGTGGGCTGACGCCGACCCGGACAGCCGAGGAACACGCCGGCCTCGCCGATGCCGACACGGTCGCTGACGTCCTCGATCCGCAGGACGACATCGACGCCCACCAGTACCCCGTCATCCATCGCCTGGCCCGCGGGCTGGCCGAGGATCACTTCGCTCAGGAGTTCGAAGCCAGCCTGGCCGACATGCTCGACCGGATCGAGCAGAAACTCACCGGTCCAGCCGAGTGACGTCGACTACGCTGTAAACCGATGGTTGGTTTACGGTGTAACCTCAAGGGCAGGCGCGGCGATCGACCGCGTGGACCAAGCGGAGGTGGCTAGGAATGAGCTTTGTAGACAAGGCGAAGAACGCAGCTGAGAAGGCCGTCGGCGAGGTCAAGGAAGCCGTTGGCAAGCACACCGACGACAAGAGCCTCGAGGCCGAGGGCAAGAAGGATCAGGCTTCGGGTTCGCTGAAGAACGCGGGCGAGAACGTCAAGGACGCCTTCAAGAGCTGAATCGTCGCGGGCTCCGTACCGGCT
>CAZZZW010000148.1:3526-10460 GCA_964658795.1 Phormidium nigroviride PCC 7112
CCCCCCGCCACCCGCTTGCGGGTCACCCAAACGTAGGCAACCCACAACCAGGACGTCCGCAACGGCTGTGGCCGTACGGACCAGTCCCGAACTGGCACAGCCCCCTGGGGCAGCCGAAGGAGAACCCCCATGCTCGGCCTCATCATCAGCCTCATCGTCATCGGTCTCATCGCCGGTGCGGTCGCCCGGCTCCTCGTCCCGGGTAAGCAAGATCTGTCGATCCCGATGACCATCGTCATCGGCATCATCGGTTCCTTCGTCGGCGGCTTCCTCGGCTACCTGATCTTTCACAAGGACTCCGCCAACGGGTTCTTCCAGCCCTCGGGCATCATCGGCTCGATCATCGGTGCCGTCATCGTCCTGCTGATCTGGATCAAGGTCGGTGGCCGCCAGCGGATCCGCGGCTGACACCCACCCACGTTCCAGTATCGCCTTAGCAAATCGGGAGGTTCGCCGTGACTACGGTGACCTGGTTGATCATCATCGTCGTGCTGGTCGTCCTACTCGTCGCGGCCACGCTTCTCGTGCAGGCCCGGCGGCGGCGCGGCGGGGTGATCGTCGAGCCGGAGATCCCGAACCGGCCCGGCCGAGGCGGGCGCCCCGAATGAGCCGGCTGATGCGGGCCTCAGAGATCACGAAACGGCCGGTGGTCACCATGGCCGGCGACGACATCGCGCAGATCAAGGACATCGTCTATGCGGCCGGTGGTGGCGCGGTCGGTGGGTTCACCCTGGCCGGTCGCGGCCTGCTGGCCGGCCCGCTGAAGCAATCCCTGGCCTGGGCCGCGGTTTCTGCCCTCGGGGCGGACGCCGTGATGATCGCGGACGAGACGGTACTGACGACCACCGAGCAGCTATTCGAGGCTTCTGCGACCGGCGGTGGCTCGGGTGGCGACGTGCTGGGTTCCCAGGTGCTCACCGATTCGGGGATCGCGCTGGGCAAGGTGGTGGACGTGGTGATCGAGATTGCCGACGTCGGCACCGACCAGTGCGATGTCGTCGGCTACGAGATCGAGGCGTCGGAAGCCCTCAACACCAAGGGCACCACCCTGCTCATCCCGTTGCCCGACACCATTGCCGCATCGGGTGAACACCTCATCGTTCCGGCCAGCGCCAAGGACTTCGTCAGTCATGACATGGCCGGCTTCGGAGCGGCCGTTCAGGCGTTCCGGGCGCAGTTGGAAGGCACCCGCTGATGTTGTTCTCCGAGGCCAAGGGCCGAAAGATCGTCAGTACCAGCACCGCGGACACCGTCGGCAAGATCGACCAGTTCGTGGTCGACCCAGCATCCCACTCGGTGATCGCGCTCGAGCTGAAGAAGACCGATGACGGCGACACCCTGCGGTGGTCCGCGATCACCGCATTCGGTGAGGACGCCGTCACCGTCACCGGTGCCGACCGGATCACCAAGGCCGACGAACAGGTCGCGGCCTTGGCCGGCAAGCACAATCGGATGCTCGGCCGCCGGGTCCTCAGCACCGACGGCGACGAACTCGGCGAGATCGCCGATGTCGAGTTCGACCCGGAATCTGGCGTCATCACCGCCATCCGGCTGAACGATCAGCAGGTCGAAGGGGTGCGACTCATCGGTATCGGCTCCTACGCCGTCGTCGTGGATGCGGCCTCGAAGCGATAGCTTCTTCGGCGAAGCTGACGCAACAGGCCACCGTTCGGCCTACGCTCAGACGGATCGGGAACGCCATCGACACCGGGGAGCACGCGTGGACGATCTTGCCAGCACGATCGCAGCCATCGCGGCCGTCGTCAGCGTGGTCGCGGGCATCATCACCGCTCGCCGCCGGCAGACCAACTGGCGGTGGCGGAGCGCGGGACAGTTCGGCTTCGCAGTCGTCCTGGTGCTGGCCAGCGTGTCGATCAGAGCACACTCGCCGGCCTTGGACCTGGTTCTCGCTGCCGCCGGCCTGTCGATGCTCGGCGTGACGATCTACTCCGCGCGGCGACCGTCCACTCCGGCGAGCTAGCCAGCGTGCGCCGCGCCGGCAGGCGGCCCGGCCGAGCGATCAGGGACCGGCCGGCAGGGTGACCGTGACGATCGTCCCGATCGAGATTTCACTGTGCACGTCGAGGCATCCGCCCATCGCCTCGGTCAGACCGCGGGCCAGTGGCAGGCCCAGCCCGATGCCCTCTTCGGAGTCCCGGCCGAGCCGATCGAACGGGGTGAACAGCCGACCCAGGTGCTCGGCCGGAATGCCCGGTCCGGTGTCTTGCACGGTCAGCCGTACCGATCCTCCGTGCACGGCCCAGGCGACGGTGACCGAACCGTCGACGACGTTGTAGCGGATGGCGTTGCTCACCAGGTTGAGCAGCACCTGCCGGACGCGGCGTTCGTCGGCCTGAACCGAAGCCGGCTGGGACGTGCAGGGCGTCAGGGTGACCCGCTCGGCCGTGGCCAGCGGCTCCACCATCGCGAATACCCCGGTGACCACTGGGCCGAGCGCAACATCGCCGATGTTCAGCGGTAGAACCCGAGCCTCGATCCGGGCCACGTCGAGCACGTCGTCGACCATCGTCAGGATGTGCTCGGCCGCCGCGTTGATGTGTTGCAGGGCCGCGGCCTGACGGGACTCATCCAGGTCCAGGGTCGCCAGCAACTCGGTGAATCCGGTGATTGCCTGCAACGGGGTGCGCAGCTCGTGGCCGAGCGCGGCCACGAAGTCGGTCTTGGCCCGGTTGGCCGATTCCGCTGCGTTGCGGGCCAATTCGGCCTCGGCCCGCCGTCGACGTTCGCGCTGGGCGGCATCGTGGTCGATCGCGATCGAGGCCAGGTGGGTCAGTCGTTCGACCAGGTGCGCCTCCCGTGGCGAGGGCCGGTGCGGTGTCAGGTGGTACACCGCGAACGTCCCGCAGATACCTTCCCGGCCCCGGATCGGTGTCGACCAGCAGGCCCGCAGACCGAACTGGGCGGCCAACCCGCGATAGTCCGACCAGCGCGGGTCGGACCGGATGTCGGCCGCGACCACCGGGCTTCCGGTGTAGGCCGCCGTGCCACACGAACCGGCGCTCGCGCCGATCGACAATCCATCGATGCCGGCGGAATATTCGGGCGGCAGCGACGGTGCGGCACCCAGGTGCAAGGTCGATCGCTCACGGTCGAGCAGCAGCACCGAACATCGGCACTCGGGGACCAGTTCCTCCAGGGTCCCGGCGATGCCGGTGAGCACCTCGGCCAGCGCCGCGCCGGTGGCGATCTGCTCCAGGATGTGGGTCTGCCGGGCCAACAACGCGTCGGTGTCGGCGTGATCGAGACGCAGTTCGACCGCGGTCACGGTTCCAGCCGATAACCGACACCGCGCACGGTCACCAGGTACTGCGACCCGAGCTTGTGCCGCAGGCGATGTACGTGTTCGGTCACCGTCGCCTCGCTCTGCCAGGAGCGGGAACTGGCCCAGACCTGTTCCAGCAGTTGGGCCCGGCTGAACACCTGCCGGGGATGCGCGGCCAGGAAGGCCAGCAGGTCGAACTCGCGAGCGGTCAGGGCCACCAGGTCACCGTCGAAGCGGACCTCGCGGGTCCATGGGTCGATCTGCAGCCGGGTGCCTGGATCGCAGACCGGCCGGGACGATGACTGTCCGGTGGTCCGACGCAGCACCGAGCGCACCCGGGCTGCGAGTTCACCGGGGGAGAACGGTTTGATCAGGTAGTCATCGGCGCCCAGGTCGAGCGCCATGATCCGGTCGCCCTCACCGGTCCGTCCGGACAGCACGACCACCGGCGTGGTGTCACCGGATTCCCGCAGCCGTCGAAGCAGATCGAGCCCGGCGATCCCGGGCAGGGACAGATCGAGCACGACCAGATCCGGCCGCCGGTCGAGGATGGCCTGCCAGGCCGCGTTGCCGTCGGCCGCCTCCCGGATCAGGTAACCCTCGGACTCCAGCTGCCAGCACACCACGGTCCGGACCCGGCTGTCATCGTCAACGACCAGCAGCGAAGATCGCACGTCCACTGCCGTGGTCGGTGTCATCCGCGCTCCTAGCCGAGCAACCGTCGAGGATCAGGGTGGCTGCGACCGTACCCCGGATCGGGCGTCGGAGGCGAGAGATGCCGGCCGACTCTGGTCAGTTGCTCAGCCGGCGGGTAGCAGGGCCCGGACCTCGGCCGGAGCCGGCCCGCCCGGTTCGATCACCACCACCGCGTCGTCGAAACCGGCTTCGGCATAGCGACGGAGCAGGGCAGCGGTCGGGGCCAGATCGTCGCGGGAGCAGAGCTGGATCGCGCAGACGATCGCCCGCTGGCCGCCGGCCGCGCGGAATCGGGCGAGTGCCTCGATGAGCTGACCCGGGCTGCGGCGGTAGGCCGAGGCCAGCCAGCCGTCGAACTCCGATGCGGCCCGCTCGACGTTCTTTCCCCACGATCCGAGCAGCAGTTTCGGTGGATCGCCTTCATGCGCGAGCACGGTCCGTTCATCGCGGCCATCGGTCAGCAACACTCGCAGGCCGTCGAGGTTGCGATAGAACGTGCTGAAGCGCGCGGCGTAGTCCCGATCGAACGCGGCATAGTCGGAATCGGTCGAGCCTGGGCTCACCCCGAGGGTCAATCGGTCCCCGCACACCGCCTTCAGCGAGAGCACCCGATGAGCCAGGTCGGCCGGGTGGTAGAGCGGCACCTGCAGCGTGGCCGTGCCCAGTTCGACCTCGTCGGTGACCGCGGCGGCGACGGCGAGCGTGACGAAGGGGTCCGGTACGAGGTAGCCGCGCCCGACGATGTTCGGCGTCCACAGACTCTCGAAGCCGGCCGTCACCAGTTGCTCGGCCCACCGGGCCGTAACCCGAGGGGAGGCATCGGACAGATGAGCCAACGTGGCGCCCAGTCGCACGGTCGTTCTCCCTTAGGCCGGTGGGCCAAACCGATCGGCCGCGAACTGCGCGTACCAGCGCAGCGCGCTCGGATCGTCGACCGAGGCAAGGTTGACCGCCCTGGCCAGGGGCGTGCCGCGGAGCAGCTTCTTGATCGGCACCTCCAGCTTCTTACCGTTCAACGTATGGGGAATCGCCGGCGCTTCCACCATCTCGTCCGGCACATGCCGGGCGGTCAACCGGGTGCGCAGGGTGTCGACGATCTTCTGCTTCAGCGGCTCGGTCAGGGATTGGCCCGATGCGGGAACGACGAACAGCCCCAGCCAGTACCCGTCGTCCGGCTGTTCGACCCCGATCACCAATGTCTCGTGGACCTCGGGCAACCCGTCCAATACGTCGTAGAAGTCACTGCTGCCGAGCCGAACACCCTGCCGGTTCAAGGTCGAATCCGATCGGCCGTGCATCGAGATGCTGCCGTCGGAATGCATCGTCACCCAGTCGCCGTGCCGCCAGACGCCGGGCCAGGTTTCGAAGTAGGACTCGTGATAGCGGGTGTAGTCCGAGTCGTGCCACAGCGATACGGGCATCGAGGGCATCGGCTGGGTGATCACCAGGTCACCGACCTCATCGACCACCGGCCACCCGTCCTCGTCCCAGGCCGCGCTGTCCACACCGGCCAGCCGGCCACCGATCCGTCCGGCCAGCACCGGGGCGTACTCGTTGGACCCGACGAACGAGCCGGAGATGTCGGTCCCGCCGCTGGTGGAGTCGATCCGGACGTCCGGGTCGACGTGCTCCAGCAGCCACCGGTAGCCATCCGGCGGCAGCGCCGACCCGCTCACCATGACGTGCCGCAGCCGGCTCAGATCCCAATGTTCGGCGGGAGAAACCCCGGTCTGGGCGGACGCGGTGACCACGGCGGCGCCGAGCAGCACCAGCTCGGCTCGGGTGCGGGCGGCGACCTCCCACACCGCCCCCGCCGGATGACCAGGGCTGCCTTCGTACAGCACGATGCTCGCACCCTGGGTGAGCGCACCGAGCTGCATGTTCCACAGCGCCCAGCCGGTCGAGGTATAGGTGAACATCCGTGCGCCCTCGACCAGACCGCAATACAGCCCGGACCACTTGGTGCCCTCGAGGGTGATGCCGCCATGACTGTGCACCAGGCCCTTGGGCAAACCGGTCGTGCCAGAGCTGAACAACACCCAGAGCGGATGGGAGAACTCGACCGGTTCGAACACCGGCTCCTGGTCACCGCCGACCAGCTCGTCCCACCGCGTCGCGCCATCGGGTAGGTCACGACCGGGAAAGAGGTAGGGGACGTGTACGAACTGCCGCACGCTGGGTAGTTGCTCACGTAGCCGGTTCACCACCCCACCCCGATCGATCTGCTTGCCGTTCCAGTGATATCCGTCCGCCGCGATCAGCACGGCCGGTTCGAGCTGGGCCAGCCGCCCGACCGTCCCGTCGGCGCCGAAATCGGGCGAACAGCAGGCCCAGACGGCACCGACCGCGGCACTGGCCAGACACCCGATCACGGCGTGCTCGGTGTTGGGCAGGTAGGCCGCGACCCGGTCGCCGGGCTTGATGCCCTGTTGCCGCAGCCAATTCGCGGCCGAGGCGACCGCTCGTCGCAGCTCATCCCAGCAGATCTCTCGGGCCGGGCGGCCGCCTTCCTGGACGTAGACCAGCGCGACCGCGCCCGGATCCCGCCGCCGCAGTGCGTGCTCGGCCCAGTTCAGCCGCGCCCCGGTGAACCAGCGGGCCCGAGGCATCGGATCCTTGCTCAGGACCTGAGTCCAGGGCGTGGCGAACTCGATCCCGTAGTAGTCCACGATGGATAGCCAGAACCGGTCCAGGTCTTCGACCGACCACTCCCACAGCGCGTCGTGGTCGTCGAACGCGCGGCCCTCCCGGGTCTGCAACCAGTTCAGATAGGCCCGCAGCGCAGACCGCTCGATCCGGTCGGCGCTCGGAAGCCAGATCGGCTGCACGGCCATGGCACGACCGTAGAGCGCTCTCCGGTCCGCGCGCACGGTCCGGGACGGGCGTTGATGGTCCGTTGAGATTCGGATGACTCCTCGTTGAGGTAACTGGAGAACGGTGACGAGCACACCCACC
>CAZZZW010000149.1:0-10450 GCA_964658795.1 Phormidium nigroviride PCC 7112
CCCGCAGGTCAGCGCCGTCAGTTGGCCGGCGCATTACTCGGCGCCCTACGCCGACATCAGCCTGTACCCACCCTTCGATCTGGTCGCGGCGGCCAAGGCGTCCGGCAACCGGTTCTTCACCCTCGCCTTCGTGCTCAACGGCGGCGGCAGTTGTACTGCGGCCTGGAGCAACTCCAGTTCGATCGACTCGGGCTTCATGGTGTCCGACATCAACAACCTGCGAGCCATGAACGGCGATGTGGCCATTTCGGTCGGCGGCGCCAACGGCACCGAGCCGGCGGCATCCTGCAGCACGCCCGCCGCCCTGCAGGCCCAGTATCAGAAGATCGTGACCAACTACGGTCTCACCCACCTGGACTTCGACGTCGAGGGTGGCGCCTTGACCGACACGGCAACGATCGACCGGCGCAACAAGGCGATCAAGGGTCTTGAAGCGGCCAACCCGAGCCTCAAGGTCTCCTACACCCTGCCGGTGTTGCCGTCAGCCCTCACCCAGCCCGGCATCGACCTGCTCAAGAACGCCGTCAGCAACGGCACCCGGGTCGACCTGGTCAACATGATGACGATGGACTACGGCTCGCCGAACTCCGACATGGGTGCGGCGGCCACCTCGGCCGGCACCGCGCTGCGGTCCCAACTCGGCGGCATCTTCACCGGCAAGACCGACGCCCAGCTGTGGGCGATGGTCGGCATCACCCCGATGATCGGGCAGAACGACAGTCAGGGTGAGATCTTCAGCAAGGCCAACGCGCAGAGCGTGCTGTCCTTCGCCCAGGCACACAACATCGGTGAGCTGTCCTTCTGGTCGGCCGGCCGCGACAACGGCGGCTGCGCCGGTCAGACCTACGCCTCCCCCACCTGCAGCGGGGTCAGTCAGAGTCAGTGGGACTTCACCAAGCTCTTCGAGGCCTACACCCCCGGCAGCCTGGTCACACCGCCGCCGGCCACCGGGTGCGGGCAGTACAACTCCTGGTCGAGCGCGGTCGCCTACCAGGGCGGGGCGAACGTCAGTTACAACAGCCATGAGTGGACGGCCAAGTGGTGGACCCAGGGCGACGTGCCGGGTAACAACTCCCAGGGCGTCTGGACCGACGACGGCGCCTGCTGACGTCTCTCCGTTCCTCTGACGGCGCCTCGGCCAACGAGCTGGGGCGCCGCAGCCTGTCCAGGCTCAGTCCGGCTGACCGGTGTCGCGCCGCAACGCGGTCAGGAAGGCGTCGGCCCAGTGCTGGATGTCGAACTCCACCACCCGGCGGCGGAGTGCTCGCATGCGCCGGCGGGACTCGGCCGGGCCGACGTTGGCCGCCGCCACGATCGCGTCCTTCAACCCGGCGATGTCGTGCGGATTGATCAGAAAGGCATGGGTGAGTTCATCGGCGGCACCGGTGAACTCGCTCAACACCAGCGCTCCGGTGTCGTCGTAGCGGCAGGCCACGTACTCCTTGGCCACCAGGTTCATGCCGTCCCGGAGCGAGGTCACCAGCATGACGTCGGCGGCCAGGAACAGCGCCGCCATCTCCTCCGGCGGGTAGGAATGGTGCAGGTAATGCACCGGTGCGGTGCCGACCTCGCCGAACTCGCCGTTGATCCGGCCGACCGTCACCTCGACCTCGTCCCGCAGCGTCCGGTACTGCTCGACCCGCTCGCGGCTGGGACTGGCCACCAGCACCAGTTTGGCTTCCGGGCTGGTCAGCCGGCCGTCCCGCAGCAGCTCGCCGTAGGCCTTGAGTCGATGCGAGATTCCCTTGGTGTAGTCGAGGCGATCGACGCCGAGCAGGAGCACGTCCGGGTTGCCCAGGGACTCCCGGATCTCGATCGCCCGGGCCCGCACCTCAGGCCGTCGGGCCACCGATTCGAATCCGGCGCTGTCGATCGAGATCGGGAACGCCCCGACCCGGACCACCCGGTCGCCGATCCGCACCGAGTTGCCCCTGGTGGTCAGCCCGGCTGCCCGTCGACAGGCCCGCAAGAAGTTGGTGGTGTCGCTCTGGCGCTGGAAGCCGATCAGGTCGGCACCCAGCAGGCTCTCGACGATCTGGCGGCGCCAGGGCAGCTGGGCGTAGATCTCATAGCCGGGAAAGGGAATGTGGTTGAAGAAGCCGATCTTCAGGTCCGGCCGCGCCTCTCGCAGCAGGCCCGGCACCAGTTGCAACTGGTAGTCCTGCACCCAGACGACGGCACCCTCGGCCGCCTGCGCGGCGGCGGCCTCGGCGAAGCGGCGGTTGACCCGGACGTAGGCATCCCACCAGGCACGGTGGAACTCCGGCGGCACGATCACGTCGTGGTACAGGGGCCACAGCGTGCCGTTGGAGAATCCCTCGTAGTAGAAGCGAACTTCTTCTTCGCTCAGGCCGAGGGCAACCAGTCGCATGTCATCGGCGTCGAACGGTTCGAAGGAATCGGCGGTGCCCGACCAGCCGATCCAGGCGCCGTCGGTCTGTTGCATGACGGGCTCGAGGGCGGTCACCAGACCGCCTGGGCTGCGCCGCCACGTGGTCTCGCCGTCCGACTCGGTGATGCGGTCCACCGGCAGTCGGTTGGCCACGATGATGAAGTCGTAGTCGCCGAAACTGCTGGTCATGTGTCGTTCCTCCGTGCGACGCCCTCAAGCGCTACCCGGGGCCGGGTTCAGGTCAGGAGTACGCGCTTACGTCGCCGGTCCAACATTATCCTGTAGGTGTGCCCGCACCACGGTCGGGCGCGGTACAGGCCGGATGAAAATGCGTCTAGGGTGTACGAGCAACGGGTGGGCAGGATCCCGCTGGACAGGCTGGACGTTTTGCCTATTCATCGTATGAGGGATTGGACAGTGTCGGACAACTCGTCGCCGGAGGGCACCGTGTCACCGTTGTACCTTGCCCAGACCTTTGCGGACCTGTCGCAGAAACTCAGCCGTGTCGACGGCGAGACCGCGACGTTCGAAGCGATCGTGCGGGCCTCCCTGGAAACCGTCCCGGGCGCACAGGCGGCCGGGATCACCATCATGCGCGGCCAGCAGTTCCGGACCGTGGCTCCGAGCGAGGAACTGGTCGAGCGCGTCGATGCGATCCAGTACGACCTTCGCTCCGGCCCCTGCGTGGACGCCATCCTCGAACAGACCGTCTTTCGCACCGGTGAGTTGGAGACCGACCAGCGCTGGCCGACGTTCGGCAAGCGGGCCGCCATCGAACAGGGCGTGCACAGCATGATCGGGCTGCGGCTGTACTTCGGTGACCTCGACGAGACCGATCAGACCATCGCCTCGCTGAACCTGTACTCCAGGGAACCGGACGCCTTCGACGAGAGTTGCGCCGTCACCAGCAGCATCTTCGCCACCCATGCCGCGGTCGCCGCATCCAGCGCCCGGGCCCGCGAGCAGGCCGAGAACCTGCGGCAGTCCCAGCAGTCCAACCGCGAGATCGGGATGGCGATGGGCGTGCTGATGAGCCGCCACGCGCTGACCCAGAGCCAGGCGTTCGACCTGCTGCGGATGGCCAGCCAGCACACTCACCGCAAGCTGCGTGAGATCGCCGGTGACGTGGTCGAGACCGGGATGCTCGACTTCCCGGCTGCGACCAGCTGAGCCGTCCATCCCGGACGGGCAGCTCAGCTCAGCGCTTTGCGCTCGTCGCCGGTCAGCGGGCTCAGGCTGACGCTGTCGACCGTGACCGAGGCGTCCGGATGCACCGTGGTGGTGTCGATCCGCACCTCGCCGGTGGTGCGGTCGATGGACAGCAGCAGGAACGGCGCGTTGTTGCGGGGTGTGGTCAGGCCACCGATCCCGTCGCCCTCGCCGTGCCCGCCGGTGCTGCCCAGGATGACCTTGCGCACCACACCGGCGCTGGTGCTGATGTCCTGGCTCGGCTCGCCGTCGTAGGAGTGTCCGCCGACCACGATCGGTGCGCAGCCGCTGGCCACCACCTTGTCGAGCAGTTCCTTGTCGTGGGCATAGACCAGGCTCGGGCGCTCGGAACAGGCCGTCGTGTGCAGGGCATCGGCGACCGTGTCGGTGGTGACCGCTGGGTCGATAAGCCGGGCCGGGTCCCCGAAGTTCACGATGTACGGGCTGTTGGCACCGAGTGCGGGCAGTCCGGCGATCTTGTGCACCGAACCGTCGGCGATGGTGATGTGCACCCGCTTGGCATAGGTGTCGACGGCCGGTGTGTCGTGCCGGCCGAGTGAGGAATACACCGGTATCTGATCGGCGTAGTGGGCCAACACCTCGACCGTATAGCTCTTCAGATAGGACAGGTAGGACTCCTGAGCCGTTCCGGTCGCGGTCAGATCGCCAAGGTTGAGAATCGCGTCGGCGTGCAGTTTGTTGGCCGCCTCGCCGACGATCCGGGCCATCCCGCTGGTGCCCTGCAGATCGTCCAGAATCGCGATCCGCACCAGGCTGTCGTCCTTGGGCAGGGTGTCCGCTCCGTAGTGCTCGCGGTAGGCCTCATCCCGGTTCTTCGAGACCTGGTCGTAGAAGACCTGCTCGCTCTTACCCAACGCGTCGACACTGGTGGCCGCCTGCCGGATGAGGTAGGTGAACGGCCCGGTCAATTGCCAGCCCGACAAGAAGGTGCCCTGCAACGATGCGTCGGGCTGACCGGTAGATCGAGAATTGCTCAATGGTGACAGCAGATACCCGGCCGGCGCGATCAAGGCCAGGGCCAGCACGACGGCCAGGGTGCGACCGAAGACGGTTTCGGTGTCGAGGAACTGCCGCTGGCGTCGGCTGACCTTGCCGAACTCCAGCGCCCGACGCCGGAGGTAGATCAGGCCCAGCATCTCCAGCCCGGCCAGCAGGTAGACGGTGACGCAGAAGACCGTTCCGTAATAACGGACAACGCGATCGATGATTCGTTGGCGCTCGGCCCGCTGGGCCTGCGGATCGGCGAACAGGTGGCCGAGGACGTCGATGGCCGAGGCATCCAAGGCACCTTTGGCGTCGAAGAGGGTCAGGTTCAGGTCGCTTGGCCGGATGTCGATGCCGACCGGTTTGCCCAACACCATAGGGGATTTCGTACGCAGGCCGCCGAGCAAGGCAGAGTCGATGTCGGTGTTGCTATGACCCAGCCGCAGCTTGACGTCGAGGTCGAGGCCGTCCAACCCGACGTCGTGCACCCGCACCGCCGGGGCCGCCTGCACCGCGAGCACGCCACCGGCCAGGGGCGTCAGGATCAAGGCCAGTACCAGTAGGACTCGGCTCACAGTGCGCGGCCGGACGAGCCTGCGAGAGGGTGACTGCGATTCGGGCGGTGGCGACGACACTCAGCCCAGGGTAGCGAGTGCCGGCCCGGCTTACCCGCCGGCTTTGGCCGCTGCCTCGTCCTCATCGATTTTGCCGGCCTGTTCCGGCGTCGGAGCCGAACCGCCGAGCCGAGCCGGCAGGAAGGTGAGCTCGTCGCCGTCCAGCTTCGGATACTTCTCCTGCAGCTGGTGCAACAGGTCGCTGATCGCGGCCCGCAACTGGTCGTTGATCGCCTCGAAATCACCTTTACGTGGAACGGGAATCGGCGCACCGACGGCGATCAGGATCGGGATGTTGGTGCGGCCCAGTCGTTTCGGATGGTCCTTGGTCCACACCCGCTGCGAGCCCCAGATGGCCATCGGCAGGATGGGCACCCCGGCCGAGGCCGCCATCTGTACGGTGCCCTTCTTGAACTCCTTCAACTCGAAGGAACGCGAGATCGTCGCCTCGGGGAACACTCCGACGATCTCACCCTGTTTGAGGGCGGTGACCGCGGCCCGGAAGGAGGCGGCGCCGGCGTTGCGGTCCACCGGGATGTGTTTCATACCGCGCATCAACGGTCCGGAGATGCGGTGCCGGAACACACCGTCCTTGGCCATGAACCGGACCAGCCGGTGGGCCGGTCTGGCCGCCATCCCGGCGTAGGCGAAGTCCAGGTAGCCGGTGTGGTTGATGGCCAGCACCGCCCCGCCCGTCCGGGGCACGTGCTCGGTGCCGGTGATGGTGAACTTCAGGCCTTCGGCGAAGAAGAGCGCCCGGGCGACGCCGATCACGCCTCGATACACCGGTTCCATGCCCGATACCGTAGCGCTCCCCCGGTGGCTGGTCAGAACAGCGAGAGCTGGGTTTCCGGTTTCTTCTTCGGCAGTGGCGGCAGTCGTCGGCCACCGCCGTTGCTGAACCGATCCCCCAGCCACACCTGAGCCGGCGGGGTCGGTATCGGCGCACCCTCGACGTGGGCCAAGAGCCTCAGCGCGGCCGGCGTGGTCCAGGTGAGCTGACAGCTCGTGTAGGCCGCGCGCACCTCGTCCTCCGGCAGCGGCAGCACACCTGGTCCGGCGTCCAGGGACAGGCCGAGGGGTACGTCGTCGTGCATCGTCATCACCTGGCAGTTCAGTCGCCAGGCCGCCTGCGCGGCCGGTTCGGCCAGCCGGGCGGTCAGCGCCGGTCCGACGGCGGCCAGCACCCGCTTGCCGTCACCGGCGACGTCCTCGAAGGCGGCCGACACCGATCCGACGGCCTGGAGCAGTCGGGCCGCCGTCTTGGGCCCGAAGCCACGCACCCCCGGCAGGTTGTCCGACGGATCACCCCGCAGGGCCGCGAAGTCGCGATATTGCTGCGGGGTGATGCCCTGCATGGTGCGGAACCGGTCCGGCGTCAACAGCGGCGAGGCATCGACGCCACCGTTGATGATCCGCAGCACCCGGGTGGTGTCGTCGATCAGCGCGAAGGAATCTCGGTCCGAGGTCACGATTACCGTCTCGGCGCCGGCGTCCCGGGCGAAGCGCGCCGCCGAGCACAGCACGTCGTCGGCCTCGAGCCCCGGCGGCGTCACCACGGCGACACCCATCGAACGCAACACCTCGGCCGCGTCGAGCAGTTGGCCGACCAAGGTGTCGAGCTTCTCGACCCGGCCGGCCTTGTACTGCGGCCACCGTCCTTTGCGCAGGCTGGTCTCCGGATCGTCGAAGCCGACCACGATCGCCGCCGGACCAACCCGGTCGACCGCCGCGACCAGCTGGGTCAGCAACCCGCGCACCGCCCACAACGGCCGGCCGTCGGGCCCGCGTAACCCGGTGGCTGCCTGTGAGTGGAAGGCCCGGTGCACCAGGGAGTTGCCGTCGATGGCCAGCAGCACGGGACGCTGTTCGGCTGCCGGTTCGACCATGCCACCACTGTGCCACGCCCCACCGACGGTTTCGGTCAACCACGGGCCGACGGGAATAGTCGATCAGGCGGGACCGGTTGGGCCCAAGAGCAGACGAACCGAGCAGAAGGCGATGAGACGATGACCGAGATCGGGCCGTTCAGCATCTGGCGGGGCGAGGCGGACTTGACCGAGTCCCTGGCTAGCACCGTGGAGCAACTGGGCTATTCGGCGATCTGGATCGGCGGCTCGCCCGGTGGGGACCTAGCCAGCGCCGAGCGGCTGCTGGCCGCGACCCGTTCGCTCACCGTCGGGACCGGAATCGTCAATATCTGGAAGGACGATCCGGCCACCGTCGCGGCATCCTTCCACCGGCTGGAGACCCGGTTCCCGAACCGTTTCCTGCTCGGCATCGGAGTCGGGCATCCGGAGGCGACCACCGAGTACACCAAGCCCTACGCCGCTCTGGTGCACTACCTCGACGAACTCGACCTGGCCCAGGTGCCGGTCGGCAAGCGGCTGCTGGCCGCGCTCGGCCCCAAGGTGCTGCAGCTGGCGGCCGACCGGACCGCCGGTGCGCATCCGTACCTGACGACGCCGGAACACACCCGCCGAGCCCGGGAGATCCTCGGCCCGGACGAACTGCTCGTGCCCGAGCAGAAGGTCGTGCTCGACACCGACCCGGAACGAGCCCGTGCGATCGGCCGTCCTCGGGTGGCCAACCCGTATCTCGGACTGCGGAACTACGTCAGCAACCTCAGAACGTTGGGCTGGTCCGACCACGATCTGGCCGACGGTGGCAGCGACAAGTTGATCGACGCGCTGGTGCTGCACGGTGATGCCGATACCGTCGCGGCCGGCCTGCGAGCCCACCTGGACGCCGGTGCCGACCAGGTCGCGATCCAGCTCCTGACTGCCCCCGGTACCGATCCGGTCGCCGGCTACACCGCACTGGCTGCCGCCCTGTTCGGCTGAGATCGATCCACCGGCCGCCCGGGACCGGCGGCCGGATAGGGTTCGGCCATGGTTCGACTGCCCGTCCCGGGACCGCGGGACCTCATCCGGCTGACCGAGGCCGGCTATGCCGCCCTGGAACAGGCCATCGCGCTGGTCCCCCGGGCCGCGCTGCTGATCGACCAGGTCGAGCAGGTCGTCGCCCGCGCCTCAGCCGTGGTCTCCGCGGTCGAGGTGACCCGGGAGCGCGCGGACGCGGTGGTCGATCGGACCAACGCGGTCGTCGGGCGGGCCGAGGGCCTGGTCAGCACCGCCGAACGACTCACCGACCGTGGCCAGTCCCTGCTGGACGAGTTCGAGCCCAGCCTGCGCAGCTTCGCCCCGATCGCCGACCGGATCGCCAAGACCACCAGCCCGGACGAGGTCGAGGCGATCGTCAAGCTGATCGACACGCTGCCCCACCTGGTACAGAGCCTGGACGAGGACATCCTGCCGATCCTCGGCACGCTCGGCACGGTCGCACCGGACGTCCGGGACCTGCTCGACACGATGCGTGAGTTCAACGAGATCCTGGGCTCGCTGCCGGGCCTGGGCCGGATCAAGAAGCGGGTGGAGGAACGCCAGGAACAGCAGGACCAGCAGCGGACTGAGGCTGACCGGAGCCAGGGCGGTCGGACGACCCTGGAAGACGCGTGATCGAGACCGTCACCGCCACCCGCTACGTCACCCCGCTGCGTGAAGGTGGTTCGCTGCCGGGCATCGTCGAGGCGTCGGACTACGGCACCTACGTGGTCAAGTTCCGGGGCGCCGGCCAAGGGTTGAAGGTGCTGGTGGCCGAGGTGATCGTCGGTGAGCTGGCTCGTCGACTCGGGCTGCGGGCGCCGGAGCTGCGGGCGCTGCAACTCGATCCGGCGATCGGCAAGTACGAGGCCGACGAAGAGGTCCAGGACCTGTTGACCGCCAGTGTCGGGCTCAACCTCGCGGTGGACTTCCTGCCGGGCTCGTTCGCCTGGGACAGCAAGGTGGAAGTCGACCCGGCCGAGGCGGTCAAGGTGCTGTGGCTGGACGCCTACACGGCCAACGTCGACCGCAGCTGGCGTAACCCGAATCTGCTGCTGTGGCACCGTGACCTCTGGCTCATCGACCACGGCGCCGCGCTGTACTTCCACCACAACTGGGGCTCGGCGACCGCATCACCGGACAAGTTCGCCGGCCAGTCCTACGACGCCTCCGATCACGTTTTCAACGGGCACGCCAGCCGGATCTCGAACGTCGATGCCGAGCTAGCCGCCCAGGTCACCCCCGCCGTCCTGGCCGAGATCCTCGCCGCGGTGCCGGATGAGTGGCTGGAACCCTCCGGTGCCCGGCTCACTCCGGATGAGCTCCGCCAGGGCTATCAGGACTATCTGCTGGCCCGGTTGGCCGAACGGAGTGCGTGGCTGCCGGTGCCCGGTGGTGCCCGGTGACGGATTTCCCTTATCAATACGTGGTGTTGCGCTGCGTCCCGCGCGTTGATCGGGAGGAGTTCCTGAACATCGGCGTGATCATGTACAGCCAGGCGGCACACTTCCTCAGTTGCGCCGGGTACCTCGACGAAACCAGGCTGTTGTCCTTCGCGCCGGAACTCGATCTGGCCAGCCTGCAGTCCGCTCTGGATGCCGTCGAATCGTCCTGTCGCGGGGACGGACCGACCGCGGACAGCCCGCTGGGCCAGCGTTTCGGTTGGCTGGCCGCCCCGCGCAGCACCATGGTGCAGCCCGGACCGGTGCACGGCGGCTTGGCGGCCGATCCCGACATCGAGCTGGCCCGACTGGTGGACATGCTGGTCCGCTAGCCAGAAGCCGTTCCCGGGCTGCTCGCGACCGATCGGCACTCGATTGAGGTAGCGCGCCTAAAACCCGTTCCCGATATCGTCCTCGTTGCTGGACTGCTCGTTCAACTGGTCCTCGTCGACCAGGTGCACCGCGGCCTCTTCCGCAGACGAGGCATAGCCGGCCCTCCCGACGTCATAGCCGATCTCGTCCGGCTCATCGGCGTTGTGCGCGCCTTCGTCCGGCGCGACCAGCCGACCGGCTCGCGGTGCCACCGAGTCATCCGGGTCGTCGATCGAGATGTCCGGCTCCTCCTCGGACAGCCGCAGATCCAGTGGTTCGCCTTCCCGCTCCTCTTCCAGGGTGGTACCCCAGCGGGTGCCCTGGGGCTGGCGATCCGGCGGGTCGTAGCCGGTCTCCTGGTCCTCGTCGAAGCTCTCCAGGGTGCCGTCGCCGGTCAGCTCGTCCTGCGGATCCATGTCATCGGCATCCTCGACGCCGCCTTCGTACACGGAATCTCCGAACTCGGTCATGCCACTCCTCGCGTTCGTGCGGCGACTGGTGTTTCAGCCTTCCGGCTCATCTGTCCGCAAGCTC
>CAZZZW010000150.1:0-2941 GCA_964658795.1 Phormidium nigroviride PCC 7112
GCCGCCGTTCTTGCGCCAGTCCGGCGCGTCCTTGGGTCGCTGGATGTAGCCGGACACCCGGGCGCCGTTGCGCAGCATCTGCGCCCGGGTCCGGGACGCCTCGAACTCCTCGAGCAGCGCTGTCCGCAACGATTCGATCGGCGACGAGCCGACGCGGCCGTCAGTCGGGTCGTAGCCGTGGAAGTCGACGATCTGGTCGGCGTCGTAGTCGATGTAACCGTTGCTGCCCTGGACCCGGAACTTGTCAGCGCCCAGCCACGAACCGCCCTTGGGCGTGACCATCCACGGCGGGATGCGCAGCACCGAACCCTGCACTTTGAGCCAGTACGCCCGGTCGTAGATGCCGATGTCGTGGACCAGTGCGTCCATCAGCCGGTACGGGGACGTCTTGAGGTTTGGCCGGCGCAACAGGTTGCCGACGTCTCCGTCGGTGACACGCCGCCGGTCCGTGTCAGACACGCGCTCGAAAGCCTGCAGGTTGATCGAGGCGATGTTGCGAGCGAGGAAGTCGACCACGGTCCGGACGGCCGGCTGCTTGCGCCAGATCTCGGCGTAGTCCTCGCTGTAGCCGTCGATCGAGATCTGGATTGAGCGGGTCACCCGGGCGTCGTTGGACTGCTGAATGCCGACCAGCTGGCCATCAGAGATCGCGAAGGCCATTACCGGTTCAGCGCCTGGATGAAGTCGACCTGAGACCGCTCGATGATGACGTCACCGTCGACGTTGATCGGCTCAGATCCCGGCTCGAGGATCGTGGCGCTCTTGAGCACGAGCAGCGGGCCCTGCTGGTCGACCAGGGCGCCGGCGATCGCGCGGCCGGACGTCAGGTTGACCACGACCTGACGGCTGATCACGAGGCGACGGAAGCAACGCATGGCGTCTCCTCTCAGACGATGATCAGGTCCCCGTCGTCGTAGGCCGATGTCTCGACCGGCGGGGCGCTGAGCAGCAGCCAGAACGCCGCGGTTTCCGCGACCAGGCCGGCGATGTCGGTGGGTGATTTGGAGCGGTTCCAGGCCCAGGCGCCGTCGCCGAGCGGCTTGGTGGCCGCGGTGGCGGCCGCGACGTCGACGATGGGCTGGACCAGGTGGCGGACCTTGCCGTCGCGGACGTAGGCGTAGAACTTGCCGGTGCCGGCCGACAGGTCCGACCCTTCCCAGTCGACGACCTCGATGTCGGCGTCCTCGAGGTCGGCCTTGAGCGGTGAGACGGGGGCTCCCTTGGTCTGCAGCGTCACTCGCTCGATGCCGCGCTCCTGCAGCCACGGGATAACCCAGTCAGTGCCGGCGCGGGTAGCCGACAGCTCGACGTGGATCTCTTCGCGCTGGTTGTAGGCCGAGACGGCGATGAAGGCGTAGGAATGGTTGGCCGAGACGTCGATGCCGACCGCGCGGTCCTCGACGGCGACGTCGGCGATCGAGGATGTCTCGTCCAAACACTTCTCCCAGGCACCGGCCGGCCACGGCCCTTCGGCTGCGCCTGCGTTCCATTGGCACAGCACCTCGGTGCGGAACACCCATTCGGGATCGGTCCGGAACGCCGCGGCGATCGCGCTTTCCTCGATGCCGGAGCCGTATTCGTCGGTGTAGCCCAGGGACGGATTCGCCTGTGCCCAGCCGTCGCGGTTGCGTGGTGACAGCTCCGGCGGTGCCGACCATTCGAACAGGCCGAGGGAGTCCGGTTCGATGTCACCAGGGGTGCCGCCGTCGTCGTCCTCGTCGTCGAGGTCGACGCCCAGCGCCTGGTCCAGGCCGATGCCCTGGTCGGAGAATGCCTTGAGTTCGGCCTCGAGGTCGGCCCGGCCCTCCTCCACCAGAGCCTCGATCGCCAGCCGCCGCAGATGGCGCAGCACGATCGAGCGGGCGTCGCCGGCGTTGGACAGACAGACGATCAGTGCCAGCGCCCGGGCCAGGGTGGTCTTGGTGACCGCGGACCAGGAGTCCCAGCTCTGATGCTCGCGCAGCTCGTCGAGCAGGATCAGGTCGCCGGACAGGCCGCGGCCACCGCGACGGGATGCGGCCGCGACCTTGTACCGCTCGCTCGTCCTGAGCTTGAGCGCCTTCTTGCCGTTGGTGCGGTCGACCCGGGCTATCTCCTCGGCCAGGTCCGGAACCGACTCGGCCAGGTCGACCGTGGCCGACCAGGCTTCCTCGGCAACGTCGAGGTTCTGGGCCGTCCCGATGACCAGCGCCACGCCCAGAATGAACATGAACCACAGCGTGAGGATCTTGAGCAGCTCGGTCTTGCCGTTCTGCCGGGCGACGAGAATGACCAGGGTCCGGAACCGGAAACGACCGTTCGGTAGCAGCTCCAGCGCGTGGATCAGCAGCCACTTTTGCCACGGCAGCAGCACGTACTCCAGGACCTCTTCAGCGAACCGGATCACCGCGAAGCCGTGCGAGGTCTCCTCGGTGAGCTCGCGGAGTGACCGGGTCCAGATCCGCGGCTCGGTCTGGCCACGCCTTACGCCCATGGCGCGACCAGACCGCGACGCTGGAGCATCGGTCAGGCAGTCGGCGCGGCCGCGGCGTCCGGGAGCGGCGCGGTGCTAGTGACCGAGATCGAGACGGTGTCGGTGGCGGTCGGGGCCGGCGCCGGCTGGTGGCCGGGGTTGGCGTGACCGGACACCACGACGTAGACGCTGCCGGTTCCGACGACACCGGAGTTGATGATGCCGCGGGCGGCCTCGATGGCGGCGTTGACGGACTCCATCGACTCGGCCGAGCTCTGGTTGTCCGACTGGGCCAGCAGCGCCTCGAACTTGGTCACGGCCTCGGCCGCGGAGGTGTCGAACTCGGCGATGCTGGGTACCGGGATGGTGAAGCTGAACGACATGGCGGATCTCCTTCGGTAGGACGGCCAGCAGGTCAGCCGGTCGTTGGAACGCCTCGGAGCTGGCCACGCTGGGCAGCCAGCTTCGAGACGGGTCGTGAGGTCTCGG
>CAZZZW010000150.1:2951-10442 GCA_964658795.1 Phormidium nigroviride PCC 7112
CCGCAGCTGGAACTTGCCCGGGTTGGCCTCCCGCATCAGGGTGAGCAGTTGGCGCGCAGCGCCGGGATGCTGCGGCACAGAGGTCGGATCGTCGAGGATTCGAGCCATGGCCAGCGCCGCGGCCGCGATGCCTGGCATGAGTTCGGCGCCGGCCTGGATCTTGTCCAGCTCGTCGCGGGTCAGTTTCTCGACCAGGAGGTCCGGATCTCGCTCCACCCGGACGCCCGGCCCGGGCGGCAAACCCTCCGGCGTCTGGCCACCGTTCAGGGACTTGAGTCGCTTGTTTCGCCGCGAGTAGGCCCGGTTGGCCTCGACGCAGGTCGCGCACCGGCACGGATCGGACATTCCGGCGGCGACGCACTCGGCGCACGAGCAGCCTTTTTGATAGCGGGGCCGGCCATGATCCCGGTGTGTTTGCTGGGCCATATCCACCTGCCGAGTCAAGTCAACCGTGCGTCAACACGGGGGGAGATAGTCGACTCACGGCGGAGTCTCCTGGGCCAGGCGGGCCAGCGATTTGACCGCCCCTACCCACCCGAACCGGACAGGGTCACCAGCCCGACGAGGTCTGCCCGATGCCCGGTCGTGACGCGCCGGCGCCCTTCGTTTTGTTGCACTGGAGGTGGGCCGGCTGTCCGTTGCCGGGGTCGAAGATCAGGTGGGGGTGGGTGACCCTCGCCTTGATGTGGTCGTAGCTGAACGACATCGGATCGTCAGCACCCAGCGAGTAGTCGATCGCCTGGCCACACAATGCACACGGCAGCCGACGCGACCGGAGATCAGCGATCAGAGCGCGGGCGCGCGACCCGGACCAGGACGGCGTCGCAGGCATCGGATCACCTCCGCAGACAGCGATGCCCCGAACCACACCAGGTGGGTCGGGGCATAGGTCATCCGCTGGCTGGAAATGTAACACAGGCTTGAAGCCAGGTGCGATCATCAGCGCCATGGGTTTTCGAGTGACGCCGATCGAGGCGACCGGCGCGGTCGCAGCCATCTCGTGGATTGTGCAAACGATCATCAACCCGCGCATCCGGGGACCGCAAGAAAAGCGCGAGCGTGTCGGCCAGCGCAGTGTCGATGCGACCGAACGCGTTCTGGAAATTGTGGCCCGCGCCCGCGCGACCGCCAGGCCCGCCCACGCACCGGACGAAGCGATCGTCGACACGATGGTGGTCGAGTTGGAGCAGCAGATACCGCGCATCGGTCAGGCTGAAGTCCGGGACCGATTGAGAAGCGCGGCGAATGTCTTGACCTACATGGACCTCCTGGCATCGCTCTACAAGTCGGACCCAATGTCCGAAAACATCGAGAAATACTTCGTCTTCTACAGCGCAACTGAGGAGATGCGGGCGGTCGTTGGCGCGCTACTCCGTGAGGAAGACATCTCCAGCGTCGAGCTCACGGCACGGTTCTCCAAATACGCCGGCGTCGCCAACCACATCGAAGATCAAGCCGTCGATAAGTACCTCACCGAAGCTGACGAGTGACCTTCGTTTCGTCTCGTCGCAGCAGCCATCTGGTCACCTCGTAGACGTCCACCCGGCCGTCGTAACTGCGAACTCCGGTTCGATCTGACCGAGCACACATGACGGAAATCGCCTGAGGCGTAAGGCCAAACAGACGGGCGACAACCGACGGCCGTGCCAGCTCAGGTTCGAAATCGGGGCTCTCCATCCACGCCTCGAGCTGGGCCAGGTCTCTCATCGTGCGGCCACCGCCCGGGCGATCTCCTCGGCGATCGCGCGTGAGCCGCGGGTGCCGGCGAAGGTCCTGGCCTCGGTCTTGGCCATTATGGCGTCGTGGACCTGACGCAGCTGGTGCCAGTACTGCACGACCCACTCTTGGCCGGCCATCCAGTCATGCGATCGGACGAGCAGCTTGAGCTGGGCCAGCATCGACGACGGGAGCCGTGGTCCGAGCGGCCGGACCACTCGAGGTGACGGCGGGATCGCTGGGTCGGGGTGAAACACCCAGCCGACGTGCCGGAGCGGCATCTGGGCGTCGACCAGCAGCAGCCAGGACGCGACCACACCCGGGACCGATGGGATGTCGCCGGTGTCCCTGGTCAGCCGGGCCGTCGAGTTGCGATGGTCGCGCAGAGCGGCCACGACCAGGTCGATCGGGACCGGCGCGTCGACCCGTTTGAGCGAGCCACCACCACTTCGGCCGGCACGACCAGGTTCGACCATCATCGCCAAGGTGAACCATCCGTCGGCGATCTCCTCGGCCCAGCGATCGAGGTCTCGGCGGTGACGTCCGCACAGCAGCCCGGTATCGGCTCGAGGCAGGGCCACTTGGCCGGTGTCATCGGTGGCGTGATCGGTGTATCCGAGTGCGCACATGATCCGGTCTGGTGTGGGGGTCGCGGTGTAGGCCGGTTTGTTCATCGTCGGCGTCTGCCCTTGCGGTTGGAAGGTCGTCGAGATCCGGGGGTGGGCTTGCTGGCTGGTGATGGTCTGGTACTGGTGATGGGTTCGGGTGGTGGCGGTTCCAGCGCGGGATCCCCATGGGCGCCTTTGGTGTACGGGTTCGGGTGCGATGAATCCCTGCGTGTAGTGGGTGGTCCTATTACAAGCGGTGCCCGACCCGTCCCGACCCGACCCGGAGCGTCCGCCACTTCGTTTTGAATCTCGTTTTGAATCGGGGCCAAATCTGGATCGGGCTCGCCGAGCTCGGCGAAGTGCAGGGCGCGGATCTCGGTCAACGGAATGACCGGCATGAGGGCTTGTTCGGGCGTGCGGTTCCGTTTGGCCGAGTTGCAGGATTTGCAGGCCAGCACGAGGTTGTCGGCGCCGGCGGCGATCAGCGGGTCGACGTGGTCCAAGGTTTCTTTGACGTCGTCGCTGCCGTTGCGTGCCTTCGGGTTCAGCTGGCGGGCGCAGTATCGGCAGCGGCTGAGGTCGCGGGCGCGGACCGCGGCGCGCAGTGCCGAGTCGCGCAGCTCGGCCCTCTTGGCCCGCTCGACTTCGTTCTCATCGCGGGATGGGTTGTAGTCCAGCCAGTCGTGCACGACGTAGCCCTTGCCGGGCCAGACGAAATCACGTTTGGTCAAGCAAACACAGGTATCCGTTGACCGGTGGATGAGGCCAGCGCGGATCAGCGCCCGAAAGTCGGCGTCCTGGGCGGAGCACCGGAGCTGGGACAGCGCGAAGGTCGGAATGTAGCCGTCCTTCTTCGCGTCGCCACAGTAGGACAAGACGTCGGCCAGCAAACCGCGGGCGGCGCGAGAGAGCGCCTGCACCTTGTGGTTGTGCCACCATCCGTCATCAAGTTTGGTCCACACAGAAAGCGGATCAATGCTCCTCGGGGGTTGTACAGAGCAGGTTCGATCAGGACGAGAGCACGCCGGCCGCGTAGCGCCAGTTCACCGACTCGTCCCAGTCCCACTCGATCGGGCCGTCGATGTGCGGCGGGACGATGTCACCGGGCAGGTCATCGTCGCTGGGCTGGTAAGTGTCGCCGCCGAAGGCGTTTAGCCAGTTGATCACCCAGCATTCGGCTTCGTGCGTGACGAACGGGTGGCGCTCGTTGTGATCTTCCGACCAGGTCTCGCAGTCGCAGTCCGGGAACGAGTGGCACTTGCTCGACCGGTCGCCGTCGCAGGTGAAGGTCGGCTTCCTCCCGTCGGACCAGGTCACGCTGTGGATGGCGACCTTCGGCCCTCTGGATTCCCGCAGGATGGCCACCACGTCCTTGAGCGCGGAGTTGTAGCCGTCAGCGAACATCGGGACTCGACGGGCGCTGATCTTGGGCAGCTCCGCAGTTCGGATCGAGTCAATTCGAGTGATGAGCGCGTCGGCCAGGTGGGCGGGGATCTCAATTTGAGTCATGGCAAGTTTCCTTCGTATTTACAGGTGATTAGGACAGCGACCGCAGCCGGGCGGCTTCCTGCTCGAACCCGATCGCCCGGGTGGCCAGCTGATTCGCGCACGGAGCCGGCAGGTCGGAAACCATGCCCATCAGCGCGGCCGCGGCGGTGTCGCAGTCCTCGGCGCGGCGTTGGTTGTCCAGTGGCGGGACCGGCTCACCGTGCATGCCGGCGATCGGCGGGCCCGGCATGGAGGGCACGCCGAAGCCACGGCCGCGCAGGGCGAAGTCGAGCTGCTCGGCCACGACGTAATTGCGCATCGCGTTGAGGTCCTTGAGCTCGTCGACCACGGCCGGCAGCAGCCCACATTCGATCAGGGACTCACGGATCGCGTGTAGGCGTTTCATCAGGTCAGCCCTCCAGGCTTAGTGCGAGGTCGAGAACGTCGACGAACCGGCCGACGTTGATGAGGTCTTGCGGGCTGGCGCCGTCCAGGTTGCGGTTGCCGGCGGTGAGCCAGATAAGAGCGCCCGGAGCGCTGTAGGTGTCGGCCAGGACGGTGACGATGTCGGCCAGGGTGACGTCGCGGTCGACGCCCGGGGTTCCGCCGGCGGGCACACCGAACGGGAACCGGCTGTGCCAGTCGGCGGCCTTCTGCGCGGCCTCGGCGTCGATCAGCGGTGACGTCGTGCTGGGACAGTCCAGGCACGACCAGCCGAACACCTCGCCGGCACCGTATCCGAGGCGCCAGGCCTCGGCGCGGTGTGTTGTCATGATGCGTCTCCCGGCTCGATGGCGAGGAAGGTCTGCGGCGGCCGGCCGAGCTCGTAGGCGATTGCTACCTCGCGGAGTACCCGCTCCCCCACGGTCGAGCCGTCGGGCAGGACGACGTTCATGCCGAACTCGTGCTCGAACGATGCGATGCCGGTCTCGACCACCTCGAGTTTTGCTTTGATAGCTAGGGCCAAGGCGCGCCACCGGCGCATGTTCTCCTTCTCCATCGCGGCCTTGGCGCCGGCCTCGGTCCGCCGGGTCGGCCGGCTCGAGGTGGTCAGGATGAAGTCGTGCCAGTCCTCTGCGATCGGCAGGACGAAACGGATCTGGCGGTCGTGGGCGCTGAAGGTGACCAAGGCGTGCCCCTGGTTCCAGCCGGTGCCGAACGACTGGGCGCCGTACTTGCGGATCATGCCGGCAATCTCCATCTGGGATCGCTCGACCGAGACGCTGGTTCCTTCGGCGTAGCTCATCGTGTGATGCCTGCGGATCGGGCGTTGTCGTAGGCGTCGCGGGTGCTGAGCGGGATGGTTCCGTCGGCGCTGACCGGTAGGTCGTTGCGGCGGGCCCAGCGCCTGACCCGGGCGAGTTCGGTGGTCTTGCGGCCGGAAGGGCCGAAGATCCGGCTGGTCGCGGGCAGGCGTGTCAGCAGCGGCTCGAGCTTGGCGCCGGGCCGGGCGTTGTAGCGATCGACGATGACGGCCGCCACCAGTCGAGGCAGCTCGGCTCGGTTGGCTTCGCGCAGTGCTACGGCCCGGGCGCGGATCTGGCGCGGGGCGATGTCCTGCAGCGTCTCGACCAGCCGCACCTGGTTCAACTCGATATCGACGTCATAGTTGGCCAGAATCAGAGCGACGCCCGACAGCAGTTCGGCGCTGACCCCATCGCGGGCGGTGTTGAATGCCGCGCGAATGACGGACAGAGTCCGATCGAGCAGCGTGGCGTCGCCGAGTCCCATGATCTTCTCGAGCGCGCCGGTGGCGGCGATGTTGCCGTCGCGTGAGCCGGGGTCGACCACGAAGCCGTGGCGGGCGCAGCATGCCTCGATCTCGGCGACGAGTGGCTCCCCCGCTGCCCGGCGGGACTTGTACCGGTCCCAGTAGTTGAGGGGTTTGCGTCCGCGGTCGATCTGGAAGAACAGCGCGGCCTCCTGGGCGACGCTGAGGCCGCGGTGGACCTTGCAGACCAGGACGGGGTCGGCGTCACCGTCTGGGCCCGCCAGGGCGATCTTGGCGGCGTGCCAGCGGTGCTGGCCCTCGACCACGGCGTAGGTGCCGTCGGCGCGTTCTGAGACCTCGAGGACGCCGAGCTGGGTGATGTCAAACGCGGCGACCATCCGCGCGACCCGGCCGTCATCGCGAGGCCGTTGGTAGGTGCTGTCGACGAACAGCTTGGACGCCGGCAGCGCGGTGATGAAATTCCCGCCGGCGGCCAGCTCGGCGAGCGACACGCGCGCAGACTGGTCGAGCGAGTCAGCTTGCGTCGACCGGTGTTCGTCCTCGAACACCAGGTTGAAGTCGATCAGCTGCTGGCCGCGGCCCAGTCGCACCTCTGTTTCGAGGTCGTCCAGGCGCTGGTCGAGTGCGGCCAGCCCGGCCTCGTCGAACTCGTAGAGCGCGGCGATGTCGTCGACGGTCTGGCGGGTCAGGTGGCAGTCGCCGGCGATGAAGATCCGGGTACGGCCCTGCAGCAGGGATCGGAGCACCTTGGCCGCGGTGGCCACGGTGACCTCCTCGAGTGCGTTGGTCACTTTGCACCGTCCTTCGGTTCGGTCGGCTCGCAGACCGGGCAGCGCGCACCCCATAGCGAGTCCGATCCGCGCTCAGAGCAGTGCTCGGCAAGCCGGTTGTGCTCGGCCGGCTTGCCGAGCTCCGCTGGCTCGTCGGCTGCAGCGGTCTCGTCAGCCGGAGGCGGGGGCGCCCAGACCGTGGCGCTGAACGGCTGGACGCCCGCGCCGATCTGGCAGAACTCGATGTGACCGCCGAGGAGCAACGCGGCGATCTCGGTCTTGGTCGGCCGGTAGTAGGCATACATCCGGCGGCCCACCAGGGTGCCGTCCATGCCGACGGGTGAGATCAGCATTTCGACGGTGCCGCAGTCGGCCGGGTCGACAGGGATCGGGATCGGGATCATTGGTCAGTCCTGCTTTCGGGGTTGGTAGCCGGCGTCGGCGACGCCGAGGCGGGCAAGCCAGTCGGCGTGCCAGCCGTTGATGAGAGCGGTGCGGTCGTCGTCGGCCGGCACTGGCATGAGCAGGCCGATGAACGAGTCCCCGCAGGAGACGAGCAGCGATGACCGGCTGCCGGTCGGCTCGATCACGAGGGCCTCGTGGTAGGCCGAGGCGGCGTGGTTGAACAGGACCAGGAGCTGGCCGCCGGTGACAAGGCGGTCGGTCTTGACTGGCCTCGCCGTGAGGCGCTTGGCCAATAGCCCTTGGACGTCGGGGTAATCGGTCTCGACCGGCGTCCGCGGGAGGCTGAGCGAGGTGCCGGCGAACAGGCCGTCGATGTCGGTGATCGTGATCAGCTTTTCATCGAGCTCGATCCGGAGGACGTGGTCCATTGGATCGATGCCCGGGCGTTTCTTCGGCATCGGGAACACCGACAGGATGTGCTTTACCTCCGATGGCAGCAGGTCAAACTCGATCAGCTCGCCGAGGACATCGCCGACGACGGAAACGATCGCGTTGCCGACGGTGTAGTGCTGGGTCGCGGTCACGGTCAGGTTCACCGGGCCGACATCGCATCGGACGCGGTGCAGTCGAGTGATCTCGTGATCGGGCTCGGCGTGGGGGGTGACGGCCTTGAGCGCCCGGCGCAGGTCGACTAGGCCGACGGCCAGGCTCGTCACTTGCGCCCCGGTGCGGGCGCTGCGCGGCCGGGCTTACGGAAACTGGGGGCCTTCTG
>CAZZZW010000151.1:0-10368 GCA_964658795.1 Phormidium nigroviride PCC 7112
CCGCCGGTGCCGCCGCCGATCCCGGCGCCACCCGCGCCGCCGATCGCGGTCTGATTGAGCACCAACTTGCCGCCATGGGTCTGGCCACCGACCGCATCGGCGAGATCGGTATTACCGCCAGCGCCGCCGTTGGCGCCCCCGGTTCCGCTGCCGCCGGCGCCGCCGGTCGCTGTGGCGTTCGCCGTAATGTTGCCGCGGGTCGGGGCGTTGCCATAGGCGGTTGCAGTGGCAACACCGCCGCTCCCGGCCGTGCCGGACAGCGCACGAGTGAGCGGTTGCCGCACGAATGATCGCTCCCAGCTGATCATTCGAGGCGCAGGTGATCACTCGTCGGGTGCGTTGCGGGTGGCCGAACTCGGCCAAGGGCTGGCCGAAGTCAGACATTGCCGTGCCCGGCCGGCTGTCGGCAGAGTTACCGTGCGGGCGAAGGGCGGCGCGCTAGGGAGCTGATCGGGGGCTACCGCGCCGTCTATTTCATTACCCGCATGCCTAGCTCGTGGCGCCTCCGGCGGCTGCCGTCGCGGTCCGAGATCCTGCCTCGTCCGATGAGCACAGGCTCCCTCCCAGTAGCCAGAACGCGACAGCGTCGGATGAACTTTTTGGGGGACAGAGATGGGTAAGACGATGAAGATCAGGAAGCGTCATCGGCGGGCCATCCGTCATGGCGTCCAGCTACCGCTACGGCCGGCTCGACTGCGACGCTCGGTATCACTGCTCCGGCGCTCTCTGATCCGCGCGGTGCGGGGAGACCAAGTTTCGAGCCATCGTGGAGTCGCCGAGCCACGAGGATTCGCCCGATGGGACTGACGAGCAGCCGGACTCCGTCCTGGTGAAGCTCGAGGTCAAGCGTCGGCACTGATCCGCAAGTCTCTACGCCATTCTGAGGGCAACAAGCCATGCAGTTCAGCCTTATTTAACAAGCGAGATCTCCTCAGCCCGGGCTCTCGCGGGTACAGCCCTCTGCTCGCGAAACCGAATGGTCGGTTCGATAAATTCGACTTGTTGCCTAGGTCACACTATTGGCTTGGGTGTCACTAGAAAGAGGCTTCCATCAAGCTGCCTGGAGGTGATTCGCGTCTTGTGTCGGCTTTTGAGTTGCCGTCTTGGTGCTGGAAGTCCGGTTGTAACCGACTTGTTGTTTGACACCGTTCAGGCACCTACCTAGGTTAAGAATCGCCTAAGGGCTTCACATCAACCTGACGCGCGGAGCATTTCTTCGTGCTGCCTGCTCGCGGGAGAACGTAGTGGCTCTGTCCTGGACTCGACTGGCTGTATCGGCCACGATGCTGACCGGCCTCCTGGTCGTCGTTCCGCTTGCCACGTCGGTGCCAGTCGCCGCAGCAACCCAGTCTGCGGACGCAACTTCGGCGTCCGATGAGGCAACTGCGCTAAAGCTTGCGTCGGAGTTTGGTCATGCAGTGACAGTGGATTCCGCCACGACGGAGACCGAGCTGCTGCAGGCGCAACCCGATGGCACGATGCAGCTCTCAGAGGATAGCGAACCGGTGCGCGTCCAGCAGAACGGCGGCTGGGTGCCGGTGAACTCGACGCTCACGTCCGTCGGAGGTGGCCTGCAGCCTCAGGCTGCGGCGGTGCCGGTGAAGTTTTCGGCCGGTGGTTCCGGGCCGCTCGTCCAGGTTCAGGGCGATTCCGGCCAATGGCTGTCCGAAACCTGGGCGGCCGGAGCGCTGCCAGCTCCGTCGGTCAGCGCATCGAGTGCGACGTACGCCGACGTCTATCCGGGCGTCGACCTGAAGCTGACCGCCACACCGTCGGGGATGGCGGACGTGCTCGTGATCAAGGACGCGGCCGCGGCCGCAAATCCGGCGCTGGCCCACGTCGCATTCGGAATCGATGACGGCAGCCTGACGACTGCCGGCACCGCCGGCGGAACGACTCTCGTGAAGGACGTACAGGGTGTGACGCAGCTGTCGGCGACGACGGCAACGTGGTGGGACTCTTCAGCAGACGGCGCCTCCGCTGCCGGTCCTGGCGGCCCCGGCATTGCTTCGCCCGTCGCAACGGCCGTGACCGCCACCAGCGTGTCGGTCGACGCCGCCTCGGTCGCGACCTCGCCGGATGTGACCTATCCGGTGTACGTCGACCCAACCTGGACGGCCGGCCGGACCGGGTGGGGGATGGTGGACTCGGACGACCCGACGACGGCGTACTGGAAAGATTCGACGGTCATCGACGGATACCAGCACGTCGGCTACATCGACGCGGCCCAGAGCGATGACGGCCACTCGCACACCACCCGTTCGTACTGGCAAATGGACACCAGCCCGGTGGTCGGCAAGCACATCCTGAACGCCACCTTCGCCACCACCGAGGTCTGGGCCTTCTCGTGCAACCCCAGTCCGGTTCAGCTGTGGACGACCGATCCGCTGACGTCCTCCAGCACCTGGAACACCAAGCCGGCTATGAAGGTGCTGTCCGACACCCAGAACGTGGCCTACGGCTACAACAGCTCCTGCGGCCAGGGTCAGGTGCATTTCGATGCCGGCGACGCCGTGCAGCGAACCGCCGACGCTACGGCCCCCACCCTCAACCTGGGCATGATGGCGCAGAGCGAAACCGACCACAACGGCTGGAAGAAGTTCCTCGGCGCTGCCTCGCTGCAGATCAACTACGTCTCGTTCCCGACGACGCCGTCCAATCGCACAATCGCTCCCTGTTTCGCGGTCTGCGGTCTTGGCGCGGTCATCAACAGCCGTACACCAACGTTCACTGCGGCCGCCGGAGACGCTGACCCGGGCGTATCGCTGAAGTACTCCTTCTCCGTCTGCGCCGGCACGCCGTCAAGCGTCGGTTCCTGTCACGGCCCGTACGCGGACAACGAGGCGGCGGGCGGCACCGCGAGCATCACCATGCCAACAAGCGCCGCCCTGACCGAGGGAGCGTGGGTATGGCGAGTGCAAGCATGTCGAATCGACTACGGCACCGTCTGCAGCGACTGGACTAGCTGGTTCAACTTCAGCGTCGACGTGACCGCACCGAACAAACCATCGGTGACCTCCGCAGACATCGACCTGGTCAACGGCGATAACCCAAAGGGCGAGGCGAACGTACCTGCCACGATCTACTTCGGCACGGACTCCGCGAACGTGTGGGGCTACGCGTTCACCTCCGGCACGGTAGCGGAGCGCCTTGCGAGCACGCATTGTCCCCGCGTGTCGGGCAACGTCGGGACTGTCTGTGCTACCGGTACCCCGAAGGGTTCGATCGTGCCGACGCAGATGACCAACAAGCTCGTCGCGTACGCCTTTGACAATGCCGGAAATAAGTCAGCGCCGTTCACCGCGTACTTCACGGTCGTAACGCCCACCGCGGCTAGCAGCAGTCACGATTGGCGCGCCGACGACAGTGACTACACGAATCAGCCGGCTCAATTGGCAGACAACAATACGAGCAACCCCCTGTCCTTGGCGCTGAACGGCATTTCATGGCGCACCAACGGCGCCCACGATCAGGACGCGAGTCAGGACCCGGCGGCTGACACCAGCATGCCGACCTGGCTGGAGGCCTCGATGTACTTCAACGGCACCGCCGCCGAGGCGGCGAGCGACACCAGCTCGAGCAACCCAGTCACAACGCTCGACAGCACACACAGCCTCACGATTGCCGCATGGGTGAAACCGGACGCCGGCTCAACCGGTTTGCGCGTCATCGCGTCGCAGGACACCAGCGGAACCCGTTCAGCGTTAACGCTGCAACGCAACAATGGTTACTGGCAGATGTGCGCGCCGTCCGCGACGAGCGGTTCCCCAGCGGTGGACTGCGCTCGAACTAAGTACACCTATGCCGACGATGGCACATGGGTGCTGGTCGTCGGCACGTGGAACAGCGCAGCCAATCAACTCCAAGTGGCTGCCTATAACTATGACAGTGGCGGCAATACGGCTACGAACATGCCAGGCAAACCTGGTATGGACAATTTGGCGGACCCGACGCCCCACCCGACCGTCGCCACGGCTTCGCAGGGCGCGTTGATCCTTGGTCGTGACATGAACGGTGACCGCTGGCATGGCCAAATCGGCGGTCTCGACATCTTCAACGGGCATGTTCTCAGCGTCTCCCAACAAGAGGCACTGTGGTCCGGCTTGACCGTAACCTTCCCGAACGGATCAGATTCATGACTCACGCTCCAACTAATCGCGGCCGACGCTTGACGGTCTTCGGCGTAGCGACGGCCTTTGTCGCGGCTGCGTGCGTACCGACCACCGTCTTAATTGCCCCGGCGAGTGCCACTTCGGCCCACAAGGTGTCGCCCTATCTCGGCAGGCTCGTTCACGGATCGTCGATCAATTCCACCATCGCGCAAAAAGGTCAAGCGGACACCGGAGCGGTCGCCGCGCTGCGCGCACTGCCGGCCGCTGGAGCGTTCAACCTGAGGCTGGCCGCACCAGCGGGGGCCGCAGCCAAGCCGACGACCAGCCTCGACGTGGTGCCTACAGCGGTCTCCGCCTGGACGGCCGTCGGCGCGTCCGGTCTGGCTGTCGCTCCTCTCGAGTCGTCAGCCACGCCAGCGACCAAGCTGCGGGTCGAAATCCTCGACGCGGCTAGCGCCCAGAAGCTCGGTCTGTCTGGTCTGGTCCTCCGTTTGACTCGCACCGATGCTCGCTCTGGCTCTGCGCCGGTCGCGGTGCGCATCCCGAACGCCGTGCTCAACGGCCTGTACGGCGCGGACTACGCCAGCCGCGTGCAGTGGGTAAGCCTTCCCGGTTCGGCAACGGCCAAGAACCTCTCTGCGGGTGCGTCCAAGCCAACGTCTCTGACCGCTTCGAAGACGGCGGCTTCGGCCGTGATCGCGCCACAGGTCAGCGCGCAGCCGCTCATCGTCACGCCGGCTGCCGCGCCCACCTCCACGTCGGGCAGCGGAACTTGGGCGGCGACCTCGCTGACCGCGACCGGCTCGTTCCAGGTCGCGAATCAAACTGGCAGTTTCAGCTGGTCTTATCCGTTCCGCGTTCCGCCGATCGCCGCTGGCCCGTCGCCGAACCTTGCCCTTACCTATGACTCTGGTGCGATCGACGGTGAGACCGCGTCGACGAACAACCAGTCATCGGTCATCGGCGATGGCTGGCAGCTCGGTGGGTCGGGGTTCATTGAACGCAGCTACACACCGTGCATTTTGGACGGCACCGGACTGGCTGGGGACCAGGCCGCATCAGGCGATCTGTGCTGGAGCGGCGAGAACGACAACGTCTCGTTTGCCGGACACTCCGGCGCGCTGGTGCCAGATGGCACGGCCGACGAATACCGCATCCAGGGCGACGACGGCAGCCGAGTGCAATATTTGCCGAACTCCACCACTTGTGCCGACGGCGGCAGCCGCAATGGTTGCTGGTCGCTGACGACGCAGGACGGGACACAGTACTTCTTCGGCCGTAGCCCGACATCGGCTTGGACAGCGCCTGTTTTCGGCGATGATGCCAACGAGCCGTGCCACGCCTCGACCTTTGCCGCCTCTGGTTGCACCCAGGTGTGGCGCTGGAACCTGGACCGGGTCGTGGACATTCACGGCAACTCAGAAAACTTCAAGTACACGCTCGAGCACAACTACTACCACAAGAACCGAGGCGCGCTCGTCTCCTATGTCCGCGGTGGCTATCTCAGCGAGATCGACTACGGCATTTCCTCCGGCGGCACCTATCCATCGGCCAAGGTCACCCTGGGTTACGACACGTACGGCCGCTGCAACGTCACCGCTCCGTCAGCATCGACGTGTGCGGTCCAGAATGGCGCGACGTTCCCGACACCGGCGCATCCCGCGAACTACCCCGACGTGCCCTGGGACCAGAACTGCGTGTCGGGGGGGACTTGCACCGGCTTGACTACGCCGACGTTCTGGACCACCCAGATGCTCGACACCGTCACGACGCAGAGCCTGGTGAGCGGCGCTTTCACCACTGCGGATGTCTGGACGTTGCACCACTCGTTCATCAACCCGGGCGACACCAGCGCCGCCTCGATGTTCCTGGGCTCGATCAGCCGCCCGAACCTGCCGGACACGACCTTCCATGCCGTCAGCCTCAACAACCGCGTCGACCCCAGCACCCACGTCGCGTTGGCCAAGATGCGCATCGGCAGCATCGACCTCGATACCGGCGGCACCGTAGGCGTCAGCTACGAAAACTCGGACTGCACGGCCACGCTCATCGCCAGCCTTAACCCGGCGACCAACACCCACCGCTGTTTTCCGGAATGGTGGTCACCGTCTGCGAGTAGCGCTCCAATCCTGGACTGGTTCAACAAGTACCGCGTCCAGTCGATCGTGCAGGCTCCTAATATGCCTGCGGCGATCAATGATGCGTCCGTTCAGACCTTCTATTCCTACCCAGGTACCCCGGCCTGGCGCCTCGACAATTCGCCGATGACGCAGACGGCGCAACGAACCTGGTCAGTGTTTGCTGGTTACAGCCAGGTGGAGGTCCGTACCGGTGATCCCGCCGCGCCATCGCAACAGGGAGTTACCGACTACACCTACCTGCAAGGCCTGAGCGGCGACCCAGATGGCACCGGCACCGGGCACTATCGCACCTCCGCTCCAGTCATTGGTGGTCACACCATCACCGACTCACCTTGGTGGGCCGGCAATCTGGTCGAGACCAGGGTGCTTAACGGTGTTGGCGGTAACGTCATCAGCGACATCGTGACTGTGCCCTGGGGCCTGGCGACTGCACCGCTTACCAGGACGGTTTCGTTCCCGAACCCAGCACCCAACAGCACCGGTACCTTCAGCGCCTCGGTCAATGCCGGCGCGTACATGTCGGGCACGTCGTTGACAGACACCACCACCACGGGTCCATCAGGGGACGAGACGGTGACTGTGGCGACCGGACACGACACCAACGGTCGAGTTACGACGGTCTCGACGGTGACGCCGGATGCGGGCAGCACCTGCAGCACTACCGAGTACGCCACCGACCCAACGGGCCATACCGACACCGCATTGTGGTTGCTTGATCTGCCATCGCGTGTCTCTGTCGTCGGCAAGCCCTGTGGGACCGCACCCACCCTCCCTGCGGACGCAGTCTCCGACACGCGCTACTTCTATGACGGCGCTTCGGCCTATAACGGTCAGGTTCTTACCAAGGGCAATCTCACTCGCACTGATGTCGTCGACAACTACAGCGGCAGCACGCCGATCATCGTTACCACGGCAACCACGCCTGTGAGCGGGTATGACGCGCTCGGCCGGCTGCTTCGGGTAACCAACGCGGCGGGCTTAACGACCGTGACGGCGTACTCGCCCTCATCGTCCGGCCCCTACACCGGCAAGACGGTCACGACGAACGCCCTAGACGTGCAAACGATGTCATCGACGACCAACTACAGCACGTTATGGGCCAACAGCCCAACCACGGTGACCGATGCCAACGGCGGCGTCACTACGGCGACCTATGACGGCCTTGGCCGAGTCAGCAACGTCTGGCTCGCCGACCATCCGCAGTCCACCTACGCGACACCCTCGCTCGGTTACACCTACGTACAGACGGCGAACAAACCGCTCGAAGTCACGACGTCCACGCTGAACCCGACCGGTGGCACCATTTCCAGCTACGCATTCTTTGACGGACTGAGTAGGTCGATTCAGACGCAGTCGGCAATGGACGTCGAGAATTCCAGCGGAGCCCACGGTATCGGCGGGACCATCGTGGCGACGACGTACTACGACCAGGCTGGTCGTGTTCGGCTGACCGACAATGCCTATGGGACGACCGACATCCAGCCGTCGGCAAACCTATTTGCGCCGACTTCTGCCACCCAGGTGCCTCGCCAAACCCAGACCATCTACGACGGCGCTGGACGCACATCCGCCGACATCACGCTTGGCCTGCGTTCTGACGACACCTTCGGCGAGTTGTGGCGCACCAGCTACTCCTACCCGAACGTGCACCGCGTTAACACGACGCCGCCGGCCGGCGGCACAGCTACGGCCACGGTCAGCGACAGCCTCGGTCGCACCACTCATCTCTATAAGTATCTAGGCTCAACGTTGACCGGTACTGCCCAGGACACCAGCTACGGCTACGATGCGCGCGGCGACATGACTTCGATGACGGACCCTGCCGCGCACCAGTGGACTTGGGTCTTCGACGCTCTCGGCCGCCAGACGAAGGCGATCGATCCCGATACCGGCACCACTTCGAACACCTACGACCACGCGGGCAACCTTCAGGCGACCGTCAACACCGGTAGTGGCACGGACTTGGCCTACGCCTACGACTCGATGGGTCGCAAGACCAAGGAGTACGACCACCCGACCGGGACGGCCGACCAAGCCCTCATCGCATCGTGGACCTATGACGGGGCAACGCTCGGTCTTGGACTGCTCTCGCAGTCGGCCAGCTACGTCGGCTCAACCCCAGAGCCCCCAAGCTCTCCTGACCAGCCCGGCGATGCCTACGCAGAAAACGTCAGCAGTTACGACGCAGCAGGTAGGCCAACGGCAACCAGCACCGTGATCCCCAACTGGAACGGCGGAACCGCCACCTTCACCTCCGCCCTGACCTATGACGCGGCTGGACACTTGTCGAGCTACAGCGATGTCGCGATGGGCGGCCTGCCGAAAGAGCGACCCGCGTTCTATTACGACAGTCTCAACAACCTGACGACCGTCAACGGGACCGTCCAGTACCTCGGCGACGTAACGTATAACTCGATCGACTTGCCGTCCCTCATGGATTTCAGCAACGGCACCACCATCTTCGATCGGCTCTACACCTACGACGACAACACCAACCGGCTCACCGATCTGCTGACCGAAACTAACGCGAACACCGGCTTCCACACCGCCGACCACCACTACACCTACACAAATTCGGGGCTCATCACGTCAGACAGCAACGTTGCTGACGGCCAGAGCACCGACACCCAGTGCTACACCTACGACGGACTGCAAGAACTCACCGATGTCTGGACTCCGTCGAGCAACAATTGTGGTTCAGCGAAGACGCCGACGTCGATGGGCGGCCCGGCTCCGTACTGGCAGACCTATACCTACGACACCACTACTGGCAATCGGCTCACCGTCCTGAACCACGCACTGAACGGCGTGGGTAATTCAAAGCTTGACACTTACCACTACCCGACGGGCGGCTCCCAGCCGCACACTGCAACCAGCGTCACCAACCAGACGCAGCCGGCGGCGGGCGGAAGCTGGGCCGCAGGACCCGAATCCGATTATCAATACGACGGCGGCGGCCAGACGACGAACCGGCCCGGCGAAACCTTGACCTGGAACTCTCGGGGCAATCTCGATTCTGTCAGCAGCACGTCACCTTCTGGTCCAACCGTCTCCAACATCTACGATGCCGACGGCAACCTGCTTATCCGTGACGATTCGACTTCTGGCCGAACCCTGTTCGTCGGTGACACCGAGCTCAACATCGCCCCGGACTCGAACGTCGTTACGGCGACTCGTACCTACACCGCCAACGGGATGCCTATTGCGGAACGGACCACCACTCCCGCGGCGCCGACGACCAGCACGCTTTACTGGCTCAACGCCGCGCCGGGACAGAACACCGTCCGTGACGAGGTCAACGCCACCACGCTGGCCACTAGTCACCGCTACCTGGATCCGTTCGGAAACACCCGCGCCGGCAGCACCACCAGTTGGACATCAGGTCATGGATTCCTGAACCAAACAGTCAACGCCACGACTAACACGGTGCACCTCGGTGCCCGCGACTACGACCCGGTCCTCGGCCGCTTCCTGAACACTGATCCCGTTCTGGACACTGGCGATCCGCTTCAAAATAACGGCTACAGCTACGCCGAGAACGAGCCCATTGGGCAGTCCGATCCCTCTGGTCAGCTCGCGGGTTGCGCGGATGTCTGTAGCGCGACTTCAAAGTCGGCGATGGGAAATTCGGTTGGCAGCGCCCCGGGTGTCAAGACAAGTACCTCGGATCCAGGCGTAACGGTGACATCAAACTCGGAAAGCTACGGCAACGGACTCACCGCAAACTCTGACAACGGCCACAACACGATCAACAACATCACCATCCCGACAACGAAACACACCAACGTTGATGTCTTCCTCTTCCTCGCCGAGTTCGAAGCCAACATCAACAAATACGACAATGAGTTCGGCGTACACCCCGAGGCGGGCGATACGTGGGATAGGACCAAGTTGTGGATGGCGCTTCAGGAGTTCTGCACTAACGCGTCTACCCAAAAATGCCTGCAAAACGACATCTGGGATGGCGGCGCCAGTGGCCTGAAGCAGACGCTTCAAAACGTTGCGGAGGCCGGAGTCTTCGGCCTCGGGATCGGCAAAGATGGTTACCTTTCAGACAACCGATCCGATGAAAGCTTCAAAGAGTCTGCGCCAGCCGAATTAGGATCCAAATTAGA
>CAZZZW010000152.1:0-10351 GCA_964658795.1 Phormidium nigroviride PCC 7112
GGCCCAGCCCCATTTCGGGCCGCACAATGCCGAATGGTTTACAGGGTGTTGCGCCAGTCGAGCCACTGCTTGAGCTTGGACAGGTCGTAGTCCGGGCCGCCGACGCCGACCGTGAACAGTCGCGCCCCGGCCTCGACCAGTGCCGGCCCGACCTCAGCCGGCTCGCCGTCCGGCGTGCCGACCGACAACTCGATCTCGGACGGATCCCGGCCGACATCGGCGCAGTGCCCGTGCAGGATCTCGATCTTGCGCTTGAACGTGTCGAGATCGGCGAACGAGTGCCAGATGTCGGCGTGCTGGGCCACCAGGCGCAGCGTCTTCTTCTCGCCCCCGCCGCCGATCAGCACCGGGATCTTGCGGGTCGGCGCAGGGTTGAGCTTGGCCCACCGGGACTCGATCCGCGGCAGGTCCTCACCGAGCTTGTTCAGCCGGCCACCGGCGGTGCCGAATTCGTAGCCGTACTCGGTGTAGTCCTTCTCGAACCAGCCGGAGCCGATGCCCAGGATCAGCCGACCGTCGCTGATGTGGTCGACGGTGCGGGCCATGTCGGCCAGCAGTTCGGGGTTGCGGTAGCTGTTACAGGTGACCAGGGCGCCGATCTCGACCCGGCTGGTCTGCTCAGCCCAGGCGGCGAGCATGGTCCAGCACTCGAAGTGCTTGCCCTCGGGCTCGCCGTACAGAGGATAGAAGTGGTCCCAGTTGAACGCCACGTCGACGCCGAGGTCCTCGGCCTCGGACACCGCACGGCGGATCGCGGCGTAGTCCGCGTGCTGGGGTTGGAGTTGGACACCGATACGCACAGGAGTAGTCGTCACTCCTCCGAAACTAGCGCAGGTCGGTGGCCGAGCGGTGAACGGATACCGCCGGCGGGCTCAGCCAGCGGGCGCGGCGCACCGGATCGTCGTGGCGAGTCCTGAGCGTCACTCGCCAGGCACCCTCAGGCCGCCGGTGACCAGCCGAGGGCGGGACCGAGCCGTTCGGCGATGTCGGTCAGGATCTGCACATAGTCGGCCGGCTCGAAGCTGAACGGCAGCGCGAAGGCAACCTCGGTCACCGCCTGGAAGCCGGAATGGGCATACAAAGCCTCGGCAATCTGTTCCGACGAGCCGATCAGGTCGCGGGCGAACATCATGCCGGCCGGCCCCTGTGGCTGCCTGGTCCGGGGCGTCCGGGCCTCGACATAGGCCTGGTACCGAGCGCGCTGTTCGCCAGTGGCCCGGTCGGTCGGGATCACGACCAGCCCCTGCGACACCCGGCCGGCCGGGTGCACGGCACGGAAGGCCTCGATCTGGGCTCGTTGACTGGCGGCGAAGTCGGTCGAACCACCCTCGGACCGGATCACGCTGCTGGTCAGGAAGTTCATCCGGTTCGCCCCGGCCCATTCGGCCGAGCGAAGGCTGGCCCCGCCGTACCAGAGGCGTTCCCGCAGCCCGGACGAGTGCGGCTCGACCCGATCCGACCACTGCTCGATGCCCTCGGTGCCGCTGAACCTCGTGGCCGGGTCGCCGCCGACGAAACGCAGCAGCCGGGAGACCCGCTCGTAGCTGAAGTCCTCGACCTCGGCCGTGTCCGGGTAGAGCGCCTGCCGGACGTCGTCCCAGTGCATCGGCGGCCCGACGCTCACGCCGGGGTTGAGCCGGCCACCGGACAACACGTCGACGGTGGCCAGATCCTCGGCCAGCCGCAGCGGGTTCTCCCAGCCGAGCGGGATGACTGCGGTGCCCAGTTCGATCCGGCGGGTCCGCTGGGTGGCCGCGGCCAGTACCGCGACCGGAGAGGAGATGCCGTACTGCAGATGCCGATGCCGTACCCAGGCACTGTCGAAACCGAGCCGCTCGCCGAGCTCGATGACCTGCAGCGTGGTCTCGTGGCCGGGTCCCGGATCAGCCCCGTCGAACAGACCGATGGTGAGAAAGCCCAGCCGATGTAGGGGTGTTCCGGATTCCGGCACGACACGTTCCTCCGAGCTCGAGCGACTGCCGCGAACTCTACTCAACCGCTAGACAACGACCTCAGCCGCTGTCACCGAACATCAGATCCGGCCGGATCAGTTCGCCGGGCGCCCCGGTCGGCCCGTCCAGCTCGGCCAGCACCCGGGCGATCAATCGTTCGGCGATGTACTCGGTGGGGATGGCCACCGTGGTCAGTGACGGGGTCAACAACCGCCCGACCACGCTGCCGTCGAATCCAGTGACGGCCAGGTCGTAACCGATCCGCAGGCCGCGCTGGCCGGCCACGGTGTACACCTGCGCGGCGAGCACATCACTGCCGGTCACGATCGCGGTCGGTGCGTCCGGGCCGTCCAGCAGCTCCTCGATCGCCCGGGTCGCGGCGGCGGCCGTCTGCTCGACGATGTGCACCCGCTGGTGCAGGCCGGCGTCGGACATCGCGTCGGCATATCCCTGTTCTCGATCGAGATCCCACGGTCCGAACGAGGCGTAGCCCAGGAAGGACAGCGTGGTGTGACCAGTCCGGATCAGGTGCTGGGTCACCTCGGCCACCCCGGTCCGGCTGTCGACATCGACCCAGGTCTGCGGATAGGCCGCATCGGTCCGGCCGAAGCAGGCGAACGGCAGGTTCAACCGGGCCAGCGTGGCGACCCGTTCGTCGCGCGGCAGCACGTTGCCCAGCACCACCGCATCGACCGCGCCCGACCGGAACAGCTCGACGACATCGTCCAGACGACGTTCCGGCGCGCTGGACAGCACCAGATGCTGCCCCTGCCGACCGCCGGCGCTGGTCAGGGACTGGATGAATTCCAGCATGATCGTGTTGGCGTCCATCGGCCCGAGTTCGCCGACCGCGATCGGGTAGGCCAACCGGTTGGTCCGCCGGGTCCGCAGGCTGGCGGCGCCCGCGTGCGGCCGGTAGCCGAGCTCCTCGATGGCTGCGGCCACCCGCTCCCGGGTCTCGGCGCCGACCCGGCCGCGTCCGTGCAGCACGTTGGACACGGTCTGGTGTGACACACCGGCCGCGCGGGCAACGTCGTGCATGGTGGGCCGGCCTGGATTCGGCACCGAGTACTCCTCTTTGACCTGATTCAGATGGTGTGACTGTAGTTCACCCAGGCCTGGGCCTGCCTGGTCTCATCGACCGCCCAGCGGCCGATCCAAGGACTGGCTCAGGGTTGCCGGCCGGGTGCGGCCTCAGCACGGCCGACACCGACCGGAGTTCGGCCGGTGTCGGGCGCCGCCGGTTCGATGACACCTAGGATCCTGCGCTATGACCAATCTCGGAGACCCGGATCGGCGCTCAGCCCTGGACCGCCTTCAACGCCGGCTGGAGCTGCCCATCGACCTGCGCAGCACGGGACGCATTCGCTGGTCGACCGATCTGCCCGCCACGCCTGCCGCGGCGGCCCAGTTCATGACCGTCATCGAGCTGCTCGGTGCCGCGAGCCGACGCCTGTTGCTGCCCTATCCAGCGGCCGAGGATGTGGCTGCGGGCCTGAGCGAGTTCATCGCCGAGCTGACAGCACTGGGACCTGATGCCTGGCTGGCAGACTCGCCTCCCCACAGCGCGCCCAGGCTGGCCGAATTGCTCGACAGCTACGAGGGAATCTCGGATTCAATCGTTGACTCCACCGAGACCGACCGGGCCGACCCGAAGGTAGGAGAGGCCCTCGCCGCCGTCGGCCGCTCAGTGGAGCGATTGCGCAGGCAACTGCATCGACGGGTGGAAGCCTCGTACCGCGGAGTTCCGTCCAGCGCGCGAAGCTGGGAACCGACCATCGCGGCGCTGCGCCGACTCACCCGCGACCTCGACCGACTGCTTGATCTGCCCGAGCTCTATCCCGCCCTCGGGTCGATCAGGTTGCACAGCCTGGTCAGCGGCAGCCTCACGAGCGAGGTGAGCGGTGCCGTGGCACAGCTGGCCGAAGCCGTAGTGGCCGCCGCAGGCATACCGCAGCAGCATCGTCGCGGCAAGATCGAGAACAATCACCTGGCCTTCATGAACATCATCGAACAGCTGGACGCTGTTTCGCAGCGATACGAACTGCTCGGACCGGCCGCCGTGCAGATCATTCACAACCTCGCCGCGGCCCTTGTGGAGATCAGCAGCAGGGAGCTGTCCTGGCGGGCCCGGCATCGGGTTTCCGAACTCACCGCCGTTCGCGCGCTGGCGGTGGAGCAGATCACGACTGCTTTCAACAGGCTTTCCGCCCTCGAAGCCGCCGCCAACCAGCTGACGCCGGCCGAGGACGGGCGTCCACACCTGCCCGGCGGCGGGAGCGGCCCGACCTGATCCAGGCCCGGAATGAGCTCGAAGCTGGCCAGGGTCAGGACGTTCGGGCCGACCGTCCGTGATGCAGGGTCCGGCGCCCCGGCCGCACCCTGCCCGGGCCGGCCCGTATTACGTTGGGCCGATGCGGATCGCCACCTGGAACGTGAACTCGATCAAGCAGCGGTTGCCCCGGTTCCTGCCCTGGCTGGACCAACGCCAGCCGGATGTCGTCTGCCTGCAGGAGACCAAGCTGGCTGACGACGCCATCGCCGAACTGCTCGATGACGAGTTGGCCGCCCGCGGCTACCGGGCGGCCTACGTCGGACAGTCCCAGTGGAACGGCGTGGCCCTGTTGTCTAAGGTCGGCCTGGACGACGTCGAGCGCAGCTTCCCCGACGTACCGGGCTTTCCGGAGTTGGAGGCCCGCGCGGTGTCGGCGACCTGCGGGGGCCTGCGGGTGCATTCGCTCTACGTCCCCAACGGGCGCACGGTCGGCTCGGAGCACTACGAGTACAAGCTGGCCTGGCTCGAGGCCCTGCGCCGCGACGTCGAGCGCGGACCGGACGACGCACTGGTCTGTGGTGACATGAACATCGCACCGGCCGACGCCGACCTGTTCGATCCGGCGGCCTACGTCGGCCAGACCCACGTGACCGAGCCGGAACGGACCGCGCTGCAGGGCCTGCTGGATCTCGGCCTGCACGACCTGGTCCGGGACCGCTGGCCGGTGGACCAGGTGTTCAGCTACTGGGACTACCGGGCCGGAATGTTCCATCAGAACCTGGGGATGCGGATCGACCTGATCCTCGGCGGCGGTACGGTACCGGGCCGGGTGCGGGCGGCCTGGGTCGATCGGCTGGCCCGTAAGGGCACCGGCCCGAGTGATCACGCGCCGGTGATCGTCGATCTGGACCAGGCACCGGACGGTGACATCGGCCCGATGGTGCCGCCGCCGTCCGCCGGGCGGCCCAAGCCGGGGCGCACGAAACTCCCGCAGGCCTAAGGCTGAACCGCGCCGGTCAGGGCGGCCACGGCCTGGTCGACCTGTTCCTCGGTCACCACCGGGATCATCACCGACAGGAACGCCCCGATCGGGGTGTCCAGCACCAGGCCGCGACCGGCCTCGTAGACGGTGACGTCGTCCACCACGTCCCCGACCGGTGTACCTCGGCGCGGTGTGTCATCCTCGATGTCCAATGGCACCATGGGCAAACTCGCCCCAGCCGCCAGTTGGGCCTTGGCCGGACGGTGGTTCAGCGCGGTGGCCGCCCGGCCGGACCAGGCCAGCGTCCGGTCGCTGACGCTGTCCATGTCCTCGTCGGCCTCGAGCACATCACCGAGCTTGTCCCGGCTGAACGCCACCCCAGCGGCCCGGAGCCCCTCAACCAGGCCGGCACTGCGCCGGATCAGCGGCAACACATGGGTGGCGGCCCGGAAGGCATTGGGCATCCTCCGCCGCAGCCGCAACGCGCGGCTGGCCTCGAAGTCGACGTCGTCGGTCTCGGTGTCCTTGGCCGCGGCAAGCTCCCAATCCAACGAACAACGCCGGCTGAGCGCATCCAGCCAATCGAGATCGGCCTGGTCCAGGCGAGACAACACCGCCCGGGCATCGAGCCGGTCCCGCAGCCGAAGCCGCGGCCGGTCCACCATCTCGGCGATCAGGATCGCCGCGGCCCAGCGCCGACCGGGAACGCCGACCTCGCGCACCTTCTCCTGATCGGCCCAGAGCTGATCGTCCCAACCCAACACCGAGTAGCTGTGGAAGATCAGTCCGGCGCAGTTGAGTTCCACGTCTCGTTCGTGCTCGTCCTGCAGCACGATCGCCACCGCCCAGCCCCACGGACGCCGGGCGATCGTGGTGGTCAGAAACTGGTAACCGAGCTCGAGCAGCGCCGCCGCGGCCCGCCAGCCGTCCGCGGTCGTCGGCAGCACCAGGTCCAGATCGTCCATCTGTCGTTGGTAACCGGCCGGCTGCAACCGCTCGTAGCCGAAACCCTTGATCATCAGGAACGGGACGCCGGCCGCGCGCAGGGCGTGGTCGACCTGGGCCAGCTGGTCCACCGCCCGGGCGTGATTGCGCCGGCGCAGTTCGACCCGCTCGGTCACGGTCTGGCTGTGCCGGGGCGCGGCCAGGAACCTGTCGGCCAGCGGCAGCAACACCTCTTGGTCCTCGGCCAGAACGGCCAGCCGTTCCAAGCTCGGGCCGTCGAGATCCTGCAGGTCTGCAGAATGGTCGGGCTTCGTAAGGACGTTCCACAACAGCTGGCGATCCGACACGCTCATCGCAGGTCTCTCCTCTTCGCGGTCACGGGCATCGGACTCAGACCAATCCGGCCCGGCGGGTGGCGTACTTCTGGGCGCCCCGCAGGGACCCGACCGCCAACGCCAGCCAGCCGAGGCCGACCAGCAGCTCGGCCAGCAACGGCAGCCAGGCCGCTCCGGCATGGCCGAGGGCCAGTTGCCGGACCCCCCGTACGCCGTTGCCGAGCGGCACGAAGTGGCTGGCCACCGCCCAACCGCCGGCCGGGTTGTGCGGCAGGACCGCGCCGGACAGCAGCGTCAAGGGGGTGACGACCAGCGCGCTGAGCAGGTTGCGGGCATCGGGCCAGAGCAGTGCGGCGCCGGCCAGGTTCATCGCCAGGCAGGTGCAGCTGAACGCCATTGCCAGTGCCAGCAGGGGAATCATCAGCGACGCGGGCTGCCACAACCGCACCTCGGGCAGGTAGGCGAACACCGCCACCAACGCGGTACTGGCGGTCAGCGTTCCGTCCACCAGGCGCTCCACCGCGCGACCGAGCATGGCCGGCACCAGCCCGGCCGGTGACACCACCACCAGACCGGCGGTGCCCAGGGCTCGATCGGTGGCGGCCATCGGGATGGCCAGCAGCGCGCCGGTGGCCGCGGTGGCACAGGACGCCCCGATCGCGATGTGGTGGGCGACGGTGTCGCTACCGATCAGCAGGCCGACCGAGGCCAGGAAGGCCGCCTGGGCGACGATCCGGATCAGCCAGCCACCGAGGTAGGTGTACCAGCGATACATCGCCTTGAAGTCACGCCAGCCGATCACGGCGGCGAACCGGAACGTGGCGAACAGGCTGCCCCGCGGCTGCGTCAACTCAAGCGTCATCGAAGGCTCCGGTGACCTGGACCCGACGGATCGCGAACCGCAGCATGGCGAGGGCGAAGAACCACATCAGCACCGCCAGACCGATCCCGGCCAACGCCGGTCCGAGCACCCCGCCGTGCTGGCGACCGGTGGCGACGCCGAACAGGTCCATCACCCAGGACAGGAAGAACAGCCGTCCTGGCACTCGGATCCAGATCGGCCAGGCCTTCAACGGGGCCAGCACTCCACCGAGCACGTAGGCCGGGTAGGTCATCGCGTTCTGGAACGGCCGGGCGTTGTAGGTGAGCAGGAAGACGGCGGCGAACAGATAGGTCGCGCCGGCCATCGCGAACGTCAACAGCAACACGGTGCCGATCAGCAGCAACGGATTGCCGCCGGCCAGGTCGATGTGAAAGAAGAGCGCCGCGACCAGCACCGCCTCGGCCAGCCCGATCAGGCCCATCAGCGAGATCGCGACCACCCGCCCGAGCATGGCCCGGGCCACCGACACCGGCGTGACGAGCATCGGACCGAAGGTGCCGAGCCACCTTTCCTCATCGATCATGTCGCCGCCGGACAGCAAGGCCAGCGACCAGACCGAGGTGACGTAGCTGGCCAGCACCCCGACTACGGCCAGGTCCTGTCGCCCGGTCTGGGCCAGCATGGTCATGTACAGCACGGCCGAGAACGGCACCTGGGCCAGCAGTTGCAGATCGTCCAGCCGGCGGAAGCTGATCAGCAACTGCACCCGCAATCCGGCGAGCAGCACACTCATCGTCGAATGCCCTTGGAGAAAAAGGTCATTTCACAACGACGTCATTGCGCTCGGTGTCGAACAGGGCCAGGTAGGCGTCCTCGACCGATGCCGGGGCCACCCCGAGTCGTTCGGCACCGGACTCCTGGGCCGCACCGGACAACGCCGCCGCGTTCTCCTTGCTGTCCAAACCGAAACGGGCCATGCCACCGGCCCGCACCGAGAACGTCAGCACGCCCCGGAGCAACGCCAGTTCGCGGTACCGGTCCTCCGAGAGCCCGCCGACGTCGACCGAAACCCGAACCTGCGACGGAATCTCCAACTCCCCCGGTGCGCCTCTGAGCAGCACCTTGCCACCGGCAACCAGCAACACCTGGGCACACAGTGCCTCGGCCTCGGCCATGTCGTGGGTGGTCAGCAGGATGGTCACGCCCCGGGCCGACAGGTTGACCACGATCTCGTGCAGCGAGTGGATCCCGATCGGATCGAGTCCCGTGGTCGGCTCGTCCAGGAACAGCACGGTCGGATCGCCGATCATTCCCCGAGCCAGGTGCAACCGTTGCTTCATGCCGCGGGAATAACCGGAAACTCGATCGTCGCCCCGCTGCCCGAGACCGACCAGCTCGAGCAGTTCGGTGACCCGACCGATCGCGGTCGAGCGGCGCAGCCGGAACAGGGAGGCCCAGTACTCGAGGTTCTCCCGGCCGGTCAGTCGTGGGTAGAGGCCGCGATCGCCGCCGAGCACCACGCCGATCCGCCGGCGAACCTCGGCGGTCTTGTCCAGCACGTCGAAGCCGGCGACCCGGACCGAGCCGGCATCCGGGCTCAGCATCGTGGAACAGATCCGCACCAGGGTGGTCTTGCCGGCGCCGTTCGGTCCGAGCACACCGCAGATCTGGCCGGCCGGCACCTCGAAGGAGACCCCGTCCAGGGCCCGGCGGGTCTTGCCCCCACGGCCGTAGTCCTTGATCAGGCCGTCGACCGACAGCGCGACCTCAGACATGACAGACGACCTGCCGGTCGAGCAGTTTCCGGGCCGCCGCCGCAACATCCTCGGGCCGGACGCCGAAGCAGGCCCGGGCCCAGCTGGCCAGATCGGTGACCTGCCCGGTCGGCACGAACTGCGCGCGGCCGGCGGCGAAGACCCGTTCGACGCCGTCCTCCCACAACTGGAACCGTTGCCCGACCAACCGCCGTTGGGCCGTCTCCAGCTCGTCGATCCCCACCGGCTGCTCGATCAGCCGATTGATCTCGGCATCGATCAATCCTTCGACGGTGGCGGTGTGTTCGACGCTGGTCTGCACCAGCACCGTGCTCAGACCGGCGTCGGCGTAGGCGATGTGCCAGCCGTCCACGCCGTAGGCCAGACCGCGGTCACCCCGTACGACCTGGAACAACCGCGAGCTGCTGCCACCGGCGAGCAACGACACCGCCACCTCGGTCGCCGCCAGCGTCGGATCGACGCAACCGGGTCCTGCGGCGCCGAGGCCCTGTAGGACAGGAGTGTCAGGATCCTGGGCGGCCAGATCCTCGAAGCCGAACGAGCCGCGGGCCCGCCGGTCCTCGGGCTGTCGGTCGGCGGCTACGGCGTCGGACAGGCCGGACAGGGACGAGCGGTCGAGCGCCTCGATGACGACCTCCATCGGCAGGCCGGACACGATCAGGGCCAGCTGCGGTCGGGTCCAGATCCGCTCGGCCACCGCCGCTACCGCGGCCGGCGTGAGCTCGTCGAGGTCGGCCTCGGTGCCACCGGGGTAGTGCCGCAACTGGCCGGGCAGCACCAGTTCGTGCAGTCCGGCCAGCAGGTAGGCCGACGGGTCGGTGCCCAGGTGGCGCCATTCCTCGGCCAGCACACTCTTCTCGGACTCGAACTCGGCCGGCGCGAAGGATCGGGTTGCGACCGGCAACTGGTCCAGGAACTCGGGCAGGCACCCGGCGGCGAACTCGGCCGGCGCGCTGTAGAAGAAGGCGAGGAATTCCCGGTCGGTCACGGCGTTGAAGGAGCCACCGGCCCGTTCGACCAGGCCGGGCCAGGTGAATTCCGGCAGCCGGCGGATCGCCAGATGTTCCAGCGCGTGAGTGGCCCCGTACGCGCCCGGACCTTCGAGCCGGGACCCGCTACGGATCCAGAGCGAGACGTGGGCCAGTCGTTGCGGCGCGATGTCCTCGCAGAACACCGCGATCCCGGCACCGGATCGACCGGCCTCGAAGTGTGGGCTCTGCCGGCACAGGCGGTCGAGCGCCGCTGTCATCAACTCATAACTCCC
>CAZZZW010000153.1:0-10284 GCA_964658795.1 Phormidium nigroviride PCC 7112
AGAACGCGTCGTCGGCCAGTGCGTGCAGTGCCTCGGCGAACTGCGGCCGGGTCGTGGACAGGCTCATGTTGATCACGTCGAAGCCTTGCTCGACCGCCCACCGCAGGCCGGCCAGCAGCACCTTGCCGGTACCGCCGAATCCCTTGCCCAGGACCTGGACGCTGTAGAGCTCGCAGTCCGGCGCCTGCTGCCGGATGATGCTGGCGCAGGCCGTGCCATGGCCGCAGGAGTCACCCGGCTCGGCCTCGGTGATCTCGTCGTCAGGCCCGGATACCACGTAACTGCCGTGTAGTTCGCCGACGTCGGGGTGGCCGGCCTCGATCCCGGAGTCGACCACGCAGACCCGCACCCCGCGCCCGGTCGAACCACCCCAGGCCTGCTCGGGGGTGTCGGGCAGGCCGGCGGCCGCCTGCACCGGAATGTCGTCGCGACCCGCACCCCGCAGACCCCAGCTGAGTTTCGGCTTGTCCGGTCGGGTGGACGTCGTCACGCGAGGCCCTCGATCACAGCCGCGGCCCGCCGCACCCCGGCCAGATGTCCCTTGTCGGCAAAGCTGTCGCGGGCCTGCTCGGCCGCGGACGTGGCCGCCCTGGCGTCGCCGGCCAGGCTCAGCACCGCGGCCAGATCCAGCGCGGTGACGCCCCGGCTGATCGGGGAATCGGTGCGGCCGGCTGCCTCGACCGCGTGCTCGGCCGAGCTGACTGCACGGTCCGTCGCGCCCTGCAGCCCCTCGATCCGAGCCTGGATGCCGAGCTGGTCGGCGGCCTCCGACGGCGGTAGCCGGTCCGGGTCCGACCCGGCCAGGCCGGCCATCAGCTCGGCGGCCTCGGCCCATTCACCCCGGTCGAGCAAGAGCCGGGCCAGGTCGCGCACGACGGCGGCGTCCAGGCCGACCAGGCCGAGCCGGTGGGCGGCCCGCAGCCCCTCGCGCAGCAGCCGCTCAGCCGGTCCCGGCTGGTCGGACGAGCTGGCCACGGTGGCCGCGAACAACGGCAGGAAGACCTCGGCCTCGGCGTAGCCCAGTGACCGGGCCAGCGGCGTGGCGACGGCCAGACACTCCTCGGCCTCCGCGACCCGGCCCTGGAGGGCGAAGAGGACGGCCAGCGGGCAGTTCAGGGTCACCCGGACGGCGGCCCGGTTCGGCCCGTGCTCGGCCAGCAGCGCCTGGCACCGCTCGATCGCCGCCTCCACCGGCGTCGGGCCTCGCCACAGTGAGATGCCGATCGCCCCGAGCGCCAGGGCCCGTTCGGGTTCGGCGCCGGCCGCGGCGGCGTGTTGCGCGGCCCCGAGCAGGATGGCCTCGGCCTCGCCGTGCCGGCCGGAGAACTGCAGTTCCTGGGCGATCCGGACGCCGGCCCGGGCCAGGCCGAGTCGGTCGTCGGCCCGATCGAACACGTCCAGTACCGAACGGGCGACGTCGGCGGCCGAGCCGAGCCGGGCAGCCGGATCGTGCGTGGCCAGCTCCAGCCGCGCATGGGCCACCGTGACCGAATCACCCTGTTCGGTAGCGATGTCGAGCACCTGATGCAGCAGGTGCAGACCGGCCTCGCGACGGCCCAGGGCCAGCCGGACCTCGGCCAGCCCACGGGCGCTGGCCGTCCAGCCGGCCTCGTCCTGGCCGAGTAGTCCGAAGGCCCGGTTGTACAGATCCTCGGCCCAGGACAGGTCGGCGTGGGCCCGGGCCAGCCGGCCGGCCTCGTCGAGTCGAACCGCCGCCTGCCGTCGTAACCCGTCGGTGTCGGCCAGGCCGAGCTCGGCCCGGTACCGGTAGGCCCGTTCCAGGTGCCCGCCCACCTCGGCCGCGCCGGCGCTGCCGGTGACGCAATCGGCATAGCGCTGATGGCGTTCTGACCTGATCCGCTTGGACATTCCCTTGTAGGCGACCTCCTGGATCAGCCCGTTGGAGAACCGATAGCGTTGCGGTCCCCGGCCACGCAGCGGCTCGATCAGCCGCCGCCGGCTCAGCGACCGCAGGGTGGTGGCACAGTCCTCGCCACCGTCGCTGAAACGGCACAGTCCGGCCGCATCGAATTCCCGGCCGATGATCGCGGCCAGATCGAGCAGCAGCCGTTCGCCGCCGGCCAGGGCATCGATGCGGGCGGCCAGCAGGGCGTACACGGTCGGTGGCAGCGGAGCGTTGCTGCCCACCTCGGCCAGCGAGGCGAACAACTGCTCCAGGTGCAGCGGATTACCCTCGGCCCGTTCCCGTAACCGCAGCGTGGTGGCGGCGTCATGCGCGCCGACCTCGGCCAGTTCGGTGGCCAGCAATGCGGATTCCAGATCGGTCAAGGACTGCAAGACCATCGAGTTCGTGGTCAGCTGGCCGCTGCCCCATCCCGGGCGATGGTCGAGCAACTCCGGCCGGGCCACGCACACCACCAGCACCGGTTCCAGATCGAGGTTCTCGGCCAGTTCGTCCAGGACGTCGAGCAGTACCGACGGTGCCCACTGGCAGTCGTCCAGCACCAGCACCACGGCCTTCTGCTGGGCCAGGGTGCTCAGCACGGTCGCGATCGCGGCGACCGTCTCCGACGCCGACGGGTGCGGGGTGCCGTCCTTGAGCAAGCCGGCTTGCAGGACGGCCAGATCGTCGGCGGCCTCGGTCAACGGCACGTTCTCGATCAGCTGCCCGATCGCCTCGGCCAACGCGGTCAGGGTGCCCGAGTCGCCGTACGGATGGCAGCGGCCGGTGCCCAGGCGCACGCTGGGGTCGTCGAGATTCTGTTGCCAATGCCGGATCAACCGGGTCTTGCCGATGCCGGCCTCACCGTAGACGTTGACGAGGTGGAAGCGGCGCTGGCGTCGGCAGCGGTCGAGCATCAGATCCAGTTCGGCCAGCTCCGGCTCGCGTCCGATGAAGGGCACGTCGAAGCGGCGCAGCACCTCCGGGTCGTCGCTGAGTAGCTCCTCGAGCAGGAAGGCCGCGACCGGATCGGCCTTTCCCTTCAGGGCAATCGGGGCCAGCGGCTGGACCACCGCGGCGGCGCCGGCTGCGGCCAGGGTGTCCGGACCGATCAGGATCTGCCCCGGCCCGGCGTTCTGTTCCAGGCGTGCGGCCACGTTCACCACCTCACCCGACACCAGCGCCTGGTTGGCCCCGGGCTCGGTCGCCGCGATCACCTCGCCGGTGTTCACCCCGATCCGGACATCGATCCGGATTCCGAGATTCACCTGTAGTTCCAGGTTGAACTCGGCCAGGGCCGACGTCATGTCCAGGGTGGCGGCCAAGGCCCGGCGGGCATCGTCCTCGTGCATCGTCGGAACCCCGAAGACGGCCATCACGGCATCGCCGATGAACTTCTCGACCGTGCCGCCGTGCGCCTCCAGGCTGGTCCGCATCAACTCGAAGTAGCGCAGCGTGACCGAGCGCAGGACCTCCGGATCGAGTTGGCCCGACAGTGCGGTTGAGCCGACCAGATCGCAGAACACCACGGTGACGACACGCCGTTCCTCGACCACCGGGACGACGGCAGCCGCCATCGCGGCACCGCAGGACGAGCAGAATCTCGCCCCCGCCGGTGCCGGCGTCCCGCAGGCCGAACAGAACATCGGACTAGAACAACCCTCCGCCGGCCACGTCGGTGTGGGCCTGCACCTCGGGCTCGACCGCGTCCAGCCGGGCCCGCAGGTCGATCAGCAGGCTGACCTCCTCCGGGCTGAGAGTCGAGAACACCTCGCGCTGGTCGTCGGTGATCGAGTCGATCGGGAAGCCGGCCGCGGCCAGGGCAGACAGCTGATCGGATTGCATCGTCATGGTGATGTCCTTTCGCTAGTGGGTGAAACTCAGAGACGGTTCAGCAGGTCGGCGAAGCTGTCGGCGGTAGCCAGGGCGCTGACCGAGACGGCGCGACTCAGCTGCGGGCTCAACGGCAAGCAATCCAGGAACCGGTCGAAGTCGGCGCTGTGATCGAGGTCGGCGACCGCATGATGGTGCAGGGTGCGAAAGGCCTCGCTCGGCAGCCCGGTCTGCTCGGCCAGCCGGGCCGACAACCACGCCGGTGGCGCATTGCCCTCCAGAACGGCGATGTAACCGAGCAGGCCGACCGGATGATGATGCCGGATCCAGTAGTACTGCGGGCCGACGAGGCGGGCCACTGCGGCCGACGGCTGTTCCTCGAGCACCCGCTGCCGGTCCCGGCCGGCCGCGGCCAGGTCGTCCAGCAGCCACTCGTCGTGGTGCAGTTCCTCAGTGATGTGCTCGGTGAAGTAGTCGCCCAAGGCCTCGGCTACCGGGTCACCCGGCAACTCCCGTGACCGGGTCACCGCATCCTGCATCAGCGGCACCGACGCACGAATGACCGCGTGCATCACGCTGAGGTAGTCGAGGTAGCGCTCGCGGAGCCCGTCCGGCCGCCAGACCGAGTTCATCGCCTGCCGCAGGGCCGGGGCCCCGAGATCGAGTTTCAGCTTGAGCACCAGGCTGTTCGGCATCGTGGTCATCGTCGTCATGACGGGCTCACCAAGTCGGCGTACCGGGCGCTGGCGTAGCGGGCCAGCAACTTGGCCGGACCGGCCTGGTGCTGCAGCTGTCCGACCTGGTCATCCAGCAGGGCGCCGACGGGGCCGGCGGCGACCAGTTCGGCACCGGCCCGGACGGCCGGGTCGTCGGACAGGCCGCGGCAGGTGCCGCAGTAGCTTGTGTCGCAGCTCGAACCGGAGAACCGGTGCTCGACGCTGACCGGTCCGACCGTACGGATCATCCGCAACAGGGATCGTCCCTTCAGACGTTGGACGATCTCGGGCCAACTGTCGGCTCCCACCTGGCCCAGGAGCAGATGTTCCGGGGCCGGACGGGCATCGACGACCCGCTGGTTGCAGCAGGCCAGCACGGCGCCGTCGAAGGCGACGACCGGCCACGCCGCCATCGAGCAGGGCCGGGGCCGCTCGTCCAGCGTGGCCGGTCGGCCGTTCAGCCAGCCGGCGGCACGTCCGACCGGCCGGAGTTCGGTGACCAGCATCGGCACGTTCGCACCGAAGCGCCGTCGGACGGCGGCGGTGACATCGGACAGATACTCGTCGTCAGGGCCCGTGCCCAGCACATGCAGGCTCACCGCCCGATCTCGGTCCAGCAGCTGCTGCAGCGCTGCGAACACATCGGCCCGGTCGACCTCTCGCTCGTGAAAGGCGTCCAGACTGAACGACACGTGTTCGCAGTGCAGCAGCGTGCTCAAGATGCGGTCCGGGATCAGGCCGCCGCGGGCGAAGAAGCCGCCGGTGAGCACGGCCGGCGCGCTACCGGCCGCACGCACGAGGTCGGCGAACTCACGCAGCAGGCCGGGACGCAGCAGCGGCTCACCGCCGGTGAACAGCACCACCCGCGGTGCCGTTTCGGCCGTGATGGAGGACAGGAACGTCCGCAGCGGGGTGGCCGGGATCTGCTCGGCCAGCATCGAGGAACTGGTCGAGCAGTGCGCGCAGCTCAACGGACAGCGCCGGGTCAGGGTGACCAGCAGACCGGCCCCGGCGATCGGACGCAGTCCCATCAGGGTGCCCAGCTGCATGCCGCACCCCCCTGGACGTCATCGACTCTGATTCCCAGTGTTCGCGTCAATGGTTGATCGCCGGTTCGGAAACGGTATGGGGGCCTCGACATACCGGCGACAAACCCGGGACCAACCGCGATTTCCTACCGTCAGCGCGGAAATACGCCGGTACCAGGAGGCCAGGATGCTCACCGTCGACAACGTGGACACTGCTCAGCGGGAGCGCATCCTGCGCGGTCAGGACCACTGGTGGTTCCTCGGGCCCGGTGGCGTCGCCAAGCTGAAGGCCGGGCACCTGGCCCCGGACGGCGGTGTGACCGCACGGACCGAGGCCAACCTGCGTGATCGCGGGTTGTACGACGTATCGACGTTCCGGGTCTACTCACTGACCGTGCTGACCAGCACCGACTGCAACCTGGGCTGTGGGTACTGCTTCCAGAACACCGCGCAGGACGAACGCGGCGGCAACCGACCGCCGCGGATCAAGCACGCCCGGCTGACCTCCGAGACGATCAGCAAGATCCTCGACTTCACCGAGGCCCGGATGTCGGAGGCCGGCCTGGAACGGCTGGGCATCATGTTGTTCGGCGGCGAACCGCTGCTCAACCTCAAGGGTGCCCGGGAGCTGCTGACCCGGGCCGCCGACTACGGCATGCGCAGCGCCCAGATGATCAGCAACGGCGTGCTGTTGACGCCGCTGGTCGCCCGGGAGCTCAACGCAGCCGGGTTGAAGTCGGTCCAGATCACCTTCGACGGTGATGCGGCCGACCACGACCAGATTCGGGTTCGTCGTTCCGGCGGCGGCACCTTCGAGGCCATCGTGGACAACATCGCTCGAGCGACCGAGGTCAGCGGCATCAACTGGGAGTTGCGGGTCAACGTCTCCCACCACACCCGTCCCGGCGTATCGGCGCTGATCGAGCGGCTGACCGAGCGGCTCGATCCGTCCCGGTGCGCGTTGTACTTCACCCGGGTCGGTGACATCGGCGTCGGCTACCAGAACGAGCTGATGCACAGCGGTGAGCTGGCCGCCGACTTCGTCGACTGGCACCGGCAGGCGCTGGCGGCCGGGTATCGCATCCCGATGCCACAGGCCCACCTGGCCTGCCAGGCGTGCTCGTACACCGACGGTCGCTGGGGTGCGGTGGTCAACCCGGACGGCACCCTCTACAGCTGCTGGGAAACCTCGGGCAAGCCGAACTGGGAGGTCGGCAGTATCGAGGCCGGATACCTGCCGGCCGAGCAGACCGAGGGTCGCTGGGTCGGCTGCGGCCACGAGTACCAGTTCAGCGAGGAACAGCTGGTCCTGCAGCGATTCGCCGACCAGGTCGACGCCGGTGTGCTCGACCTGCTCAGCGCGGCCGGCCGGCTGTAGGCGCTGACGATGTCCACCGCCACGCTGCTGCGCCGCAACCGTAACTTCGCCCGCTACTGGACGGCCGACGTCGTCTCCACCACCGGATCGGCGGTGTCGGCCATCGCGGTGCCGCTGCTCGCGCTGGCCCTCGGCGGCAGCGTCGCCCGCGCCGGCCTGATCGGTACCGGTGCCCTGCTCGTCCGGCTGTTCTGCCGGTTCCCGGCCGGTCAGCTGGCCGACCGGTTCGACCGGCGCTGGCTGATGCTGTCCGCCGATCTGATCCGGATGGTCGTGCTCGGCAGCATTCCGGTCGCCGCCGGCCTGGGCGTGCTCGGCTTCGAGCAGTTGTTGGTGGTCGCCCTCATCGATGCGGTGACCAGCTCGGTGTTCGGCGCGGCGGCCGGCATCGCCATGCGCGACGTCGTCCCCGACGAGGACATGACCACGGCGCTGAGCGGTACCCAGGCCAGCAACTCGGCGGTGATGCTGATCGGCCCGGTCCTCGGTGGTTTCCTGTTCGGCATCGATCGGATCCTGCCTTTCACCGTCGATGCAATCTCCTACTTCATCTCGGCCGTACTGCTGATCGGCATGACCGTCCGGCCGCCGGAGCCGACCGCCGGTGGTAAGCGGGACAACCGGGTGTTGGCCGGTCTGCACTGGCTGCGCGGCCAGCCCCAGCTGCTCTGGGTGCTGGGGTTCGCCGGAGCCATCAACCTGATCGGCAGCGCGTTGGAGATCGGTCTGGTGATCAGCCTGCGCGGACAAGGACAGAACGGCTCGTCGATCGGCGTGGTGATGGCCTGCCTGGGCGCCGGCTCGATCGTCGGTGCCCTCTGCGCCCCGCGACTGATCGCACTGTTGCCGGCCGGCCCGCTCTTCCTCGTCACCGGCCTGATCTGGGCGATCGGCCTGGCCGGGCTGGCCCTGCAGCCGCCGCTGCTGGTCGTGTGCGCGATCCTGCTGGTGCTGCTGCTGTTCACACCGTCCGGGGTGATCCTGCTCAGCAAGGCCGTCATGGTCAGTTGCCCGCGCGAGATCCTGGGCCGGGTGAACACGGCGATCGGGACGAGCCTGATGGGTCTGGCCACCGTGGGACCGTTGCTGATCAGCCTGCTCATCGCCCGGTTCGGGGTCGGCCACGCCTGGGCGGTGTTGTCGATCGGCACGCTCGTGATCCTGCTCGCGACCGGACGTCCGCTGCTACGACTCAGTTCGCTGGTGGACGAGCCCACGGCCGAGGCGCCACTGAGCCGGGCCGAGGACGAGCTGGTGCGCGAACTGGAACCCGAGGTGGTCGCGCATCGGCTCGACGCCGAGGTGATCGGCCCGGACGACGACCGATCGCCTCGATGACCGGCACCCGGCTGCGGTATCCGGTCGCACACCGATCGGATCAGCTGGATCTGCTGCACGGACAGCCGGTCGCCGATCCCTACCGCTGGTTGGAGCAGCCGGACTCGGGGCCGACCCAGGCCTGGCTCGACGGCCAGGAGGCCGTGTGGCTCGGGGTGTTGTCGACCCTGACCGGCCGTCCGGCGATCCATGCCGAGCTGGTCGCGCTGCTGTCGGCCGGTTTTGTCTCGGCACCCGAATGGTTCGGTGAGCGAGCGTTCCGGCTACGGCTGCGTCCCGGCCAGGAATACGCCACCCTCGACGTCGGCCGCGACGGCGTGGAACGGGTGTTGTTCGATCCGCTGGCCTGGGACCCGACCGGCCGGACCACGATGGAGGCCTGGCAGCCGAGCCCCGACGGTGACCTGGTGGCGATCCAGCTTTCGGTTGGCGGTGCTGAGGATTCTCAGTTGTACGTGCTGGCCGTCGACACCGGCGAGATCGTGGACGGCCCGATCGACCGGGTGCGTAAGTCGGCGGTCGGCTGGTTGCCCGGGGGAGACCGGTTCTACTACGTCCGTCGGCTGGCGCCGGAGCTGATACCCGGCCAGGAGAACTATCACCGCCGGGTCTACCTGCATCGGGTCGGCGACAGTCCCGATGCGGACGGACTGATCTTCGGTGACGGCCGGCCGCCGACTGATTTCTACAGCGTTTCGATCTGGGGCGATCAGCTCGTGCTGACCGCAGCCGCCGGGTCGGGGGCGGCCCGCGAGGTGTGGGTCGCCGACGTTCGGACCGGTCGGGTCGATCGACCCGAGTTCGTGTCGATCGGTGCCGGCCAGGTCGGCCGGACCAACGTGGTCGGCTGGTCGAGCCACACCAAGCTGCTCTATCTGCAGACCGATTCCGCCGCACCGCGAGGGCGGATCGTCGCCGTACCGACCGATGCCCCGGATTCCGAGTGGCGCGAGATCGTGCCGGCGGACCCGTCGGCCGTACTCACCGGATTCGTGCTGGTCGACGACGGCCGACAGGCCGTGGTGAGCCGGCGCCGCAACGGCTCCAGCGAGTTGGAGCTGGTCTCGCTGGTCGGCGGCCGGGTCCCAGCGCAACCGGTGTTGCCCGGCCCCGGTGTGACCGGGCGGGTCTATGCCGGACCGGGCGGCCGGATCGCGTCCTTCACCTTCACCGACCCGGGGCGCCCGCCCACCGTGCTGGAACTGGCAGTCGCGACCGGATCGGTGTCCTTCGCCGATCCGGTCCGGGACGGTGCGACCAGTTCGGCCGGGGTGACCAGTTCGCTGACCGCGGTCTCGGTCGATGGCACCGAGGTGTTGGTCTTCGTGCTGTCTCCGGCTGGGCTACCGGACCAGCCACGACCGACCATTCTCACCGGCTACGGCGGCTTCGGGGCGGTGATGAGCCCGTCCTACCGGGCCGAGGCTCAGGCCTGGGTCGCGGCCGGCGGCGTGTTCGCCATCGCGTGTCTGCGCGGCGGCGGTGAGAACGGCGCCCAGTGGCACCGCGCGGGCACCGGTCGCAACAAGCAACGGGTCTTCGAGGACTTCGACGCCGTCACCGACCTGCTGCTGGAGCAGGGCTGGACCACCCCGGCCCAGCTCGGCATCTGGGGCGGTTCGAACGGCGGCCTGCTGGTCGGTGCGGCCGTCACCCAGCACCCGGAGAAGTACGGCGCCGCGATCTGCATGGCGCCGTTGCTGGACATGGTGCGGTTCGAGCTCTCCGGCCTCGGCCCGAGCTGGCGCCGCGAGTACGGGACGGCCGAGGACTCGGAGGACTTCCACGCGCTGCTGGCCTATTCGCCCTACCATGCGGTCCGACCGGGCACCGAGTACCCGGCGATCATGTTCGCCGTCTTCGACGGCGACAGCCGGGTCGATCTGTTGCACGCCCGCAAGATGTGTGCCGCCATGCAGCATGCCACCGTCGGCGACCGGCCGATCGTGTTCCGGCTCGAGCGGGGAACCGGTCACGGCGCCCGGACAGTCTCCAGCGGGGCCGGGCTGCTGGCCGACTGCGTGGCCTTCCTGTCCGACCAGCTCGCCGACTGAACCAGCCGGGCACACCTGCGGCGACCGCACGCAG
>CAZZZW010000154.1:0-2482 GCA_964658795.1 Phormidium nigroviride PCC 7112
ATGAACGGGTTCAGCCGATGAACCAGGCCGACGTGCCTGCTTCGACGCGGCGCTCGGTGAGCGGCCGGCTGGCCAGCAGCTCATCGCCCCAGTCCGACGGTGCGTCCAGCGGCTGGCCGTCGAACACGGTGACGTGCACGAACGAACCGCGACGAAAGGCCAGCACGTCGTCCCGGCCGGTGGCGATCCACTCCAGCGCCGCATCCTGATCGATGCTCCGCCGCGCGGCGATGGCCTTGCGGTACAAGGTCAAAGTCGCCGGCTGGGCCGACACCGCGAAGTCGGCGAACCAGGCCGGCTGCGGCAACCAACTCGTCTCGGCGGTGGAGAAGCCGAAGCAGGGGCCGGTCGTGGTCCATGGCAGCGGCACCCGGCACCCGTCCCGGCCGTACTCGGTGTGCTGCGACCGTTCCCAGATCGGATCCTGGCGCGCGCCGTCGGGCAGGTCCTGAACCTCGGGCAGCCCCAACTCCTCGCCCTGATAGAGGTAGACCGAGCCAGGGAGCGCCAGGGTCAGCATCACGGCCGCGGTGGCCCGGGCGATTCCGAGCGGCACGTCGACCCGGCCGCGAGCCCGGGTGCGCAACGCGTTCGCGTCCGGACTGGTCATCGGTTCCGGTTCGACCAGCCCGTAACGCGACACCGAACGATGCACGTCATGGCTGTTCAACGTCCAGGTCGGTACGCCCTCGGCGTGTTTGAGACCGGCCAGCGTCTCGTCGATCGACAGCTGAAAGGCACCGGCCTCGAACGGTTGTTGCAACAGGTCGAAGTAGAAGACCTGCTTGAGCTCGCCCGGGCGGATGTAGTCGGCGGCGTCGGTCGGCGACAGCCACACCTCACCGAGCAGGGTGAGCTCGCGGCCGTAGGAATCGGCGATCGCCCGCCAGCGCTTGAAGATCTCGTGCACACCGGGCTGGTTCCACAGGTAGGGGTTGTCACCGTCGGGGTCGGGCATGTCGGGCAGACCGGCCGCCTTGACCATCGCGTAGGCGACGTCGATCCGGAACCCGTCGATGCCACGGTCGAACCAGGTCCGTAGTACGTCGTCGAACATCTGTACGACGTCGTCGTTGTCCCAGTTGAAGTCCGGCTGGGACGGGTCGAAGCTGTGCAGGTACCACTGGCCGTCGGCAACCCGGGTCCAGGCCGGGCCGCCGAAGGTCGAGCGCCAGTTGTTCGGCGGCTCAGCTCCGTCGACCCCACGCCCGTCGCGAAAGATGAACCGTTCCCGCTCGGGCGTGCCCGCGGCCGAGCCGAGCGCTTCGACGAACCAGACGTGCTGATCCGAGCAATGGTTGGGTACCAGGTCCATCAGCAGCTTCAGACCGCGCTCGTGCGAGGCGGCCAACAGCCTGTCAAACGCTGGCAAGCCGCCGTAGCGGGAGTCGATCGTGCGGTAGTCGGCCACGTCGTAGCCGCCGTCCCGGTTGGGTGAGGGGTAACACGGATTCAGCCACAGCCCGTCCACGCCCAGTGCAGCGATGTGGTCGAGGTGCTCGGTGATGCCATCCAGGTCTCCGATGCCGTCGCCGTCGGTGTCGGCGAAGGACTTCAGGTAGAGCTGGTAGATCACCGAGGACCGCCACCACTGCGACGACGAGGCGGGACGGGCTGGAGCTGATTCAGTCATCGAATTCCTTGCGTTGTGCCGGTTGTACGGGTTGCCCAAGTGGTACGGAGGGTTGCTCGGTCAGCCGGCCTAGGAGACCGTCAGGTTGTCCAGGTTGATCGCCCCGGTCTGACTACTACCGCGCCACACCACGACCGAGTGCAAGCCGGCCGTGAGCGTCACCGGCACGCTGAGCGTGACCCAGCTGTCCCAGGTGCCTTGGGCGGGGAAGGTCGGTGTCGCCACTTGCACCCCGTCCACCGCGACGATCCGGGTGGCGGCCGATCCCCCGTTGGCATAACGCAGAACCAGGTTGTACGTGCCGGCCGTGGCTGCGTTGACGGTGAAGGACACCCCGGAGTTCGTGGTCGCGAAGTTGTCCACGAAGCCGGTTCCGGTGTAGCCGGCGTGATCGGTGCCGGTGGTGACCCCGGTCTTCACCGCGGTCTCGGCCTCGTACCGGTTCGAGGTGGGCGTGGTGAAGGTCCGGTCGATGTAGACCATGTCCCAGTTCGTCAACGACGGAACCGTGAACGAGATGTAGCGACCGGTCGAGTCGGTGCCGGTGGTGTAGGTCAGCGAACTGCTGGCGCCGTGGGCCGTGTCGGGCGAGGCGACCCGGACCGCGGTCGGGTTCTCGTCCGGGCCGAGGTAGTACTTGACCGGCAGGTTGGTCTGCACCGTGGGTGTTGCCTTGCCCGCGTCACGCCAGGTGCCGTTGTTACCGAGCAGGTTGATCAGATGGATCACGTCATCGGAGCTGGTCTTCTTGACGTTGGTCCAGATCGTGTTGCCCGAGCCGTCGCCCGAGGTGGTCTTGCCGCTGATCGAGACGAACTGGGTGCCGGAGTCGACCGAGTGCACGTCGGG
>CAZZZW010000154.1:2492-10270 GCA_964658795.1 Phormidium nigroviride PCC 7112
GGGCCCGTACAGCAGGTTCTCGTAACCGGTGATGAAGTCGTAGTAGTCCTTCATCCACGAGCGCAGCGCGTTGGACATCTGCTTGTCGTGGTCGGGGAAGTACGGCGCCGACAACATCGAGTCGCCCTGGGACATCTCGATGTGGGAGGCACCGGAGGCGGCGATGGTCGCGTCTTCCAACTCGACCGAGGTGTTGTCCAGGGTGCCGAGAACCAGGTTGTCCAGATTGATGAATCCGGTGTCGCCGGTGCCGACCGAGATCGACACCGTGTGGCTGCCGGCCGACAACACCGGGGTCACGATGTCGGAGTCGAAGTGCCAGTTGTTCCAGTTTCCGTCAGTGGGCATGGTGACATGGCCGATTGCGGTGCCGTCCACGCTGACCGTCCGGGTGGCGTCGCCGGCCGCGCCGTTGGCGTAGCGCCAGACCAGGCTGTACTGCCGAGCCTCGGGGGCGTTGATGGTGAAGGTGACACTGTCACCGGCGTTGCCGTAGTTGGCCACGAAGCCGGTGCCGGTGTAGCCGGCGTGGTCACTGTTCACGGTCAATCCGCTGCTCTTGATCGCGGATTCGGCCTCGTAGGTCGGGCCGGCGTCGTCCTTGGTGTTCGGATAGGCAGCGATCACCGAGGGAATCGAGTTCGACTCGGACTTCTGGGTGTCCAGGTAGGACTTGATCAGGCCGTAGGTCTCGTGGTTGTCCCACAGTTCGCTGTAGAGGTAGTCACTCTTCTGACCGGAGGCGATGTTGTCGCCGCCGAAGCCGTCGACGGCGTTGATGCCGAGTACCTTGCCGGTGGCCGAGGCGTTCAGGGCGGTGCGGGTGGCCGACACCAAGGATGCCAACCCGGCCTGCACATCAACGGGAGTGCCCGAGGTGTCGGTCATCGCGCCCCAGTTACCGAGCTGGTCCAGGTGTACCCCGTCGAAGCCCATGGTGTTGACCTCATCGACGTACTTGGCCGTGATGTAGTTCTGCCACGAGGTGTTGGCCGGGTTGAAGATGTAGAGGTTGGTGTTGGGCTGGTTCGGCTTCATCTCGAACGCCCACGGCTGTCCGGAGGAGGCGTAGTCCAGGGCCCACGTCGGCGAAACCCCCGACACCGACTGGTAGTTCTGCAACGCGGCGTAGGACATCGTGTATGGCATGGCGGCAACCGTGTGGTTGTGCGCCGCCGCGATGTAGGTCTTGACCGTGGCCGGCGAGATCACGTCGCCGTTCCAGGCGGTCCAGGTCGAGGGCAGCGAGCCGTCGGCATTCTTCTGCACCGGGTTCTCGTGCCGCCACATCCAGTCGTAGAACTGCACGGCGTTGATGTGGTACTTGCGCTCGAGCGTGGTGATGTCGGCGTCGGCCTGGGCCGAACTGGTACCGGCGGGGTAGCTGGTGAGGGCGCCGATCCGCGGGAAGTGCGTCCAGTTGCTGGACACATCGATCGCCGTCGCCGCGGTCGAGGTACCGGCCGTGATCGAGACCAGATAGCCGGTGAAGTCGGTGGACGGCGGCGTGACCGACCAGTTCACCGTGGTGGTGCCGTTGGCCGCCACCGTGGCGGCGACCGTGCCGGAGCTGACGACGGATCCCAGGTGGGACATCGAGAAACTGACGTTGCCCGACCATGACCCGGAGCCGGAGGACTCGTGCACGACGGCCGAGACGGTGACCGCCGTGCCGGGGTTGTACCGGGCGTTGTTGGTGTAGGCGTCGGTGACCTGCGGGGTGCCGGCCGCGAAGGCGGACGGGGCCGCCTGCAGCAAGGCCACCCCGATGGCGGCGATGGAACCGAGGACGAGCGGCGTGGTGCGGAGGAACCTGGTTTTCTTTCTCATCGCGGACGGACTCCTGATCGATCAGCGGGATGGGGGAAGGGTTCGATCAACAGCAATTGCCAGACAGAAACAGCAGGAACTTCACCGACGGCCCAATCACCCTCGGCGGTCAGCGGAAGCTCGATCAGGCGACCGGCGCCGTCCGGATCCGCGTAGCGGACCCGGGGCAGAGCGGTCCCCATCCGCCGGATCCGCAGCCGGCCCGGCCCGGTGGCGACCGGTTCGGGGCGTGCGGCGTCCCAGTGCGTGTCGGGTTGGCCGGCCAGGTTGATCAGGTGCACGACGTAGCTGCCGTTCGGCAGTTGGGTGATGCGGCGCCACAGGGTGCCGGCCACCGCCACCTGCTCGATCGCCAGCTCACCGAACACGACATCGATGTCATCGTTGTAATCCTGGGCGAAACTCGACGTGACCTCGACGATGGCCGGGTCGAAGAGCAGTTCGGCATGTGCGACCGAGAAGTCGTACCACCGATGTAACAGCCCCGCCGTGGACGCCTCCATCGTGTGGTTTCGCACGTAGTAGGGGTCGACCAGGATGCGGTCGGCCTCGCCGGCGAGCAGGTGCGTGGCGCCGTGGGAGAACAGCGTGGCCATGGTGAACGCGGTCGCCCGATCGGCCTCGGGCGCCGGGGCCTGGTCATAGACGTGCTGGTAGGCCGCGATCACCACCGGTTTGCCGGCACCGACGGCACGGGCCCGAGTAACGGTCTGGGCCAGATGTTCCAGTCCGAGCTGGGGTTTCCAGACCTCGATGTACACCGCGTCCTGACCCGTGCCGGCGGTGGCCCAGGTAGGAAAGTCGTTGACGTTGTTGAAGACCAGGCGCGCGTCCGGCAGCGCCTGCCGGACCCCGCCGATCAGTTGGCAGAAGCTGGCCGCCATGTCCACCCGGGCCCCGTCGGACCGGTGGGCCTGTTTCGGGTAGCCGTACTGGTCGAGGTGGTAGCCGTCGAAGCCCACCTGTTCGGTCGCGGCCGTCAGGTCCGCGGTGAAGTGGTCCAGCCAGTCCGGGCTGGCCGGGTCGAGCACGAACAGGAAGTCCCCGAGCGCGTAGGGCTCTTCGGTCGCGGTCAACACCGCGTCGTGTTCCCACTTGGCCCATTCCTGTGGCCCGACGGCATACACCGCGGCGTAGCCCAGCGCATCCGCGCCGGCCTCATGGCAGGCCTCGATCAACGAGCGAACGGTGGCCAGGGACACCGGCTGGCCCAAGGCGTCGTCGTACTGCTCACCACCACCGAGCAGGTCGGCATGCCGGTAGGCCCAGTCGTAGAACTGCACCCCGGTCAGGTGCAGCCGACGCAGATTGTCCTGCACGGCAAGCAGATCGCGGCCGGGTCGATAGTCGACGACGAACCCGTAACGCAAGCTGGAGCGGGTCAGCCCGGATACCTCGATCGCAGTCCGGGCTGACCCGAGTTCCACACCGTAACCACCGGCCGGCAGCCGGCCCAGGTCGAGCACGCCGCCCTCGTGTACCTCGACAGCCCGGACCAGATCGCCCAGGTGATACACGCTCACCGTCGCCGCCGAGCTCAGGCCGCGGACCTCGACCGCGACCGGCTCGTCGTCGCGATAGATCCCCTTGACCGGCAACAACTCGGTCACTGGACTCAGCATGGTCATCCCTTCACCGCACCCGCGGTCAGGCCCTGTACGAAATACCGCTGGAACAGCAGGAAGACCACGATGACCGGGACGATGGCGATGATCGACGCCGCGAAGACCAGCCCCCACAGGGTCGAGTTCTGCCCTTGGAACAGGGCGATGGCGATCGGCAACGTGCGCTTGGTCGGGGTGTTGATGATCGTCACCGCCCAGACGTATTCGTCCCAGCTGCCGAGGAAGGTGAAGATGGTCGCGGTGGCCAGCGCCGGTTTGGCCAACGGCAGGATCAGCCGCCAGTACCGGATGAACGCACCGGCGCCGTCCACCTGCATGGCTTGTTCGAGTTCGACCGGGATGGCTTGGAAGAATCCGCGCAGCAGAAAGGTGTTCAGCGACAGCGAGGACCCCACGTAGAACAGGATCAGCCCGCTGAGGGAGTCGAACAGGCCGAGGTACTTCACCAGGATGAACTGCGGGATGATCAGCATCATGGCCGGGATCATCAGCCCGAGCAGCAAGACCTTGAACAGGACCTCCCGCAGCGGAAAGGCGAATCGGGCGAACGCGTAGGCCATCATCGAGCTCAGCAGCAGCGAGATCGCGGTGCTGATCACGGCCACCATGACGGAGTTCAACAGATAGCGACCGAGGTCGTTGTCCGACCAGGCCTGGGAATAGTTGCTGGCCGTGGCCGGGTGCGGAATGAACTGCGGCGGGATGGTCAGGACGTAGGTCTGGCCCTTGAATGAGGTCGAGAGCATGTAGAGGAACGGCAGCACCATGATCGCCGCGCCGACGATCAGCACCAGATACCGCAGTGCCGGCATGGTGATTCCGGATCGCCGGCGGGTCGGCCGCGGGCCGGCCGCCGTCGGATCGGCCAAGGTCACGGTCACGTCAGATCCTCCTGGTCGACCTTGAACGCGCGCAGTTGGATCGCCGAGAGCAGGAAGACGCCCAGGGTCAGCAGCACCGCGATCGAGGCGCCGTAGCCGAAGTTGAGATTGGTGAACGCCTGTTTGTACATGTAGGTCAGTAGCACCTGGGTCGAGTCGGCCGGACCACCATTGGTCATCAGGGCGACCGAGATGAAGACGTTGAGACCGCCGATCACCAGCATGATGGTGACGAACGCGACGGCCGGCCAGATCGCGGGCAGCGTGACCGCCCGGAACCGCTGCCAGCGACCGGCCCCGTCGACCTCGGCCGATTCGAGCAGTTCCTTCGGCACTCCCTGCAACGCGGCCAGGAAGATCATCATCGACCAGCCGATGCCCTTCCAGACCCCGAGTGCGGAGACGGCGACCATCCCGGTCCAGCGGCCGGAGAGCCAGGAGATGTTGTGACCGGTCACGTGGGTGACGTCGTGCAGCATCCAGTTGACCAGGCCGCTGTCGGCGAACAGGTACTGGAACAGTAGCGATACGACCACCCAGCTGGTGATCACCGGCAGGTAGAACAACACCCGGAAGAACGCGCGGCCGGGTGCCTTGTTGTTCAGCATCGTGGCCACGAGCAGCCCGAGCACGATCTGCGGTGGCACCGTGAGCGCCATGTAGAAACCGGAGTTCTGCAGACCCCGCCAGAAGATCGGGTCGTGGAAAGCGGTCTGGTAGTTCTTCCAGCCGATGAACTCACTGGTCGCCCCGGCCACCACGTTCCAGTCGTAGAAGCTCATCTGGAACGCCTTGATCATCGGGTAGATGATCAGCAGCAGGAACAGGGCGAATCCGGGGGCCAGGAACGCGTACGCGGTCAGGCTGGACCGGGTGCGCCGGCCGATCCCGCGCCGCGCCGCCCGGCCACCACCGGCCGCAGGACTGGCCTGCGGCTCGGCGGCGGTTTCCAACACGGCGGTCATTTCTTCCTTATCGGATCGGGTGGAACTGTCCGGCTGGGGTTCAGCTGGTCTGGGTCAGCAACGGGTCGATCGTCTTGGCCGCATTGTCCAGCGCCTGCTGGACCGACTCCGAACCCTGGAACGCCTTGGTCAGTTCGTTCTGCAGTGCGGTGTCGATGGCCGGCGCCTGCGGAACGGACGGCCGCGGGCGGGCGGTCTGAAGCTGCTTGATGAACGGCGCGAAGGCCGGTACCGCGGACGCCTCCTGGCTGTCCAGTGACTTGACCACCGACATCTGACCGGTCTTGGCCATCGCGATCTGGTAGTCCGCGGTCTGGGTGAAGGCGATGAACTTCATCGCCGCATCCTGATGCTTCGACGAGGTGGTCATGTTGATGTCCTCGCCACCGACGACCGAGATCGAGCCACCCGGGCCGGCCGGAACCTGGCTGTAGGTCGGCTTGAACTTGGGGTACTGACCGGCCCAGATCCCCGTCATCCAGGGTCCGTCCAAGATGTTGGCGTAGTTCGCCTTGGGCAGGCCGTCCGAGGTCTGCACCGCACCCTTGTTGCCGATGATCAGGTTGGGGATGGCGCCCTGCTTGTAGAGGTCGACCAGCATCTGCACCCCGGCCACGCTCTGCGGCGAGTTGAGGTAGCCCGTCGCCTTGGTCAGATCCGGGCTGGTCACCTGGCCGCCGGCCGACCAGATCCACGGGTAGACGTTCCAGCCCTGCAGGCCGGAGTCGGCGAAGACCGAGATCTTCTTGGCCGCCAGCTTCGCGGCATCGGCCTTGAGGTCGTCGAAGGTGGCCGGCGGCGTGCTGACGCCGCCTTCCTTCAGCGCGGCGTCATTGGTGATCAGCACCCGGGTGTTGGTGTCCAACGGCAGGCCGTAGTAGTGATCGCCGTACTTGTTGGTGGCCAGGCTGCCCGGGTAGTTGTCGGCCGAGAGCGTGTCGAAGTTCGGCAACTTGCCGTCGAGCTGGGCAAAGACCTTGAGCGCGGCGAACTTCGGCACCCAGCCGATGTCGGACCGGACCAGGTCGGGCAACTCCCCGCCGGCGGCGCTGGTCGTCAACTTCTGCAGCAGCTGGTCGTAGGGGATGTCGACGTAGTTGATCTTGATGTTCGGGTTCGCCTTCTCGAAGGCGGGAATGATCGTCTGGCTCAAGGCATCCGTCTGGGTCTTGTTACCACCGTTGCCGTAGGTCCCCCAGAAGGTCAGGGTGACCGGCTTCGCAGCCGTCCCTTCGCTGCTACTCGACTTCTTCGAGCTCGAGCACCCGGTGAGGGCGACCGCCGCCGCAGTGGCGACGACCAGCAGCGAGGTGAGCCGCCGCTTGGACCTGGTTACTGCCATCGTGTCTCCCTGAAGAGCTGTAGAGATATTCGTACCGGTGGTCGTGCCGATCCGCCGGGTGCTGCGTTGTGCTTATGAAGCTGATACAAAGTCGATCGTCAGGCGACGTCTTCGGTGAGTTTGGACAGTGAGCTGAGCACTCCGTGCCGCAGCATGGTGGCCGCGGCCCCGCGAGCCCAGGTCTCGTCCGGCAGCGGGCGGACCAGCACGGTGCAATCGGCGGCGACGGAGGAGAACGCATCCCGGTCGAGTTCGGCCCGCAGCGCGTCCATGAATAGGTCCGAGGCGGTCATGCCCTCCCCCGACAGGATCACCATCGGCGGGTTGAGCAGGTTCAGCAGCGCCGCGATCGCCCGGCCGAGCGCCGTGCCGGCTTGGGTGAACACCTGACGGGCATCCTCGTCACCGGCGTGCGCGGCCGAGACCACCTGCGAAACCTTGGTTATTCTGCGACCGGCCGCCTGGGACATCGTGGCGGCGATCGCGTTGTCGCCCACCACTGCTTCCAGACAACCCCGCTTGCCACAGTGGCATTGCGGACCATCCGGGTCGACGACCATGTGGCCGAACTCGCCGGCCGCGCCGCTGATGCCGCGCCACAGATCGCCGTCGAGCACCAGGGCACAACCCACGCCGACGCCGATGGTGATCAGCGCGAAGGTCGGGAAGGTGCTGCCGGCGCCGAACCATTGCTCGGCCACCGCGAGGGTGTTCACGTCGTTCTCGATCACCACCGGCAGCTGCATCCGGTCGGTCAGCAGCTGCCGCAACGGGACGTTGTGCCAATTCAAGAAGGGTGACTCGATGACCACGCCGGTCGCCCCGTTGACGTGACCGCCCAGGCCGACGCCGATCCCGAGCAGCCGCTCGTGCTGCACCGGGGACCGATCGAGCAGGATGCCGGTCATCTCCTCGATGGCCGCGATCACTCCGGTGGGGCTGGTGTCGGAATACTTCATCCGGTGCGCGGACTGGACCTCGGCGTGCAGGTCGGCAACCACGCCGACGATCTCGGAATCCATCAGCTTGATTCCGACCGCGTGGTGGCGGGCCGGGTCGACCTGCAACGGGATCTGTGGACGACCCGGCCCACCGGCTTCACGTTCGTTCTCGACCAGGTAGCCGTGGCTGATCA
>CAZZZW010000155.1:0-10254 GCA_964658795.1 Phormidium nigroviride PCC 7112
CGCGCCGACCGACCAGGGCAGCAGCCCGACGCCGAACATGTGCGGGGACTACGACGCCTCCCAACACGGCACCGCGGTGGCCGAGATCGTGCACCAGATGGCCCCGAACGCCACCCTCTACCTGTATTGCGTCGACAACAACGCCGAATTCCTCGAAGCCGCGCAGCAGATCATCCAGCACAACCAGACCGACCCGCAGCACCCGATCAAAATCGCCAACAGTTCGATCAGCTTCACCGGCGAGGCCCGCGGTGACGGTTACATCGGCGGTTACAACTCGGCCGGCAAGCCGCAGTCCACCTCCGAGCTGGCCGTTCGCGCGGCACGGGCCAACGGCATCCTGTGGATCGCTTCGGCCGGTAACTCGGCACAGAGTCACTGGACCGGAACCTTCAGCGACGTCTACAGCCATAACGCGCAGACGCTGAAATTGCAGCGAGTGCCGGACAACTACCTCGACTTCGACGTTCGCCTGATCGGTCAGTCCCTGGTGCTGGACGACCAGGACGTCGGCATCCTCGAAAGCGGCATGAGCGGTTCGGTCAAGTTCTCCTGGGATCAATGGCCGACCTCCGGCGCAGCGTTGGAACTGCTGGTGCAGCCCTACCAGTCCAGCGGCGCCGGCAACAGCGGGCAGGCCTGCACGCCCGAATTCCCTTGTCTGTTGCCCGGTAACCCGCCTCCGTACAAGGCCGTGCACGCGCCGGGGACGGAGCCGAGCCTGGAACTGGACATCGCCAACGGCACGTCCAACGAGGTCGAGTACATCGTCCAGGTGCATTACCTGGCCAACGCCCAGAACGTCGCCACCGCTCCACCGCCGGCGGTCCGGTACGACCTGACCCTGGACGGGGAGTTCTCCCTCGACTACCTGTCCTCGATCGATCCGGCTCGGGGCGCGTCCGGCAGCATCAGCTCGCCGGCGGACTCACCGTTCGCGCTGGCCGTGGGTGCCGCCTACGCGGGCAACTCCACCAACGCCGGCGTGATCCCGGCCGACTCGGTGGAACTGTTCTCCTCGCGCGGGCCGACGATCGACGGCCGGGTCAAGCCCGACCTGCTCGGCTATGACGGGACCGCCTCCAACCTGGTCGACGCGAGCAAGGGGGTGGTCTCCACCCAGTTCACCAATCCGTCGGACGGCAGCACGCCGCAACCGATTCCCGGAACCGAGGGTTTCTACGGCACCTCGGCCGCGGCGCCGCACGTGGCCGGGGCCGCGGCGCTCGTCCTGGCCGCGCACCCGTCGATGGACGCCAGCCAGGTGGAGGCCTTCCTCGAAGCTCCGAACAACAACTCGGCCACCGACACCTTCGCCACGCCGAACAACTACAACGGCCACGGGCGGCTGCTGCTCGGGGCAGCGGATGCCAGCAAGGTCACGCCGGCCCAGGGGTCGCGCTATCACGCCGTGACGCCGACCCAGATCGTGTCCACCGTGTCCGGGGCCGGCGTGCCCAAGCGTCGTCTCAGTGCCGGAACCGAATACACCGTCGCCGTACCGCCGCCAGTGCCACCGGATGCGACCGCGCTCGTGGTCGGCCTGCTGGGCAAGGCGGCCAGCGGCACCACGTCGTTGTCGATCTATCCGAACACCTATGACGGAAGCGCCACGCTCAGCCTGACCGCGGCCCAGCCCAACGGCACGGTGACCTCGATCGTGTCGCTGAACCACGGCAGCACCGGCCAGGATCCCGGCACCTTCAAACTGCGCAACTCCGGCGCCGCGGTCGATTCCCAGATCATCGTGTACGGCTACTTCAGCACGCCGACCGACACCACCGGCGACGGCTACAAACCGATCACTCCGCAGCGGGTGGTCGACACCCGCAGCGGTACCGGCGCCCCCAAACGCAAGCTGACCCCGAACGTCGCGATCAGCGTCAACGCCACCGCGTGGGGGATCCCGGCCGGTTCGGACGTGGCCGTGGTCAACATCGTGGCGCTGAACCAGACCCACAGTGGCTTCTTGAGTGCGTTCGCCAGCTCGCCGATCGGCCCCCACACCGTCGATTACAACGGAACCAACCGCGACAACCTGGCGTTGGTGCCGATCGTGAACAACCGGTTCACCTTGATCAACCGGGTCGGTACCACCGACGTGTCGGTGGACGTGGTCGGGTATTTCACCCCGATCGGCGTCATCCGCTACACACCGTTGCCTTCGCGGGTCCGACTGGTCAACACCGGCACCGGTAACGCCGGCCGGCATGCCCTGATGGTCCCGGGCTCCGTGCTGGCTACCTTCGGCGGCGGGTTGAACCAGGTGCCCTACAACGCCAGTGCGTTGTGGCTCGGCCTGACCGCGACCGCGGTCCAGACCGGCTACCTCAACGTCTATCCGACCGGCACGACGCCGCCGGCCACCGTGGCGATGGACTACAACGCCGGCAACACCCTGCAGAACCAGTCCGTCGCGCAGCTGTCGACGCCGTCGGCCGGTAATCCGCCCGCAGTATCGGTGATCACCCGGACCGGGCAGGTCAACCTGTACGAGGACATCTTCGGCTACTTCGCCCCGCCGGCCAGCTGATTCCGCTGCCGGACGTCGAGGTCCGGGGCGTGGTCGGCGCTGATCGGAAGGTCTGGCAGAATGGCCGGTTGAGTACCGACCGGCGCACGGACCCTCTCACCGGGCGTTCGGTCTGTCCCAGGGAGTGCAGGTCGTGGTGTCCCCACCTTCGGCGTGCGCACCCACCCATTTCATATTTGGAGTAATCACACCCGTGGCAACCAAGATCAAGCTCACCCGCGTCGGCAAGATGCGCGAGCCGCACTACCGCGTCGTCGTGGCCGACGCCCGCACCCGCCGGGACGGCCGGTCCATCGAGACCATCGGCGAGTACCACCCGAAGAACGACCCGTCGGTCATCCGCATCGACGCCGAGCGGGCCGCGTACTGGCTCGGCGTCGGCGCTCAGCCGACCGAGGCCGTCACCGCGATCCTCAAGGTCACCGGCGACTGGCAGAAGTTCAAGGGCCTGCCGGCCCCGGAGCCGATGAAGGTCGCGCCGCCGAAGACCGACAAGCGCACCCTGTTCGACGCCGCGCTGGCCGACTCCGAGGGCGACTCGCTGGCCGATGCGACCACCCCGCGCAAGAAGGCCGCGCCGAAGAAGGCCGCCGCCGAGACTGCTCCGGACACCGCGAAGGCCGACGAGGCCACCGAGGCTCCCGCGGTTGAGGCTGCGGCTGACGGGGCGGAAAGCTAAGTGCTGGAGGAAGCCCTCGAGCACCTGGTTCGTGGCATCGTCGATCACCCCGACGACGTCGTGGTCGATCTGATCGACAACCGGCGCGGCCGTCGGCTCGAGGTCCGGGTTCACCCCGACGACCTCGGCCGGGTCATCGGTCGCAACGGGCGGACGGCCAAGGCCCTGCGCCAGGTCGTCAACGGCGTGGGTGGCAAGGGCATCCGGGTCGACGTCCTGGACACCGACGAGCGCCGCTGAGCACGCAAGCGTGAGCACACACCGTACCGACGGCGACGCCTCAACCGAGGTCGTCGCCGTCGGTCGTATCGGCAAGGCGCACGGCGTGCGCGGCGATGTCTTCGTCGAACCCTGGACGGACGCGCCCGAGGAACGGTTCGCCGACGGCGCGGTGCTGCAGGGCGAGTCCCAGTCGTTCACGGTCGAGTCGAGCCGGCTGCATTCGGGCAAGCTCGTCGTGCACTTCAAGGGCTTCGACGATCGCGGTGCGGTCGAGGCGGTGCGCGGCCAGATGCTGTCGATCAGTGCCGCCGATCGCCCGGCCATCGAGGATCCGGACGAGTTCTACGACACCGACCTGGTCGGGCTCCTGGTGCGCACGGTGGATGGGGTCGAACTGGGCCCGGTCACCGATGTGCTGCATGCGCCGGCCGGTTCGCTGCTGTCGATCGATGTCGCCGGCACCGAGTTGCTGGTGCCGTTCCGGCTGGAGTTCGTGCCGACCGTCGACCTCGCCGCCGGCACCGTCGTGATCGACCCGCCCGACGGTCTGCTGGACCTCAATGACTGAGCACCCCGGCGAGGAGCCCGCCGGCGGGCCAACCTCACCCGAGCTGCGGGTCGACGTCGTCAGCATCTTCCCGAACTACCTTGCGCCATTGGGTGAATCCCTGCTCGGTCAGGCGATCCGGCGCGGCCAGGTCGAACTCGGTGTGCACGACCTGCGGCAGTGGACCACCGACGTCCATCGCACCGTCGACGACACCCCCTACGGCGGTGGCCCGGGCATGGTCATGCTGGCCGAACCATGGGGTCAGGCCCTGGATGCCATCGCACCGGCCGGCGGCCCGCAGCCGCGGCTGATCATCCCGACTCCCACCGGACGCCGGTTCACCCAGTCGGTGGCGGCCGAACTGGCAGAAGAGCCCTGGCTGTTGTTCGGCTGCGGCCGCTACGAGGGCATCGACGCCCGGGTGGCCGAGTACGCCGCCGAGCGCATGGTGGTCGATGAGGTCAGCCTGGGCGACTACGTGTTGTGTGGGGGAGAGGTCGCCGTCCTGGCGATCATGGAGGCCGTGGCCCGGTTGATCCCCGGGGTGCTGGGCAACGCGCTGTCGGCCCAGCAGGATTCCTTCACCGCCGAGCTGGACGGCCTGCTCGAGGCCCCGGCCTACACCAAACCGGCTCGATGGCGCGGCCGGGAGGTGCCGGAGGTGCTGCTGTCCGGCCACCACGCCAAGATCGAGCAGTGGCGGCGGGAGCAGTCCCGGCAGCGCAGCGCCGACCGGCGTCCGGACCTGCTGGCAGCACGCTCGGATGCTGCGGGCTGAAGCCTCGGCCGCCCGGTTTGTCGGGCCCGGTTTCTCATTCGCCGACCGGATATGGCACCATCGTGGGGTTGCCCCGTGACAGGCTGACGGCCGATTGAGCCGGTGGCCGGGCGGCAACACAACCGAAGTCCGACGACGTGACGTCTGCTGCGCCCGAGAGCGCGCGGCGTGAAGTGTGAAGGAAGCAGAGCCACCATGAACACCTTGCAGACGCTGGACGCCGAGTCGCTGCGCAGCGACGTCCCCGACTTCCGGCCGGGCGACACCTTGAAGGTGCACGTGCGGGTCATCGAAGGCTCGCGTTCGCGTGTCCAGCTGTTCCAGGGCGTCGTCATCCGTCGCTCCGGCGGCGGCCTGCAGGAGACCTTCACGGTCCGCAAGGTCAGCTTCGGCGTCGGCGTCGAGCGCACCTTCCCGGTGCACACCCCGGTCATCGAGAAGATCGAGGTTGCCACCCGCGGTGACGTCCGCCGCGCCAAGCTGTACTACCTGCGCGATCTTCGCGGCAAGAAGGCGAAGATCAAGGAGAAGCGGGACGCGGTCACCCGCTGACGGCGCCGCATCCGCGTCGTCGACGAGCGAGCACCGTGTCGAACTCGGTTCCCGATGCCCCTGATGGGGACAAATCGGTAACTCCGTCTGTACCCGTCGAATCGGCTACGCCGACAGCGCCCGCCGACGTCTCCGGAGTGCCCGCCCAGACCGGGGCCGAGCGAGCGGACGCCGAGGCTCCGCTGCTCCCGCCGTTGCCGCCCGCCGGCGGCACCTCCCGGACCCGGGCCAACGGCTGGCGCCGCGTCGTCTCGCAACTGGAACTGCCGATCCTGATCGTGGTGGCGATCGCGATCGCGATCGTCCTCAAGACCTTCGTGATCCAGCCTTTCTACATCCCTTCGCAGTCCATGGAGCAGACCCTGCACGGGTGCCCGGGCTGCAAGGGAGACCGGATCCTGGTCTTCAAGCCCGTTTACCACGTGCGCGATCCGCATGCCGGCGACATCGTCGTCTTCAAGGCGCCGGTCGACTGGGACGAGGCCGGCGGCCAGGTGCTGTCGAGCAATCCGGTGGTGCACGGAATCCAGTGGTTCGGGCAGCTGGTGGGCGTGGTGCCGCCGAGCGAGAAGGATCTGGTCAAGCGGGTCATCGCGACCGGTGGTCAGACCGTCAAGTGTTGCGACGAGAACGGCAACGTCCAGGTCTCCGATTCCGGGCCGTCCGGTCCGTATCACAGTCTGAACGAGCCCTACATCTTCGAGAACAGCCCGTGGAGTCCAGGCTCGAACGGCACCAAGTCACCCAATGATTCGCGAAGCTTCGGGCCGGTGACCGTGCCCAAGGACCGGTTGTGGGTGATGGGCGATCATCGCGGTGACTCGGCGGACTCCCGCTACCACTGCGGAGCGGCCGGTACCGGCCCCAACTGTGATCCGGAATCCAGCACGGTGCCGCAGTCCGATGTCATCGGCAAAGCCGTCGTGATCGCCTGGCCACCGTCGCGCTGGCGCACCCTGGGCACACCGAAGACCTTCACCTCGATGGCACTGCCGGCGGGTCTCGGCGTCCCGATCGAGCCCGGCACGGCAGCACTGGCCGTACCACTGGCGATCGGCGGTGTGCGTCGCCGGTTCCGCCGGCGATGACCAGGTTGCGAACGGCCGCCCGGATCTTCGTGGTGGACGCCGACGAGCGCGTGCTGCTGGTGCACGACCGGCTCGATCTGGACCGCGAGGACTCGCACTGGATCGTGCCTGGCGGTGGCGTCGAGGACGGTGAATCGCTACGCGATGCCGCCGTCCGCGAGGTGTACGAGGAGACCGGGCTACGGCTCGATCTGCCCGCCGACGCCGAGGTGATCTTCGTCGAGCGGGAGCAGTTCTGGTTCGCCGGCGAGCACATCGACCAGACCAACCACCACTTTCTGGCCCGGGTCGAGTCCGGCCTCGAGGTCAGTCCGGCCGCGCCGACCCGGTTCGAGACGGTGGTCGCGCTGGGTACGCGCTGGTGGCCGTTGGACGAACTCGAGCGCGCCGACGTGCGGTTCGTTCCGCGGACTATGGTCGAGGTGATTCGGCAGCAGTTGGCGGCAGGCAGTGGCGGTGAACGGTGACGGCAGTACGGAAGAGGACCCGCAAGCCGTTGCCCAGCAAGGTGCCCACACTGCGTTTCGAACGCGAGCGTTGGCGAGCTGGGGCCGGGCTGCTGGCCGCCGTCGACGAGGTCGGCCGGGGTGCGCTGGCCGGACCGGTCTCGGTCGGAGTGGTCCTGCTGGCCGCCGATACCAAGCCCGCCCCGTTCGGAGTGGCTGACTCGAAGTTGCTGACGCCGCCGGCCCGACTGCAACTGGTGCCCCGGATCAAGCGCTGGGCCCTGGACAGCGCGGTCGGTCACGCCAGCGCGGCCGAGATCGACCGGATCGGCATCATCGCGGCACTGCGGCTGGCCGCCGAACGGGCGATCACCCAGCTGTCCGCCGCTCCGGAGTGGGTGTTGCTGGACGGCAACCACGACTACCTGACCCCGCGAGCCGAGCTCGAACTGTTCGCAGTGCCGGGTCGGGAACCGCTGCCGGAGGAACCCGGCCGCTGGACCTGCTCGGTCCCGGTGACGACCCTGATCAAGGGCGACATGCGGTGCTCCTCGATCGCGGCGGCGTCGGTGCTGGCCAAGACCGAACGCGACGCCATGCTGATCGAGTTCCATGAGCGGTACCCGCAGTATGGCTTCGCCGAGAACAAGGCCTATTCCTCGCGGCAGCACATGGCGGCGCTGACCGAGCACGGCCCGTCGGCGATCCACCGCTGCTCGTGGAACCTGCCCGGGCTGCTGGCCGCCGGCCTGGACCCGGACGAGCTGGCCGAGGCGTTGACCACCGAGGATGAGTTGGCCGCCGAGATGGGTGATGATGAAGACATGAACTTTGCGGAGCCGCGGGCATGAGTGCCGAAGACCTGGAGAAGTACGAGACCGAGATGGAGCTGCAGCTCTATCGCGAGTACAAGGACATCGTCGGCCAGTTCAGCTACGTGGTAGAGACCGAGCGGCGCTTCTACCTGACCAACGATGTGCAGGTCGTGCCCCGCAACGGCGACGGTGAGGTCTACTTCGAGGTCACGATGCGCGATGCCTGGGTCTGGGACATGTATCGACCGGCTCGCTTCGTCAAGAATGTTCGGGTGCTGACGTTCAAGGACGTCAACGTCGAGGAGTTGGAGAAGCCCGAGCTCGACCTGAGCAAGGACGGCTTCGCCTAGCTCGGTTCGACGGCGCGGCCCGGCCGTTGTCCACAGGTCGCAGCGTTATCCACAGATTGCCGTCCGGGCCGATCGTGGCTCCTCTGGCCTGACAGAGTTGTCCTATGCAAACAAAGGACAAACTCGGTCGCTATGGTGAGACGATCGCTGCTGAGCTGCTGGTCGACCGCGGTTATCGCATTCTGGAACGCAACTGGCGCTGCCGGCTGGGCGAGATCGACATCGTCGCTGCCGACGGCCGGACCTTGGTGGTGTGCGAGGTCAAGACCAGGTCCTCGGCCCAGTTCGGCGAGCCGTCCGAGGCGGTCGACCACGGTAAGGCGGCCCGGCTGCGGGTGCTGGCCGCGCAATACCTGATCGATCACGCCAGCGGCTGGCAGGACATCCGCTTCGACGTCGTGTCGGTGATACGACCGGCTACCGGTCCGGCTCAGGTGCAGCATCTGCGCGGTGCGTTCTGATGGCGCTGGCCCGGACCTTCTCGGTCAGCGTGATCGGGGTATCCGGCCGCTTGGTCGAGGTCGAGGCCGACCTGTCTGCCGGTCTGCCCGGACTGACCTTCACCGGCCTGGCCGATGCCTCGGTGCTGGAATCGCGCGAGCGCGTCCGAGCAGCGGTGCTCAATTCCGGATTCAGCTGGCCGAACAAGCGGATCACGGTCGCGCTGTTGCCGGCCGACCTGCGCAAGCACGGCTCGATGTTCGATCTCGCGCTGGCCGTCTCGGTGCTCTGCGCCGCGGGCGATGTGCCGGCGGGCGCACTGGCCGACGCCGTCTGGCTCGGCGAACTCGGTCTGGACGGACGGTTGCGACCGATCCGGGGTGTGCTGCCGGCGGTGCTCGCGGCGCGGGAGCACGGGGTTGGCACCGTCTACGTGCCGGCCGGCTGCGCGGCGGAGGCGGCGTTGGTCAGGGGCATCCGAGTGCTGGCCGCAGCCGATCTCGGCGAAGTTGTCGGAGCGCTCAAGCCGGACGGAATGCCCCTGCCGCCAGCCCGGCCACCTCGGCCCGGTGCTGCGGAACCCGGACCGGATCTGATCGACGTGGTCGGACAACCGGAGGCCCGCCGAGCGGTCGAGATCGCGGCCGCAGGCGCCCATCACCTGCTGCTGTACGGAAGCCCCGGCGCCGGCAAGACCATGCTGGCCGAACGAATGCCCTCGATCCTGCCGCCGCTGGACGAGGTGGCAGCACTCGAGGTCACCGCGATCCATTCGGTGGCCGGCGTCCTGCCACCGGGCATCGGCCTGGTGCGGCAGCCGCCGTTGCAGCTGCCGCATCACACCTCGTCGATGGCCGCCCTGGTCGGCGGGGGCGCCGGCCTCGGCCGCCCCGGTGCGGCGTCCTTGGCCCACCGGGGCGTGCTGGTGCTGGACGAGGCTGCCGAGTTCAAACCCAGCGTGTTGGACTCATTGCGCCAGCCGCTGGAGGCAGGTCGGATCGTCCTGCACCGTGCCAACGGAGCGGTCGAGTATCCCGCCCGGTTCCAGCTCGTGCTGGCCACCAATCCCTGTCCGTGCGGCAAGACCCGTGACGTCGATTGCGCCTGCACACCCCTGGTCCGCCAGCGCTACCAGCGACGGCTGTCCGGGCCGTTGATGGACCGGATCGACTTGCGAATCAAGGTGGATCGGGTTTCGCGGGCCTATCTGATGTCCGATGACGATCAGCAGCCGGAGTCCAGTGCGGTGGTGGCCGAGCGAGTGCTGCTGGCCCGCGGCACGGCCGCCGATCGCTGGGCCGGGTTCGGCTGGCGGACGAACGCCGAGGTGCCCGGACCGTTGTTGCGCTCCCGGCGATGGCGACCGTCGCGCGATGCGCTGGTGCAGTTGGACGACGCCCTGGACCGTGGCACCCTGTCGGCCCGCGGCTATGACCGGGTGCTGAAGCTGGCCTGGACACTGGCTGACCTACGTGGCATCGCGATGCCAGGCCGGGACGAGGTCGCCGAGGCGATCGGGTTGCGGACCGGACTGGGACTGGTGGCGGCGTGAACGCCATGGCCGGCGGCCGCCCGGTCGATACGCTCGGGACCGAGACCGCCGCTGAGGAACTGCTCGCTGCGGCCTACCTGAGCCGGGTCGCCGAGCCTGGCTCGATGGCCCTCTGGCTGCTGGTGGTCGAGCGCGGCTATCGGGCGGCGGCCGAGGCGGTCCGGCGTCGCGATGTTCCGCCGGAGGTGGCCGGCTGTACCGAGGCGCGCCGGGACAGCGCCGACCCGGAGGCGGACCTTGCCGCGGCC
>CAZZZW010000156.1:0-10186 GCA_964658795.1 Phormidium nigroviride PCC 7112
GTCTGCTTGGCCAGCGCGACCCGCAACGGCTTGGCCGTGCCGGCCAGCGTCGCCTCACCGTCGAGCATGCTGCCGGTGTCGATCAGTTCGTGCCAGGTCGCCAGGGTCAGGCCGTCCGGGCCCGTGGTCACCGGCGGTGCGGACGGGGCCGGCACCCGTACCGTGGTCACCCCGAGCTGGACCAGTTCGGCCCGGGCCTGCTGATGCGAGGCCAGGCCCAGGTCGACATCGAGCTCATCGGCCAACGAGTTCAGCACCCGCCCGTCGGCCAGTTCGCCGGTACCGGTCAGGGTCAGGTCGAACGGACGGCGCCGGCCCTCCCAGGTCACGAACTGGCCGGCCTTCTCGGCCGCGGCGGCCACCGGGAACACCACGTCGGCGTACTTGGTCACCAGGCTGTGCCGCAGTTCCAGGCTGACCACGAAGCCGGCCCGGTCCAGCGCGGCCTCGGCCGCGGCCGGGTCGGGCAGGTCGGCCGGGTCGACGCCGCCGACGACCAGGGCCGAGTTCTCGCTGGCGTTGCTGAGGATCGCGGCCAGATCACGCCCGGGCTGGGCCGGCACGTGCGCGTCCCAGACCCGTTCGACCTCGACCCGGGCGGCATCGTCGGCGACCGGACGGCCGCCGGGCAGCAGGGTCGGCAGCGCACCGGCATCCAGCGCGCCCCGCTCACCGGCCCGCCGGGGCACCCAGGCCAGCCGAGCACCGGTGTCGGCGGCCAACTGGGCGACCGCAGCGTAGGCGCCGGGCAGGCCGGCCAGCCGCTCGCCGACCAAGATGATGCCGTTGGTCAAAGCCTCTTTGACATCGGTGGCCAGCTCGCGCACGGCACCGGCCTCGGCGCCGGGGCGGGTGGCGATCAGCCGGCCGTCGAGCTTGGCCAGGCCGCGGGATGCGATGGCGGCGATCGAGTGCACCACGGTCCGGCCGGTGCGAGTTCCCTTACGCAGCCGGAGGAAGACGATCGGCGACTCCTCCTCCGGCTCCAGGCCGACGAGCAGCACCGTCTTGGCGTTCTCCAGGTCGGTGTAGCTGACCCCGCCGGTGGCTGGGCTGGTGCCGGCGATCAGGTGTCCCAGGAACGCCAGCTCCTCGGCCGAGTTGACCCGGGCGCGGTAGTCGATGTCGTTGGTGCCGAGCGCGACCCGGGCGAACTTCGAGTAGGCATAGGCGTCTTCTTCGGTCAGCCGGCCACCGGGCAGTACCGCGGCGCCGCCGTTGTCCAGCGCGCGCCGGAGTCCGCTGGCCGCCACCTCCAGGGCCTGCGGCCAGGACGCCTCGACGAGCGTGCCGTTGCTGTCCCGGACCATCGGGCTGGTGATGCGATCAGGCTGGACGGCGTAGTGGAACGCCCACCGGCCCTTGTCGCAGTTCCATTCCTCGTTGACCTCGTGGTCCTCCCCCGCCAGCCGGCGGGTGATCTTGCCGCGCCGCCAGTCCGAGCGCTGGGCGCAGCCGGAGGAGCAGTGCTCACAGACGCTCGGGGTCGACATCAGGTCGAACGGGCGCGCCCGGAACCGGTAGCTGGCCCCGGTCAACGCGCCGACCGGGCAGATCTGCACGGTGTTGCCGGAGAAGTAGGACTGGAACGGGGTGTCGGTCGCGGTACCGATCTGCTGTTGGGCGCCCCGCTCGAGCAGGTCGATGAACGGGTCGCCGGCGATCTGGGCCGAGAACCGGGTGCAGCGCTGGCACAGCACGCACCGCTCGCGGTCCAGCAGCACCTGGCTCGACACCGCGATCGGCTTCGGGAAGGTCCGTTTGATGTCGGTGAAACGGCTGTCGGCCCGGCCGTTGCTCATGGCCTGGTTCTGCAGCGGGCACTCGCCACCCTTGTCGCACACCGGACAGTCCAGCGGATGGTTGATCAGCAGCAGCTCCATCACACCCTGCTGGGCCTTGTCAGCCACCGGGCTGGTCAGCTGGGTCTTGATCACCATGCCCGGCATGACCGTGGTCGTGCAGGACGCGGCCGGCTTGGGCATGCCGCGACCGTTACCCATGTCGGTCACCTCGACCAGGCACTGGCGACAGGCACCCGCCGGGTCGAGCAGCGGGTGGTCGCAGAACCGCGGGATCTGGATTCCGATCTGCTCGGCGGCCCGGATCAGCAGTGTTCCCTTGGGAACCGAGATCTCGATGCCGTCGATGGTGACGGTGACCAGATCGGTCTGGTCGGGAGCCAATGTCATTCGCGTTCACCCTTCGGATCGGCCACGAGGGCGAGCTGCGGTTGGCGGCAACGATGAGTCATGCCGAAACTCCGGTCAGCGCGGGCTGGTTCGAGCTGTGCTGATTCATGAGGGCGAGGTAGTCGTCGCGGAAGTACTTGATCGAGGCCACGATCGGGCTGACCGCACCGTCACCCAGGGCGCAGAACGACCGGCCGAGGATGTTGTCGCAGACGTCCAGCAGGGTGTCCAGGTCCTCGGGCTTACCGTGACCGTCCCAGATCCGTTCCAGGATCTGCGCGGTCCAGTAATTGCCCTCCCGGCACGGCGTGCACTTGCCGCAGGATTCGTGCTCGTAGAACTGGGTCCACTTGAGCACGGCCCGGACGATGTTGTCGTCGGAGTCAAAGATCATCACGGCCGAGGTGCCGTTCATCGAACCGTTCTTGGCGACCGAGTCGAAGTCGAGCGGCACGTCGAGATGTTCCTTGGTGAACAAGGGGGTTGACGAGCCACCCGGGGTCCAGAACTTCAGGTCCTTGCCTCGGCTCATGCCACCGGCCAGGTCCAGCAGCTCGCGCAGCGTGGTGCCCATCGGGGCCTCGTACTGGCCCGGGTTCTTCACCCGGCCGGACAGCGAGTAGATCGAGGTACCGGGCGAACCCTCGGGGCCCATCGCCTTGTGCCAGGCCGCGCCACCCAAGACGATGTAGGGCACGCTGGCCAGGGTTCCGACGTTGTTGACCACGGTCGGGGCGTCGTAGAGCCCGTTGGTGGCCGGGAACGGTGGCTTCAGTCGCGGCTGGCCCCGCTTGCCCTCGAGCGAGTCGAGCAGCGCGGTCTCCTCGCCACAGATGTAGGCGCCGGCGCCGCCGTGCACCGTGATGTGGAAGCTCAGGCCCGAGCCGAGCACGTCGTCGCCCAGGTAACCCTTGGCGTAGGCCTCGTTCACCGCGCGGGTGACCCGACGGATGGCGTGCACGGCCTCGCCGCGGATGTAGACGAAAGCTCGCTCGGCCCGTACCGCGTAGCAGGCGATGATGATGCCCTCGATCATCGAGTGCGGGTCGTTCATCATCAGCGGCAGATCTCGGCAGGTGCCCGGCTCACCCTCGTCGGCGTTGATAACGACGTAGTGCGGCTTGGCCGCCTCACCCGGCTTGGCCTGCGGGATGAACTGCCACTTCATACCGGTCGGGAACCCGGCGCCGCCGCGGCCACGCAGGTTGGAGTCCTTGACCAGCGCGATGATCTCGTCCGGCGCCATGGTGAGCGCCTTCTTCAGGCCGGCGTAGCCGTCCAGCTTCTCGTAATTGTCCAACAACCACGGGGCATTCGTGCCGAACCGCTTGGTCAGGACCGGAGTCAGGGGCATCGCTACTCGCCCTTCTTCTCGCCGGCGGCGCTGTCGGATTCCGCCGTCTTCAACGGAGCATCATGGGCACTGGACCCGGTCCGGGCTCCCGTGTTGTCACCGGCCTTCTGCTCGGCGGCCGAGGAGTCGGCGGTGCCGTCGTCGGAATGGCCGTAGCTCGGGGCCTGCATGCCGCGGGACTGGGCCAGCTTGACCCCGGCCTCGGTCGGGGTGCCGGTCCCGCCCGCGGTACGGGCCTCGTCGCGGACGTCGACGAATCCGGCGATCTGCCGGGAGATCTCCTTGAACGAGCACAGCGGCGCGCCGCGGGACGGCATCGGCCGGCGGCCCGAGCGCAGCTGGCCGACCAGGTCGGTCGCCGATTCGGTCGTCTGGTTGTCGAAGAACTCGTAGTTGACGGTGACCACCGGGGCGTAGTCACACGCGGCCAGGCACTCCGCATGTTCCAGCGTGATCGAACCGTCGGACCCGGGCGTTCCAGCGGTCTCGTTCATACCGACGCCCAGCAGCTCAGACAGGGTCTGGTAGATCTCGTCGCCACCGAGCAAGCCGCACAGCGTGTTGGTGCAGACGCTGACCAGGTACTCACCGGTCGGCTTGCGCTTGTACATCGTGTAGAACGTCGCGACGGCCGCCACCTGGGCCTTGGTGATGCCCAGGACGTCGGCGCAGAAGGCGATGCCGTCCGGGGTCACGTAGCCCTGTTCCGATTGCACCAGGTGCAGCATCGGCAGCAACGCCGACCGGGATTGTCCAGCCGGGTAACGGGCCACGATGGCCAGCGCGTCCTCGCGGACCCGGGGCTCGAAGACCTCGGGATTACCGGGACGTTCGATGTCGAGCAGGGTCAGCCGACCGTCGCTGTTGCGATTCGGCGTACCCGGAATCGTGCCGGTGGACGTCTCGACGCCACCGGTGTTGACCCCTTCGGCGCTCGCCTCGAGCTCCGTTACCGCATTGATTGCCGTGTCTTGTTCAGCGCTCACCGGTCACACCCACCCATTACCGGATCGATTGACGCCACCGAGGCGATCACGTCCGCGATCTGTCCGCCGATGGCCATCGTGGCCACCGCCTGCAGGTTGATGAAGGAAGGGTCCCGCAGATGCACCCGGTACGGACGGGTGCCCCCATCGGACACCACGTGCGCGCCGAGTTCGCCGCGCGGGCTCTCCACGGCCTGGTAGGCCTGGCCGGTCGGCACCCGGAAGCCTTCGGTGACCAACTTGAAGTGGTGGATCAGCGATTCCATCGAACCGTTCATGATCTTGTCGACGTGCGCGGCCGAGTTGCCCATGCCGTCCGAACCGATCGACAGCTGGGCCGGCCAGGCGATCTTCGGGTCGTCGACCATCACCCGTCCCGGCGTCTGCTCCAGCCGGGTCAGCACCTGGCTGATGATCCGCAGGCTCTCGCGCATCTCGGCCACCTTGACCACGAACCGGCTCCAGGAGTCGGCACCGTCGTCGGTCGGGACGTCGAAATCGTAGGTCTCATAACCCAGATACGGCTCGGTCTTGCGCAGGTCCCAGGGCAGGCCGGCCGCTCGCAGCAGCGGGCCGGTGACGCCGAGGGCGAGGGCGCCCTCGACATTCAGCCAGCCGACCCCCTTGAGCCGGTTGACCCAGATGACCTGACCGCGCAGCAACTTGTCGACCCCGAGGATCTCCTTGTCGGTCTCGGTAATCCAGTCGCGGATCTTCTCGTAGGCCCCGTCGGGCAGGTCCTGGGCGACGCCGCCGACCCGGATGTAGGCGTGGTTCATCCGCAGCCCGGTGATCAGTTCCAGGATGTCCAGGCAGCGTTCACGAGCCCGGAAGCCGTTGGTCATCGCGGTCAGCGCGCCGAGTTCCATACCGCCGGTGGCCAGCCACACCCAGTGCGAGGAGATTCGGTTGATCTCCATCATCAGCACCCGGATCAGCGTGGCCCGCTCGGTGATCTGGCAGCCGAGCAGCTTCTCCACGGCCATGCAGTACGCGGTCTCGTTGAACAGCGGGGCGAGGTAGTCGCACCGGGTCACGAACGTGCTGCCCTGGGTCCAGGTCCGGAACTCGGCGTTCTTCTCGATGCCGGTGTGTAAGTAGCCGACGACCAGGCGGGCGTCGGTGACCGTCTCACCTTCGAGTTCGAGGACCAGCCGCAACACGCCGTGGGTGGACGGGTGCTGCGGACCCATGTTGACGACCAGGCGCTCTTCGTGCAGCGGATCGCCGGCGAAGACCGAGTCCCAGTCACCGCCCGAGACGTTGTAGATGCGTCCTTCGGTGGTGTCCCGCGACGGGCTGTAGGAATCTGAGGTTGAGGTCATCGCCGTACCTTCTGCCGCTGTGCTGATGTCACCGGTACACCCGCCGATCGTCGGGCGGCGGGATCGAGGCGCCCTTGTACTCGACGGCGACGCCACCGAGCGGGTAGTCCTTGCGCTGCGGGTGACCGTCCCAGTCGTCGGGCATCAGGATCCGGGTCAGCGCCGGGTGACCGTCGAAGATGATCCCGAACATGTCCCAGGTCTCGCGCTCCTGCCAGTCCGCGGTCGGATAGACCGCGACCACCGACGGGATGTGCGGATCGGTGTCGGTCACCGAGACCTCGAGCCGGATCCGGCGCCGATAGGTCATCGACGTCAGGTGGTAGGCGACGTGCAGGCGCTCGCCGTCCTTGCCGTCCCGGGCGAGGTAATCGACACCGGACACCGATGAGCACAGCTCGAACCGCAGCGCCTCGTGATTGCGGAACACCAGGGCGACCTTGGCGATGTGCTCGCGGGCGATGTGGATGGTCAGCTCGTCGCGGTCGACCACGACCTTGCGGATCGCCTGTTCGGCTTCGGGGTAGGCGGACAGGAAGGCGTCCACCACCTCGTCGAAGTAACCGCCGTACGGGCGCTGGGCCGGCAGCTCGACCCAGGGCTGCCGCTGCAGGCCGGAGAAGCCGGAGGTGTCGCCGGAGCCGGTGACCCCGAACATGCCGGGCCGGTGCTGACCGTCGGGCAGCGAGCCCTCGATGCGATCGAGCTCGGCATCGGACTTCTGCCCGGGCGCGTCAGCCGAATATCCCTGTGTCATCTCGAAAGCACCGTCATTTCGCGAACCGCTGGGAGGACGGGATCAGTTCGACCTTCTGGCCGGCCAGCTTCTCGGCCCGCTTCGGTCCGAGCGGCTCGTTCATGATCTTGTGGTGCAGCTTGAGGATCGCGTCGATCAGCATCTCCGGTCGCGGCGGGCAGCCGGGCAGGTACATGTCGACCGGGATGATGTGGTCGACGCCCTGCAGGATCGCGTAGTTGTTGAACATGCCACCGGACGAGGCGCACACGCCCATCGCGATCACCCAGCGCGGCTCGGCCATCTGGTCATAGATCTGCCGGACGACCGGGGCCATCTTCTGGCTCACCCGGCCGGCCACGATCATCAGGTCGGACTGACGCGGCGACGGCCGGAAGACCTCCATGCCGAACCGGGCCGAGTCGAACCGCGGCGCGCCGAAGGTCATCATCTCGATCGCACAGCAGGCCAACCCGAAGGTCACCGGCCAGAGCGAGGACTTGCGGGTCCAGTTGACCAGCGTCTCGACGCTGGACAGCAGGATGCCGTCGGGGAGTTTCTCTTCTAGACCCATGTCATTTCCTCGCTGACTAGTCCCAGTCCAAGCCGCCCCGGCGCCACACGTAGGCGTAGGCGACGAAGACGGTGACGATGAACAGGAAAATCTCGATCAGGCCGAACAGGCTCAGCTGCTGGCTCTCGACCGCGTACGGGTACAGGAAGATGATTTCGATGTCGAAGACGATGAACAGCATCGCGGTCAGGAAGTACTTGACCGGGAAACGGTTCGGTCCCGAGGACATCGGCGCCGGCTCGATCCCGCACTCGTAGAAGTCGAGCTTGGCCTTGTTGTAGCGCTTCGGCCCGGTGATGGTCGCGATGATCACGGAGAAGACCGAGAAGCCGAACGCCAGCGCGAACAGGATCACGATCGGCAGGTACGTGGCGAGCATGGTTACCTGCATCCCTTCTTATTGCTCTTGCGGTCGGCTTAAGTTCTCAGACCCGTAGCCAGGCTAATCTCCCCTGAGAATTCGCCCTTTCTTAGGCTTGCCTTACTTGCTACCCACGACGGCTCGCTCGCGGGCGGACCGATCGGCTTCGACCTCGCTAGCGGACCGCGGGGGTGATCCGGGTCAGGGTGTTGATGACCCGATCGGTGAAGTCGCCATCGCGGGGGTCGGTCAGGTTGGCCATCAGTTTGAGGACGAATTTCATCAGTCCGGGATGGGGTAAACCGTGTCGGGTGCAGGCCCGCATCACGGCCGGGTTGCCGATCAGCTTCACGAAGATGCCGCCGAGCCGGTAGTACGCGCCCCACTCGGCCGCCATGGCCGCCGGATATCCCAGCAGCGCCTTCTCCCGCTGCGACCCTTCGGGCCGGGCCAGGGCCTGAATGGTGGCCTCGGCCGCAAGCTTGCCGGATTCCATCGCGTACGGAATGCCTTCGCCGTTGAACGGGTTCACCGATCCGCCGCTGTCGCCGACGAGCAGGACGCCATTGGAGTAGTGCGGAGTCCGGTTGAAGCCCATCGGCAGACCGGCGCCCTGCGTGCTGCCGATCGCGTTGGCCTCGCGCAGGCCCCATTCCTCCGGGGTCGCGTCGAGCCAGCTGGTGAGCAGGGTGCGGTAGTTGGTCTTCTGGAATCCGGCGCTGGTGTTGAGCACGCCCAGGCCGACATTGACCGTCCCGTCGCCCATGCCGAAGATCCAGCCGTAGCCGGGCAGCAGCTTGGCGTCGTCCGCGCCGGGCGGCCCGTCCCACAGTTCGAGCCAGGACTCCAGGTAGTCATCGTTGGTCCGGGGGCTGTTGTAGTAGCGCCGGACGGCGACCCCCATCGGCCGCTTGTCGTTGCGGTGCAAGCCCAAACTCTGCGCGAACTTGCCCGAGACGCCGTCGCAGGCCAGCACGATCGGAGCGCGGTAGGTCAGTGGGTTCTGACCGGCATCCTTGGCGGTCGATTTGGCACTGACCCCGACCACGCGGCCCTGCTTGTCCAGGATCGGGCCGCTGACACTGGTCTGTTCGTGCAACCGGGCGCCGGCCTTGACCGCCTGCTGGACCAACAGGTGATCCAGATCGGCCCGGGGCCGTACCAATCCGTAGTTGGGGAAGCTGGCCAGTTCGGGCCAGTCCAGCTCCAGCCGCATGCCGCCGCCGATGACGCGCAAGCCCTTGTTATGCAGCCAACCAGCGTCCTCGCTGACATCGATGCCCATGTCGACCAGGGCGCGGGTGCCTCGCGGTGTCAGTCCGTCGCCGCAGACCTTCTCGCGCGGGAACGTGGTCTTCTCCAGCAGGAGTACGTCGACGCCGGCCGTGGCCAGCCAGTAGGCCGCCGCCGAACCCGACGGGCCGGCCCCGATCACGATGACGTCGGCATCGTTCTTCTCAGCCGGCTCGCTGGTCATCGGAGCGGCATCGAGCAGCGGCTCACTCCGGCCCCCGCTCGTGCCTCGCTGCGGTCCTCGTTCGCCCGCGGAAGCAATAGCGGTCATGCCAGATCCTCCTTGCCGGGATGCTCGTGAAAACTTTCACGAGCCAAGCACACTGCAGTCTAAGCCTGCCGGAGCCCGCCGCCGACCACGTCTGCGGGGTGGCGACGGCTGCCGGTTGCCGGCGCCCCGGCTGGAGGTCGCTCAACTGAAGTGCCGGTTAAATTCGGACAATCTCGACTTTCGCCCCAGTGATCCCAGTGGTATGGCTTGGGCCGACGAAGCATTTCATCCCTGTCGTATCGGAGGTTTCCTGTGTTCCAATTCCGCCCGCTGCTTGCTCTGAGCGGCGCTGCCGTGACGGTCGTGGTCACCTTGGGAGTGACCGCCGGTCCCGCGGCCGCGGCCGGTGACAACTACGTGGCCCTGGGTGACTCCTACTCCTCCGGCGTCGGTGCCGGTGACTACACCAGCGACAGCGGCTCCTGCGACCGCAGCCCGAACGCCTATTCCGCACTGTGGGCCGGGGTAAACGCCCCCTCGTCCTATGTCTCGGTGGCCTGCTCCGGGGCCACCACGGCCGACGTCAACGCCAACCAGTTGTCGGCGCTGTCTGCGGCCACGTCACTGGTCAGCATCACGATCGGCGGCAACGACGTGGGTTTCTCCGACATCATGCAGACCTGCGTACTCGACGGCACCGACGACTGTGTGGCGGCGGTCCAGGCCGCCGAGGACAAGGCCCAGTCCTCGTTGCCCGCCGCCCTGGACTCGACCTACTCCGGGATTTCCGCGGACGCTCCCAATGCCCGGGTCGTCGTGCTCGACTACCCCGTGTTCTATGACCTGAACCAGTCCGGCTGCATCGGTCTGAGCGCCGAGTCGCGAGCCAAGATCGATGAGGGCATCAACCTGGTCGATGACATCATCGCGAATGAGGCCGGCAACTACGGCTTCACCTTCGCCGATGTGCGCAACGCCTTCGCCGGACACCAGATCTGCGACGACGACTCCTGGTTGCACTCCCTGAACTTTGCCGATATCAGCGAGTCCTACCACCCCACCGCCGACGGTCACAGCGGCGCGTACTACCCGGTGTTCGCGTCAGCGGCCGGCTGAGTCGGCGGCGCCGTTGGCCATGCTGTTGGCAATGCTGT
>CAZZZW010000157.1:0-816 GCA_964658795.1 Phormidium nigroviride PCC 7112
AGGTGTATTGCAACGCCGGCGACGAGGTGCCGTTCGGCGTGGTCACCGTGACATCCACCGGACCAGCGGGATGAGCCGGGGTGGTGAAGGTCAGTCCGGCGGCCGAGATCACCGAGACCTGCGCGGCCGGCACGCTGACCCCACCGATGCTCACGCTGGTCTGACCGGGGACGAACCCGGAGCCGGTGACCGCCACGGACTGGCCACCGACGGTCGGGCCGTTGTCCGGCGACAGGGTCAGCGCCACCGGCGGTTCCGGCGTGATCGGCCCTGATTCATAGGTGTATTGCAAGGCCGGCGACGACGTTCCGATCGGCGTGGTCACCGTGACGTCCACGGCACCGATCGGGTGGGCCGGCGTGGTGAAGGTCAACGACGCGGTCGAGATCACGGTAGCGGGAACGGTGCTGCCGCCGATGTTCACCGTCGTCTGGCCAGCAACGAAGCCGGAGCCGGACACCGTCACCGTCTGGCCACCGCCGACCGGACCGTGATCCGGTGACAGGTCCAGCACGACCGGCGGCTGCGGCGGGACCGGTCCGGTCAGGTAGGTGTACTGCAGGGCCGGCGAGGAGGTACCGCCGTCGGTCGTCACGGTCACCGTCACCGGACCGGCCGGGTGGGCCGGCGTGCTGAAGCTCAGCGCGGTCGGCGACAGCACGCTGACGGCTGAGGCCGGTACGACGTTTCCACCAATGTTCACCGAAGTGTTCCCGGCCACGAAGTTCTGGCCGGTTATCGAGACGATCTGGCCGCCCGCGACCGGGCCGGAATCCGGGGACAGGTTCAGGGCCACCGGTGGCTGCGGCGTGACCG
>CAZZZW010000157.1:826-10146 GCA_964658795.1 Phormidium nigroviride PCC 7112
CGGTCCGGCCAGGTAGGTGTAGGCCAACGACGGGGTCGAGCTGCCGGCCGGCGTGGTCACGGTGACACCGACCGGTCCGGCCGCGTGCGCCGGGGTGACGAAGGTCAGCGTGGTGGCCGAGGTGACGTCCACCGCCGCGGCCGGCACCACGAGACCCCCGATGTCGACCGAGGTCGCACCCCCGACGAAGTTGTTGCCCTGGACGGACACGGTCTGACCACCGGCGATCGGACCCGCACTCGGCGACAACGACAGGGCGACCGGCGGCTCGGGCGTGATCGGCCCGGTTTCATAGGTGTAATCCAGCGCCGGCGAGGTGGTGCCGCCAGCCGTGGTGACGGTGACTCCGACCGGTCCGGCCGGATGCGCCGGAGTGAGGAAGGAGAGGTTCGCGCCATCGATGACGGTGACGCCGGTGGCGGCGATCGTGGTACCCCCGATGGTCACCGTGGTGGCACCGGGCACGAAACCGGAGCCGTTCACCGATACCGTCTGGCCGCCCGATACCGGACCGGTGCTCGGGGTCAGCGACAGCGCGGTCGGAGTGATCGGTGCCGCGACGTAGGTGTAACCGAGCGCCGGGGTGGATGTGCCACCCGCAGTCGTGACGGTCACGCCCACCGCGCCGGCCGGATGGGCCGGCGTGCTGAAGGTGAGGGAGGTGGGCGAGTTCACCGTGACGTTCGCAGCCGGAACGGTGTTACCGCCGATGGTCACCGTGGTGGCTCCGGCGACGAAGTCGGTACCGGTGACGGTCACCGTCTGCCCGCCGGCCACCGGGCCGGAGGCCGGCGAGATGGCCGTCGCGGTCGGCTGGGTCGGCGGAGCGGCCGGCCCGGCGTTCGGGCCGACCGTGGACGAGGCCAGGTTGACCTGGGCCACGCTCGGGGTGGCGGCCGGCAGCAGCGTGAGCGACAAGGCCCGTTCGGTGAAGCTGCCGTCGGCGTTGTGCTCCTGCACGTTGGCCTGGAGGCTGATCAGCGTGGTCAGGGCGGTGGCCAACGGAGTGATCACGGTGCTACCCAGCCCAGCCACCACCGCGGTGACCGGTGCGCTCAGCTGGGCGATGACCGGGTTCAGCACCGGCGCCAGGACGGCCAACGCAACCGGGACACCGAGCACGGTGACCGAGATTCCGTTGACGGCATTGGTCAATTGCGTGACCAGGCCGGTCAAGGCATTGCTGATCGCCGGCAACAGCTGACTGGTCAGGCCGGCGGTGATGTAGGGCAGCAGTTCGGTGTTGGCCGGCAGGTTGTTCAGGTCCAGTCCGGCCGTGGTGAGCAGCTTGGCGACGTCGATGGACACGCTGCCGGTTTTCAGATCGGCCACGATCGAGCCGTCCGGACTGGTGATGGTGCCGAGCGCGGTGTCGACCAGGGTGCCCAGGTTGGGCACACCGGTGATCTGGGCCAGCGCGCCGACCGCGGGCAGCGCCCGGATCTGCGCCGGCAAGCCGTCGACGACCGGCTGCAGTCCCACCAGCGTCGTCCGCAGGCCGGTGTAAACCCCTTGTACCAGTGGGCTGTTCAGCGCCAGCGAGAGGTTGGCGATCTGGTAGGTGCCGCTCTGGGCACCGGCCGCGGTCTGCGTGGCCGTCGAGGACAGCGCGCCGACAGTGAGGTTCGCCGAGCCGACCGTGGAGGTCAGCGCCGGGCCGATCAGCGGGGTCAGGTTCAGGACCGCATTGGCCGGCATACCCGGCGTCCCGCCGACGCTCACCGCTCCGTTGTCATCGACCGCACCGGAGGCGGCCTGCGAACTACCGTCGGGGGCCGCGTGCGCGTACTGGTTCACCGCGCCCAATTGCAGGATCGGGTTGCTGCCGAGCAGGTTGATCCCGTTGCCGAGGTCGACGTTGACGGCCTGCAACAGCGCGACCGACAACGGATTGACCGAGGTCTGAGCCGCACCGCCGGTGTTGGTGGCCGACGCGTTGAGAACCGACACGATGTCGTTCAGGTCTATTCCCACAGCAGATCCGGACAGGAACTGTCCGTCGGCCTGGGCTACCGGCGTCGCGGCCTGCGCCTGGTTCAGGTCGCCGATCAGCGTTGCGCTGCTGACCAGCGCAGTGACCGCGCACAGCGTGGTGAGACGCCGGGCTCGGCGCCGCCAAAGCTCGCGCCCGGACGGACGAGTGCCGATCTCGGTGAACATGACGCTCCATCTCCGGGCCGCCGCAGCCGCCACAGGGTGCTCGAGCGATTACAGAGAGCAACCGCATTGCGTTAATCCTGTGTGTGGCAAATCTCGGCCGGTAGAGCCGAACTATCCCGTCGGCACCGTTGATGTGTCTGTTTTTACCGTCGTAGACGGGGCAAAATCGCCTAGGCGATCCGTTCGGCCGACTGGCCCGGACAGCAGCAGTAATCGACCGGCGCCGTGGCGGCCGGTCGATTACTCAGAGTTAATAGTCGCTCAGTTCGGCAGCGTGCGCTCGCGCAACAGCACGATCAGTTCCTGCTGGGACCTGACCCGCAGTTTGCGGAACACCGAGGACAGGTGGTTGCGCACCGTGCTCTGGCTGACAAAGAGCTGGCGGGCGATCACCGGGACCCGGTCACCGCGCAGCAGCAGCTTGACCACCTCGAACTCGCGCCGGGACAGCCGATCCAGACCCGGGACGGGTTCCGGGTCTGCCTCCCGCGGCTCCGCGCGACCCGCGGCACCGAACCCGCCCGCCGGCCGGGTGACCCCGTCGCCGTCCTCGGCTCGTCGCGACACCGCCTCGCCGGTTCCGAACTCGGCCGGGCCGCGCCGCTCCAGCTCGCGCTCGAGCAGCTTGCGATCGGTGATGTCGGTGCACATCGCGATGCTGCCGATGAAGGTCCCGGACGGGTCGTAGCGCGGCACCCCGCTGACGTGGAACCACCGACGGCTGCCGTCCCGGCGCACGAAGGAGAACTCGTATTGCTCGCGCACGCCGGCTGCCCGGTGACCGAGCCGCTGCTCGATGAACTCGGCCGCCACCGGATCGATGAAGTCGTAGATGGAACCGCTACACAGCCGGGTGTAGTCGATCTTGAGCAGCTCGGCCAGCCGGTGATTGGCCATCACCGTCCGCCCGTCGGTGTCCAGCACCCAGACGCCTTCCATCGCCGCGTCCATCAGTTCGGCCAGCGCTCGCTCACTGGCCGCCATCCGATCGGCCATCCAGCGCTGGTCGGTGATGTCGCGCAGGTTGAGCACCATCGCCGAGATCGCCACATCGGCGAACAGGTTGCTGATCCTCAGCTGCACCCAGCGCCAGGCACCGTCGGCATCGCGGATCCGGAGTTCGAGTTCTCGATGGTCCCCCGGCCCGGCCACGGCGAGCTCCCATTCCCGGAGCAGTCGCGGCGCCTCCTGCGGATGCACGTACTGCCACCCCGGGGTACCGATGACGTCCCGTCCGAGGTAGCCGTACACCTCCTTGAGCGAGGCGCCGGCGTAGGTGATGACCATGTCCCGATCGCAGATCACGACCAGGTCGCTGCCGCGCTCGGCGATCAGCCGGAACGGTCGCTCGGTACCCGGATCCGGCTGATCGGCGCCGGTCTTGCTGAGCCGCTGCAGCGTCGTGATGATCTCGTCCGAACCATCCGGGCCGGCCGCCAGCATCGCAGTCAGCCGGAGCGCCAACGTCCGGCCGTCCCGATTGGTCACCTGCAGTTCGCGCGTCCAGGCTCCCCCGGAGGCCACGAACAGAAACTCCGCGAAATCGTTTGCAGTCAAACCCCAGTCAGCCAGGTCTCGAAGCTGGCGCCCGCGCGCCTCCCGCTCGGTCCAGCCGAACATGCTTTGGGCAGCCGAGGTCCACAAGGTGACCTCACCCGAGAAGGTGGTGCCGATGGTGGCCACCTTGTCGGTCCAGCCGCGCCGTGGCCCAGAACCGACCACGCGGTCTTTTTTATCGTCCAGTCGGGACGTCGATGCGGAATGTGCTTCCACATCAGGTAGATGCTCGGTATCCATGCGTGCAACTCCCCCCGCCATGAGGCGTTGTGTTCACCCGAGATTAACGCGAGCGCGGCGCTAACGATGCGGTTCAAACATAGACGGACTATCACGGCTCTTTCGACGTTTCGTCCGCAATGATCTTTCTTGTGTTTTTATTTGCACGATCAACATGAAAAACTCTTTCTCATTCGAAGCCGACGAGTCATTGATCGAGTTATCTTCGATAGCCGGGGGGTGGCCAGTTTGTGCTGTCAAAGTCAGGCAGATCGTCCTGAGGGGCAACCACTACACCCGATGTTCGACATAATCGAGACCTCAGCCCGGCCGGTCCTGGTGGTCAGCCTTCCCGACGAACAGATCCTGCTCGCGACCCCGAGCGCGGTGACCCTGCTCGCACCCGACCAAGACATCCGGGGCCGACGGCTGACCGAGCTCACCGGACCGGCCGACCGCGACTCGGTCGAGCTGATGGCCAAGGGCTACCTCAACGGACTGCAGACCCGCCGCCGGCTGCAGCGCGATCCGGAGGTGGAGTTGGAGCTGTGGTTCCGGGCCGTCGTCGAGCGGGACGGCACGTCGCCGGTACTGGTGCTGTTGTCCGAGGCCGGCGCCGGTACCCCGACCGCCGACTCCGACGAACCACCCACCCCGGCCATCATCGGCAGCGTCGAACGACAGCTGGCCGTGGACCGGGTGAGCGAGGAAGTCGAACAAGTCATGGGCCTTCCGCCCGAGGAGCTGCTCGGCCGCTCGGTCCTCGGGCTGATCAGTCCGGACGATCTGCCCGCGCTGCTGTTCGGCCTGGCCCAGGCCACCGCGAGCCAGAGCGGCGTCAGCCTGGCCTGCAAATTGGTGCGGCCCGACCACATCCGCGTGCGGTGTCAGCTGGTGCTGCTGCCACTGAGTCCGACCCCGGCCTTCGCGTTCGCGATCCAGCCGGCCCAGGAGTTCGTGAGCGACCGCCGTACCCCGGCCGACTTTCGCGAACTGCTGCGCCGGTTCGGGGACGGCATCGCCTCCGCCGCCGCAGCCCGGGAGCTGACCGCCTACCGTTCAGGCCTGCGACCGGTGCTGCCCGAGCTCACCAGCCGGGAGATGCAGATCGTTTCACGGCTGCTGGCCGGCGACCGAGTGCCGGCCATCTCCAAGCAGCTGTACCTCGCCCAAAGCACTGTGCGAAACCATCTGTCGGCGGTTTTCGCCAAACTCGGGGTGAAATCACAACAGGAACTGATCGTGCTCCTGCGGCGCGCCCAGTCTCGGCGCGAATAGTTTTCCGGGGCATTTCCGCGAACAGCGTGAGTGACATGTGTCCGGCCTCCGTCCGTCGATCATGACTGCACCTGGCCGGCGGATCTTTCCAGCACGATCGCGCTGACCACCAATTCCTGGTTCTGGGCGAAGCGACCGGCGAACGCGGTCAGTTCGGTCCCGTCCGGGGGCGGCACCAGCAACTCGGCCCGGAACGTTCCGGTGGCCGGCTCGATCCGGACCGAGGCCTCGGCGAAGTCCAGCCACCGCTCGGCCAGCGGGAACCAGGTCTTGTAGACCGATTCCTTGATGGTGAACAGCAGCCGGTCCCAGTGGCCCTGGTGCCGGCGTCGGAGCTCGGCCAGGTGCTGCCGCTCCTCCGGCCGGCTGATGACCCCGAGCACACCGTCGGGCAGTGGCCGGTTCGGCTCGGCGTCGATACCCAGGCTGATCGTGGTGCTCGACCGGGCCACCACCGCGGCCCGGTAGCCGGCACAGTGCGTCATGCTGCCGACCACACCGGCGGGCCAGCCCGGGGCGCCGCGCAGACCGGGCAGGATCGGCGCCGGATCGACACCGAGTTCGGCCAGGGCCCGCCGGGCCCACCACCGGACGGTGCTGAACTCGGCCCGGCGTTTGGCGACCGCGTTCGAGATCACCTCGAGCTCTTCCGGGAACAGCTCACCCATGCCCTCGTCCCCCGTGGTGTCCACGGCCCGTACCGAGGCCGGCACCAGACCCTCGATCACGGGGCCGGCAGGATCGGCCGTGGCCAGGGCAGCCGCCGTTCCCGACGCTGCCATTCCCGGGGGTACCCCAGTGAAACCTCGTCGAATCGGACGCCGTCCTCGTAGGTCACCCGCGGGATGTGCAGGTGGCCGTAGACGACCGCAGCGGCCCGGTAGCGGATGTGCCAATCGGCGCTGGCCGTGGTGCCGCACCACTGCGCGAATTGGGGAAACCGCAACACCTCGGTCGCCAGCCGGGTCAACGGCCAGTGGTTGATCAGCACCGTCGGCGTGCCCAGCGTGTCGAGACGTTGCCGCGAGTAGTCCAGCCGGGCCGCACACCATGCCTCCCGCGTCGGGTACGGGTCCGGGTGCAGGAACTTCTCGTCGGTGCAGACCACCCCGGTCCGGTAGGCCAGGGCCAGCGCGTCGGCCTGGTTGTCGACCCCGGGCGGCAAGAACGAGTAGTCGTAGAGCAGGAACAGCGGCGCGATCGTGATCGGCTCGGCGCCATGCGGCCACACGGCGAAGTCGTCCTCCGGGGTCAGCACCCCGAGCTGCCGACAGCCATCGACCAGGTGTTCGTAGCGTTCGACGCCGCGCAGGGTCAGCGGGTCGCCTGGATGCGTCCACAGTTCATGGTTACCCGGCGACCAGATGACGCGCTCGAACCGGGCGGCGAACTCGGCCAGGGCGGCCAGGATGTCCTCGGCCCGCTCACCCACGTCTCCGGCCACGATCAGCCAGTCCCCGTCGTGCTGCGGGCGAACCTGAGCCAGCACCTCACGGTTGGCGGCGTAGCCGACGTGCACGTCGCTGATCGCGAGCACCGATGCGGACGATTCGGTCACGGCGCCAACCCTATATGGGCTCATCGACGGTCCCGACCCGGTGAACAGACCGATCCCCCGGTCGCGCTGTCGGCGACCGAGGGATCGGCGGGGGAAAGCTCACTCTGCCGGTAATGACTGGGAACTGCGTGTCAGTCGGCCGAGCTTGGGCGCAGCGGTCTAGAACGCACCGGTGCCGTTCGGAGTACCCAGACCGGTCGGGCCGTCCCAGCCGACGCCGGCGTGGCACCAGATGCTCGGCGAGCAGCTGCCGTTGGAGCCGCTGGTCACGTCGAACAGGCTCGAGCTGTGCGACCAGGTGTAGGAACCCGGGAAACCGGCGGTGTTGCCCGACAGGGCGTACACGCTGGCGATGATCGGCGACGAGGCGCTGGTGCCGCCGTAGACCGCCCAACCGCCGCCGCCACCGTAGGTGTCGTATACCGAGACGCCGGTGTTGGGGTCAGCCACCGCAGAGACATCGGCAACCGCGTCCTTGCTGCACTGGGTCACCGAGGTCTGGTAGGACGGCTTGGCGTTGATGGTCGAGCAGCCGCTACCGGCACCGCTCCACGCGGTCTCGGTCCAGCCGCGGGAATTGCTGGCCTTCTTCAGGCTGGTGCCACCGACGCCGATGACGTTGGTGTAGGAGGCGGGCGACTCGATGCCATAGCCGTTGTCACCACTGGAAGCCACGACCGCGATGCCCGAGTGGGTGTAGGCCGAACTGTTGGAGGAGTCGCTACCGCCGTAGCTGTTGCTGATGGCGACGACGCCGGACTGGGCGGCAGCCAGGTTCTCGGCCGTGGCCAAGGCCGAGAACGACGCGCTGGACGCCTCCACCAGCAGGATGTGGCAACTCGGGCAGGCCGCCGAGACCATGTCCACGTCCAGGCTGATCTCGGTTGCCCAGCCGGCGTCGGCCGGCGGATTGCCCGACTTGAGCTTCTTGAAGCAACCGTTGGCGGTGGTGCAGGCCGGCAGGCCGAACTGCGAACGGTAGACCGCCAGATCGGACTCGGCATTCGGGTCGTCGTTGGCGTCGACGATGGCCACGGTCCGGCCGCCGCCACTCAGGCCGGCCAGCTTGTAGGCACTCTGAATGTCGGCCGGGTTCAGACCGGACGGGCCGGCCGACAGGGCCGGCTTGTTCTGGCCCGCGTTGGCCAGCGCCTGAGCGAAGCAGCGAGCCTGACCGGCTACGGGCCCGGAACAGGTGGGGATCGCGTGCTTGCCGGCCGCGAACGGCTGGACCGCGGTAGGGGTGCTCGCCGACGCAGCGCTGACTGCGCTGAGCGAGGCAAGCGCGACGGCGGCGACGCCGGTCGCGATCTTGGTGGAGAACTTCATCGGACCTCCAGATGGGGGATGTGGAAGCCCAAGACACCGCACTTTTCGCGGCCTATGGGGTGATCACATAATGGGACATACACGGTAATGCGGACGTAAAGCCCGCCAAACCAGCTGCAGTCACTGTCGTGTCGACGGTGAGCTCGTCGGGTGACGCCGGCGGCGGACCCGGTTCCGGCCGCTCTGGGCCTGGCAGGATCAGGTCCGTGCATCACTACTCGCTGCGGCTCGACTGGACCGGCAACCTGGGCACCGGCACCTCCGGCTACCGCGACTACAGCCGGGATTCCACCGTCACCGCCACGGGAAAGCCGATGCTGGCCGGCTCGGCCGACCGCACCTTCCACGGCGACCCGACCCGGTGGAACCCGGAGGAACTGGTGGTCGCCGCGCTGTCCCAATGCCACCTGCTGGCCTACCTGCACCTGGCCGCAGATGCCGGTGTCGTGGTCACCGATTATGTCGACGAGGCCGAGGGTGAGATGCAGACGCATCGGGACGGTAGCGGGGAATTCACCTCGGTGCGGCTGCGCCCGGTGGTGACGGTGGCGGCCGCCGATCAGGCCGAGCTGGCCCAGTCCCTGCACGAGCGGGCCCACGAGCTGTGCTTCATCGCCCGGTCGGTGAACTTCCCGGTGCGCTGCGAGCCGCAGGTCCGGACCACGTGACCGAGCTGGCCCGGTTCAGCGCGCACGGCGACCCGGCCCTGCGGGCCAGTCACGCCAAGACCCTGGAAATTACGGCCGAAACCCACGTGACAGCCCGCGCCACCTGCATCCTGGGGGTCGGGGCGGACCTGCCCGGCGCAGCAGTGGCCGGCCCGATCCGAATCACCCTGTCGATCGGCGCGGAGTCGATCAACCTGGACGCGACGGGCAATTCGGCCTGGCAACCCGGTCCGTCGGCGGTGATCCGCCGTTCGGGGGTTCGGCGTCCGGACACCTACGCCACCGACGCCTCGCTGGCCGCCGCCGACCTGCCCCGGGCATTCGCAGCTGCGCTGGCCGACCCGGACACCGAACTCGTGGTCGCCGTCGCCCGCGGCCCGGCCGAACCTCGCCTGATCCGATTTCTCCTTACGCCGACGAATCGATCCCGGTTGCTGGCCGAAGCCGCGGCCGCCGAGCTGGTAGTGGCCGAGGACCCCGAGGCCCGTGCCGTGCTGGTCGGGCTCGGGGTCGAGGTCGGCGGTCGGCCGGGTGGCCGCACGCTCTCGGTG
>CAZZZW010000158.1:0-8306 GCA_964658795.1 Phormidium nigroviride PCC 7112
GCTCCTGCAACAAGTCGGCCAGGCTGTCCAGAATGTGGGTGTGCGGCTGCTCGGCCAACCGCTGCCGAGGCACGTCTCCGGTGAGGACGCCGATCACGAGGCCAGCGCCGGCATTCGTGCCGGCCTGCAGATCCCGAGCGGTGTCGCCGGCCACCAAGACGGACCGCACATCGAGGACGCCCGCGGCCTGCATGGCTCGATAAATCATGTACGGCGCCGGCCGGCCCCGCGGTACGTCATCGATGCAGATCACCCCGTCCAGAACGGCCGAATCCCAGCCGAGAGCAGCCAGCAGGTTCTCGGTGACCTCCCGATCGAAGCCCGTGGTCAGTACTACCTTGATGCCACGTTTCCGCAACGCGACCAACACCTCGGGCACTCCGGTGATGGGTGTCGGCGGTACGGCCGCATACGCCGCGGCCAATCGGCGACGGAAGTCCTCGAACGTGCGGTCGACCAACTCTGGCGCCGGTTCGGTCCCGGCCCCGTCGGTGAGCAGGCCCACGATCGCCTCGCGTTTGCTGGCACCCATCCAGGACTCGATGTCGGCGTCCGTTGGTGCACCGCCCGCGGCGTCGACGGCCTCGCGCAGTGCGATGTACACCGCCGAATGCTCCTCCACCGTCGTGCCGGCAATGTCGAGAACAGCTAGTTCGATCATGAGGTTTGTCCTTCTGCAATAGGCATGATGTCCGGCCATTGCGCGGACATGCTCCAGCTGCGTCCAAGGGAAGGTTGTCCGTGCGGCTGATTGTCGATGGTGAAGGTCACCAGGTCCGGGCGGTAGCAGTCTTCGGAATACTCGAACGGGTTTCCGTCGGAGGTATAGGCCAATCGGCGTTCGCGAAGCAGCGGTGTGCCCGCGTCGATCCCCAGCAACTCGCTGGCGACGTCATCGGCGCCGACGGCGTCGATCAGGTGCCGTGCAACGCCGATCCGCAGGCCTTGATCGACCAGGTGGCCATAGATCGAACCAGAGTCCAGGTCGTGATCGAGCAGCAACCGACCGTAGCGACTGATGAAACTGGTTCGCTCCAGCATCGTCGGCTCGTCATCCAGCAGGCGCAACCGGAGCACCTGCACCAGTTGCTCACCCTCGTCCAGGTTGAGCAAGTCAGCCAGTTCGGCGGTCGCCGGGCGTAGCGCGATCTCGATCGTGTGCTGTCCGGGATGCCGGCCGATCGAATCGGCCCACCGCGAGAATGACACGAAGGTATCGAAGGATTGGCTCACCGTACGGCGCCTGACCACTGGTGGTTTGCCGCGGCCGCCGCCGATGAGGCCTTCGGCCCGAAGCGTGGTCAACGCCTGACGAATCGGTCCACGCGAACTTTGCCAGTGCTGACACAACTGCGCCTCGGACGGTACGGGCTCCCCCACCGCCAATTCACCGACGGCGATCAACCGGCGCAGTTCGGCGGCCACCTGTTCATGCAGGGGAAGCGACACGAGAGCTGACTATACAGGTAGGGCAACCACGCGAATGCCGCTATTTGCAGGTTTTACCTTGCCAATGAACGTCAAATGAACACTCCATGACGCCTGTCGTACCAGCTTGACCCCATCGTGGACGACAGGTCAAGGTACTTGTCATGACAGGTGCGGCACGTGGCGAGCAGGTCGATCTGGCGATCGTCGGTGCGGGCATCGTCGGCTTGGCCCATGCCGTCGCGGCAGTCGAACGCGGCCTACGGGTCGCCGTCATCGACCGCGACGACCGCGCCGTCGGGGCATCGGTTCAGAACTTCGGGCATGGCTGTTTTACCGCTCAGGACGGGCAAATTCTCGACTACGCTCGCCGCTCCCGGGGCACCTGGCTCCGGCTGGCCAAAGCGGCCGGGTTCTGGATCCGCGAGACCGGCACCGTGGTGGTCGCGCGGGCCGAGGACGAGCTTGCGGTGTTGGCCGAATTCGCCGCTCGACGCGATGGTGAGGCACAGCTGCTCACCGCACCCGCGCTGAGCGCACAGGTGCCCGGACTCGCCGGAGTCATCGGCGGGGCCTGGCTGCCGGCCGACCTGCGGGTGGATCCTCGAGGCGCGGTGGCCGCCATCGCCACCTGGCTGGCCGATCAGGGCGTCCGGTTCCACTGGCGGACAAGCCTGCTCGGACTCGAGCCCGATGGGCTTCGGACCAGCCGGGGTTTCGTGCCGGCCACCAATCAGGTGGTCAGCGTCGGCCACGACATCGACCGCGTTCTGCCTGACCTAGCCGATGAACATGGCCTGGTTCGCTGCGACCTGCAGATGCTGCGGGTCGACAGTCCGTTGGGCGCCGTGATCGATCCGGCCGTACTCACCGGCTTCTCGCTGTTGCGATACGACGGATTCCTGGCCTGCCCGTCCAGCCGCCGCCTGCGGGCTCGGCTCGAGCAGCAGCACACCGATGCCATGTCGATGGGGCTGAACCTGATGTTCACCCAGGCGCCGAACGGCGAGCTGATCGTCGGCGACACCCACGCCTACGCCCGGACCCAAGACGCTTTCAACGACGAGCGCCGCGACGCCGAGGTGCTGAGCCAGGCAGCTCGACTATTCGGAGTTGATCACCTCGTCGTCCGGCAGCGCTGGCGAGGCCGGTATGCCTCGGCCGAACGGCCCTTCTTGATCGCATCACCGAGCTCACGAGCCCGGGTCGTCTCGGTTACCACCGGTATCGGGATGACGACCGCCTTCGGCCTGGCCGACGACGTCCTGACCGGCCTCATCGATTGATCTTGCCTCTGCACAAGCACATTCCGCATCGACCATCACGCAATTCGAAGGAGTTCGACATGTCTTCATCCCGACGTGCCCGGGTACTGATCGGTGTCGGCGCCCTGGCCGCCGCCGTCGCCCTGGCCGGCTGCGCCAGCAGCAAGAAGGCCAGCAACAGCTCGCCCGCCGGCAGCAACGGTAAAAGTGCGGCCACCGCGACCTCGGCTGCCGACCTCGGCGGAATGGACGCTCTGGTCACAGCCGCGAAGGCCGAAGGCCAGTTGAACGTGATCACGTTGCCCCGAGATTGGGCAAATTACGGCGAGCTGATGGACAACTTCACCAAGAAGTACGGCATCAAGATCACCGACGCCAACCCCGATGGCTCCTCGGCCGACGAGGTCACCGCGATCAAGACCCTCAAAGGTCAGAACCGCGCTCCGGACGTGGTCGATGTCGGCCAGGCGTTCGCCCTCAGTGGCACCCAGGACGGTATCTATGCCCCTTACAAGGTCTCGACCTGGAGCGACATCCCGGATTCGCTGAAGGATTCCAGCGGAAATTGGTACAACGACTATGGCGGCTACATCTCGATCGGGTGCGACACCAGCAAGATCAGCAAGTGCCCGACTACCTTCGCCGAGCTGAACGACCCGGCCTACAAGGGCAAACTCGCCTTGAACGGCGACCCGACCAAGGCCAACGCGGCGTTCTCCGCGGTGTGGGCCTCGGCCCTGGCCAACGGCGGCTCTTTCGACAACATCAAGCCCGGTCTCGACTTCTTCGGCAAGCTGAAGAAGGCCGGGGTGTACGTACCGATCCAGGCCACCGCAGCCACCATCGAGAGCGGCGAGACGCCGATCGTGCTCGACTGGGACTATCTGAACGCCGCCAAGGCCGACGGGCTGAAGGCCAAGGGGCGCACCTTCACCGTGGCCGTCCCGTCCGACGGCAAGTTCTCGGCCTACTACGCCCAGGCGATCAGCAAGTATGCCCCGCACCCAGCCGCGGCTCGGCTGTGGGAGGAATACCTGTACAGCACCGACGGCCAGAACGGTCTGCTCAAGGGCTACGCCCGACCGGCCGAGTTCACCGCGATGCAATCGGCCAAAACCGTTGACGCTGGTCTGGCGGCCAAGCTGCCCTCGGTCGACGGCGCCCCGACCTTCCCGACCGACGCGCAGACCAACACGGCCAAGACCTTGTTGACCCAGGACTGGGCCAGCTCGGTCAAGTAGATGACCACCGACACCATCACCACCGGCACCGAGGCGTCGACTGCCTCCGTGCCGGTGGTCCGGCCGGGCCAGCGGGTCCGATGGGCCTGGCTGGGCCTGCTGCCGTTCTTCGGCTACACCCTGCTGTGCTTTCTGATCCCGACCGGCGTGCTGCTGTGGAACGCGTTCCGGTCGACCTCGGGCTCGTTCACCCTCTCGAACATGGGTGAATCGCTACACGGGGCCTACCTGACCGGTTTGGAGCACAGCGTCGAGGTGTCGCTGATCGACGCGATCCTGGCGGCGCTGCTCGGCCTGGTCCTGGCTCAGGCAATCGTCACCAGCCGCGGCGGATTCTTTCCCCGGTTGGTCTCTTCAGCGAGTGCGGTGCTGGCCAACTTCGGTGGCCTGCCACTGGCCTTCCTCTTTGTGGCCGCCATCGGCAACGCCGGCGTGCTCACCAGTTTTCTGGACGATCACCTGGGTATTTCACTCAGCGATGACCTGCACTTCGATCTCTACAGCGTCGTCGGCGTCGAGTTCGTCTACCTCTACTTCCTGGTCCCGCTGATGGTGCTCGTCATCACGCCGGCCCTAGAAGGTCTCAAGCCGCAATGGCAGGAGGCCGCTCGCAACCTCGGCGCCACGCGCTGGCAGTACTGGCGGCATGTGGCCGGCCCGGTGCTGGCCCCGAACGTGTTCGGAGCCGCAGCGCTGCTGTTCTGTGCGGCGTTCTCCGCCTACGCCACCGCGGCGGCCCTGACCAACGGAACGCTCTCCCTCACCTCGCTGCAGATCGGCGCCGTGCTGTCGGGCAATGTGCTGGCCGGCAAGGAGAATGTCGGCGCCGCGCTGGCTCTGGACATGGTGATCGTGGTGGTACCACTGACGCTGCTGTATCTGGCGATGCAACGAAGGACGACCCGATGGTTGCGATAGGTACCCCGCTGGCCGGTCCGGGCCGCCGCCGGGCCCGCCGTCCCCGGTGGCGAATCGGGCGAGCCGTCATCCTGGTGGTCGCGGCGATCTATTTCCTCGGCCCGCTGCTGGCGGCATTCTGGTTCTCGATCCACAGCACGACCGGAATCAGCTGGCACGCCTACACCCATATGGTGTCCGCCCCGGGCTTCGGTTCGGCGCTGGCCGTGTCGCTCGAGTTGGCCGTGGTCACCGTGATCGTCACCGTCGCCCTCATGGTGCCGACGATGTTGTTGGTGCACCTGCGGCTACCGCGGGTCCGACCACTGCTCGAAGTGCTCTGTCTCTTCCCGCTGGTCGTGCCGCCGGTGGTGCTCGTGGTGGGAGTGAGCAAGGTGATCGCCTGGGGTAACAACGCACCGGCGGACAGTGTCACCGGCCAGGTGTTCAACCAATTGCTGAACAGCCATCCACCGTTCCTGCTCGCGCTCGAGTACGTCGTGCTGGTCCTTCCGTTCAGCTTCCGATCGATCGACGCCGGGCTGCGGGCATCCTCGATCACCACGCTGGTCGAGGCGGCGCGAAACCTCGGCGCGTCCTGGCCGACCGTCGTCTGGCGGGTAGTGCTGCCAACGCTACGCACCGCGGTGCTCAATGCCGCCGTGCTGTCCTTCGCGCTCGTGCTCGGCGAGTTCACGATGGCCAGCATCCTGCAGTACGTCACCTTCCCGGTCTGGCTGCTGCAGTTCCAGAACGACGACGGTCAGCTGTCGGTCGCGCTCGCGCTGATGAGCCTGGTGCTGACCTGGCTCGTTCTGATCGTGTTCACCGTGATCGCCGGTCGCGATCCGTCCGCCCGGAAGGTCACCACATGAGCGTCGCCAGTCTGCAACAACAGTCGGGAACCTCAGTCGAATATGCCGACGTGTGCAAGGTGTTCGGTACCACCAACGCCTTGGACGGGCTGAACCTCTCGATCGCGCCGGGTGAGTTCCTGGCGTTGCTGGGCCCGTCCGGCTGCGGTAAGACCACCGCGCTGCGGATGCTGGCCGGCTTCGACGAACCCTCCGGTGGACGGATTCTGGTCGACGGTCGCGATGTCTCGGCCCAGCCGGTACACAAGCGGGACATGGGGATGGTCTTCCAGTCCTACAGCCTGTTCCCGACCATGTCCGCGCAGGACAATGTCGCGTTCGGGCTGAGGCTGCGCGGCCGGAACACCGGCGAGCGACGAAGACGAGCCGGAGAATTGCTCGATCTGGTCGGGCTGTCCGGGCAACAGGCCAAGTTTCCCCACCAACTATCCGGCGGCCAGCAGCAGCGAGTGGCCTTGGCCCGGGCGCTGGCCATCCAACCGCGGGCCTTGCTGCTCGACGAGCCGTTGTCCGCCTTGGATGCCAAGGTCCGGGAGCAATTGCGGGATGAGATTCGGCGCATCCAGTTGGAACTCGGGGTGACCACCGTGTTCGTGACCCATGACCAGGAAGAGGCGCTGTCCATCGCCGACCGGGTCGCGGTGATGCGGGACGGCCGGTTGGAGCAGTGCGCCACACCGGCGGAGCTCTACGACAAGCCGAGCACGGCGTTCGTGGCCGAATTCGTCGGCACCATGAACAGCCTTTCCGGGACGGCAGAAACGGGCTCGCGGGTGCGGGTGGGACGGCAGTCGCTGTCGGCAGTGCAAGTGCCGGCGGCCGGGACGGCGGTCACGGTACTGGTCCGGCCGGAAGCCTTGATCGTTACGCCCGACGAGGCCGGCGACGACGTCGTCGTGGTGGCCACCTTCCGCGGTGCGACGACTCGTCTTCGAGTGCTGCGCGGCGACGGTGCCGAGCTTCTGGTCGATGTCCCGTCTCATCGGGCCGGTGAGCTGCCAGCCGGACGACGGGTGAGCGTCAGCCTGGTGGACCGGCCGGTCCTGCTCGCCTGAGAGAGTCGGTCCGGCTCAATCGGGCCGGCGCTGGTTGAGTTCGTCTCGGACCGCACGCTCGATCAGGACCGGCAGGAAGTCACGGATTCGGCTGGCCGCCAGCTGTTCCTGCTGGGCCAACACGCTCGCCTCGATCTCGTCCGGCGCGATGTGCGGGAACTGCGCCTTCAACCGGGACGCGACATGGGCCAGTGCGGTGGATTCGCGGTCTGGTTGCTGCGGTTCAGCTGCCATTCAGTGATTATTGCTGACGCAACATCCGCTGCCAACGCTGACGTGCCCGGGCCGACTGCTTCGCCGACGGCTTCGTCGCCGAGCCCTTGCCGTTGGCCTCGATCAGCTTCTTGACCGAGTCGGCGTAGCTGTCGGCGTAATCAGCAGGATTCCATCGGCGTCGGGTTGCCGAACGGCACCACGACCTCAGTTAGGCCCGCGCCCGGACCGGAGCCACGAATCTCACTCTGACGGGACCGACGACCCCGACTGGGCCAAAGCGAGGGTCTGCTCGACCAGTCTCGAAACGGCCTCGATCTCGATCAGGAATCCATCGTGCCCATAGGGTGATTCGATGACCTCGTAGCGCGCACAGCCAGGTGCTTGTTCGGCGATCTCGGCCAGCTGCCGGACCGGGTAGAGCCGGTCCGAGTCGATCGCGGCCACCACGATCGGAGTGGTGATCTGCTGCAACGCTGAACGAACGCTGCCCCGGCCCCGGCCCAGATCGTGGCTGTTCATCGCCTCGGTGAGAACGACGTAGCTGCCGGCGTCGAATCGTCCGACCAGTTTGTCGGCATGATGGTCGAGGTAGGACTGGACTGCGAATCGCCCGTCCCGAAAGGGATCTTCGCCATCCTGGGGACGGCGGCCGAACCGGGACTCCAGTTCCAGGTCGGTCCGGTAGGTCAGGTGGGCGATCCGCCGGGCCAGGCCCAGACCGGTCCCGGGCCCCGGTCCCGGGTAGTAGTCGCCGCCCCGCCAGTTCGGGTCGGACCGGATAGCGGTCAGCTGCGTGCTCTGGGTCCCGAGCTGGTCGGCGGTGACCGCGGCACCGGTCGCCAGCACCAGGCCCGCGGCGATCCGACCCGGATACCCGGCGAGCCACTCGAGCACCCGCATGCCGCCCATCGAGCCACCGAGAACAGCCACGAACCGATCTATGCCGAGCTGATCGGCCAACGCGGCTTCGACCTTCACCTGATCCCGAATGGTGATCCGCGGGAATCGTGACCCCCAGGCTCGACCGTCCGGTGCCGGCGTGCCGGGCCCGGTGGTTCCCCGGCACCCACCGAGGACGTTGCTGGCGACCACGAACCAGTCTTGCGGGTCCACCGTTCGCCCCGGCCCGATCAAGCCGTTCCACCAGCCGGGCGTGGGCTGGTCCGGCCCGGTCGGGCCGGACACGTGGGCGTCTCCGGTCAGCGCATGCTCGATCAGTACTGCGTTCGCGATTCGGCCATCGACATAACGAGGTACGCCCCAGGTCTCATACGCCACCCGCACCGCGGGCAGGGTAGCGCCGAGCTCGAGACCGATGGCCCCGAGCTC
>CAZZZW010000158.1:8316-10070 GCA_964658795.1 Phormidium nigroviride PCC 7112
ACGACGCTGCGTCATGCCCAGAGGCCCGTTACTCCCGAGCGGCCCGTCATCCCTTGGCGGCGCGGAAGCCGGCCTCCAGATCGGCCAGGATGTCGTTGATGTTCTCCAGCCCGACGGCCAACCGCACGAGACCCGGAGTGACCCCGGTGGACAGCTGTTCGTCCGGAGACAGCTGGGAATGGGTCGTCGAGGCCGGGTGGATCACCAGACTGCGGACGTCACCGATATTGGCCACATGACTGTGCAGCTCCAACGCCTCGACGAACCGGCGACCCGCCTCGACCCCGCCGTCGATCTCGAAGGCCAGCACGCCGCCGACGCCCAGCGGGGCGTACTTCGCCGCCCGCTCGTGCCACTTGCTGGACGGCAATCCGGCGTAGTTCACGGACAGAACCTCATCACGACCCGCAAGCCACTCGGCCACCGCCTGGGCGTTCTGCACGTGTCGCTCGACCCGCAGGCTGAGCGTCTCGATGCCCTGGGCGATCAGGAAGGCGTTGAACGGCGAGGTGGCCGCGCCAAGGTCGCGCAACAGTTGCACCCGGGCCTTGAGGATGAAGGCCAGGTTGGCCCCGAGCGGTGAGCCGACCCCGAGGTCACGAGCGAACACCAGGCCGTTGTAGGACGGATCGGGCTCGTTGAAGCCAGGGAACTTGGCCGGGTCGGCCGCATAGTCGAAGGTGCCCGAGTCGACGATGACGCCGGCGACCGCATTGCCGTGTCCACCCAGGTACTTGGTGGCCGAATGCACCACGATGTCGGCGCCGTGCTCGAACGGCCGGATCAGGTAGGGCGTGGCGATGGTGTTGTCCACGACCAGTGGCACGCCGGCCTCGTGCGCGATGCCGGCCACGGTCTCGATGTCGAGGATGTCGATCTGCGGGTTGGAGATCGTCTCGGCGAAGAATGCCTTGGTGTTGGGCCGAACGGCCGCGCGCCACTGCTCTGCATCGTCCGGGTCGGCCACGAAGCTGACCTCGATGCCCAGCTTCTTGAACGTGTGATGGAACAGGTTGTAGGTACCCCCGTAGAGCCGGGCGCTGGAGACGATGTGGTCGCCGGACTCGGCCAGGTTGAGCAGGGCCAAGGTCTCGGCAGCCTGACCGCTGGCGGTCAGCAGGGCGCCGACGCCACCCTCGAGCGAGGCGATCCGGTCCTCCACAGCGGCCTGCGTCGGGTTCATGATCCGGGTGTAGATATTGCCGAATTCCTTCAGTGCGAACAGATTCGCGGCATGTTCACTGCTGTTGAAGGTGTAGGACGTGGTCTGGTAGATCGGCAGGGCTCGAGCATGAGTCACGTCGTCGGGCAGCTGCCCGGCATGGATCTGGCGGGTCTCGAAGGACCAGGAAGCACTCATCGAAGGCACTCCAAAAGAGAGGTTAGAGCGGAATAGGCCGGTTTGACAACGCGAATCAGCGTTGAGGTCGCGGGTCAGCGCGGACAGAGCGCGCTGGCGGTGCGCAGCAGATCTACCGCGCGCCGGCACCAGGTCATATTCCTACCCTATCGGTGGAGAATCCGGCTGCCAACCACGTGGCAGTCAGGGCAAGAGTTCGAGGCGTTTCACCAGCTTGTCCACCCGATTACGCGGCCCGACCAGGCCGACGGCGTAGTAGTCCGGCTCGGCCTCATCGGCGAGCACGGCCAGGTACTCGTCATAGACCCGGGTGAGCTGAGCCGCAGCCGGCATATCGGCCAGGAACACGCCGTCGGCGCCGTCGGCCCTGGCTCGCAGGTCGGCGAGCTGGGCG
>CAZZZW010000159.1:0-10061 GCA_964658795.1 Phormidium nigroviride PCC 7112
CCGACGCCGCCATCGGCGACATCCCGCTGGTCTACCCGTTCCTGGTCAACGATCCGGGCGAGGGCACCCAGGCCAAGCGCCGGGTGCACGCGACCCTGGTCGATCACCTGATCCCGCCGATGGCCCGGGCCGAGAGCTACGGCGACATCGCCCGGCTCGAACAATTGCTCGACGAACACGCCCAGATCGCGGCCCTGGACCCGGCCAAGTTGCCGGCCATCCGGGCCCAGATCTGGACGTTGATCCAGGCCGCCAAGCTCGATCACGACCTGGGCCTGGCCGATCGACCACACGACACGGACTCTTCAGCCTTCGATGACCTGATTCTGCAAATCGACGGCTGGCTGTGCGAGATCAAGGACGCCCAGATCCGCGACGGCTTGCACATCCTCGGGACGGCGCCGACCGGCAGTGGCCGGGTCGACCTGGTGCTGGCGATCCTGCGCGCCCGGCAGATGTGGGCCGGCGAGGCCGAGGCGTTGCCCGGTCTGCGCGAGGCTCTCGGCTACGTCGAGCGGTCAGATGAACGCGGAGCCGCCGACGCGGTCGAGGCCCAGGCCCGCGCGCTGGTCGAGGCGATGGAGGCGGCCGGCTGGGATCCGGCCGCGGTTCCGGCCGATCAGCCCGAACCGGTGCAGCGGGTGTTGCGGTTCGCGGCCACCGAGGTGGTCCCCCGGCTCGCCGGCACGTCGGATGAGATCAGCCGGGTGCTGCACGCCCTGGATGGTGGTTACATCCCGGCCGGTCCGAGCGGTTCGCCCCTACGCGGGCTGGTGAATGTGCTGCCGACCGGCCGCAACTTCTACTCCGTCGACCCCCGCGCGGTGCCGTCCCGGCTGGCGTGGGAAACCGGCCAGGCGATGGCCGACTCGCTGCTCGAGCGTTACCTGGCCGACACCGGCAGCTACCCCGATTCGGTCGGCCTTTCGGTCTGGGGCACGGCGGCGATGCGGACCAGCGGTGACGACGTGGCCGAGGTCCTGGCGCTGCTCGGCGTCCGGCCGATCTGGGACGAGGCCTCGCGCCGGGTCAGCGCCCTGGAGCCGATCGGCCTGGCCGAGCTGGACCGGCCGCGTATCGATGTGACCGTGCGGATCAGTGGATTCTTCCGCGATGCCTTCCCGCACGTGGTGTCGATGTTGGACGACGCCGTGCAGTTGGTGGCCGGGCTGGACGAACCGGATGAGCAGAACTTCGTCCGGGCGCACGCCCAGGCCGATCTGGCCCAGCACGGGGACGAGCGCCGGGCCACCACCCGGATCTTCGGTTCCAAGCCCGGGGCCTACGGGGCCGGGTTGCTGCCGTTGATCGACGCCCGCAACTGGCGCGACGACGCCGACCTGGCCGAGGTGTACGCGGCTTGGGGCGGCTTCGCCTATGGTCGCGGGCTCGATGGCCGGGAGGCCCGATCGGACATGGAGACGGCCTACGGCCGGATCGCCGTCGCCGCCCACAACACCGACACCCTGGAACACGACATCGCCGACTCCGATGACTATTTCCAGTACCACGGCGGCATGATCGCCACCGTCCGGTCGCTGACCGGGCGCGCCCCCAAGGCCTACATCGGCGATTCGACCCGGCCGGACACGGTCCGCACCCGATCGCTGTCGGAGGAGACCGCGCGGGTGTTCCGGGCTCGGGTGGTCAACCCGCGCTGGGTCGAGGCGATGAAGCGCCATGGCTACAAGGGTGCGTTCGAGCTGGCGGCGACGGTGGATTACCTGTTCGGCTACGACGCCACCGCCGGCGTGGTCGAGGACTGGATGTATGAGAAGTTGTCCGACACCTACGTGCGCGACGCCGACACCCGGGAGTTCTTCAACCGGTCGAATCCCTGGGCCCTGCACGGGATCGCCGAGCGCCTGCTCGAGGCGGCCGAGCGCAAGCTGTGGGACTCCCCCGACCCGGAGACGTTGGACATGTTGCGCCAGGTGTACCTCGAGACCGAGGGTGATCTGGAGGACCGCTGAGCGTTGCCGCTGGCTGGGGTTGTCAGCTCAATGTGCTGCTGATCGTGGGCAGATCGGGCGCGCCACGCTGCACCAGGTCGAGCAGCGCGTCGGTATCGAGGTGTCGATCGATCAGATCGGCCAGCAGGTCGAACCGCCGTTCGCGGACGGCCGCGAAGTTCACGTCCGGAGCCGGTTCGAAGGCCCGGCCGGTCTGGGCCGCCAGATCCTTGAGGAATGCCCGGCGGAACTCGTCGTTGTCGAAGATGCCGTGCCAGGTGGTGCCCCGCACCGGGCCGACCTGGCAGCCGTCGAGGAAGCTCTCGCCGCCGTCCACCGTCACCACGCCATGGTGGATCTCGTAGCCGTGCACCGGTTGGCCCAGCGCCGAGCCGGTCGGGCGGGCCAGCGTCTTCCGCCGATCGAAGCGCACCGTGGTCGGCAACAGCGCCAGGCCCGGGACCGAACCGGCTTTGCTTTCCACCTCATCCGAGATCGTCCGGGCCAGCATCTGATGGCCACCGCAGATGCCCAGCACCGGTTTGCCGCCGGCGGCCCGAGCTTCGATCTCGGCGGCCAGCCCCGACGATCGCAGCCAGTTCAGGTCGCTCACGGTGGCCCGGGTGCCAGGCAGGATCACCAGGTCCACGTCCTGCAACTGGGCCGGTTCGGTGGCCAGGGTGAGGACCACCCCGGGTTCGGCCGACAGCGGGTCGACATCGGTCACGTTGGACAGCCGCGGCAGCCGGACGACCGCGATCCGCAACGTTTCCCGGCCGATCGGCGGTAGCGCCGTCCGCGGCCGGGAGTCCAGGTCGAGGGAGTCCTCGGCGTCCAGCCAGAGGTCGCGTTGCCAGGGCAATACCCCATACGTCGGCCGGCCGGTCAGCCGGGTCAGCATGTCGATTCCCGGGTCGAGCAGCCGCTGGTCGCCCCGGAACTTGTTGATCACATAGCCGGCCAGCAATCGTTGATCATCGGGTTCGAGCACGGCCAATGTGCCGTACAGCGCGGCAAAAAGTCCACCGCGGTCGATATCGCCGACGAGGATGACCGGCAGGCCGGCGGCGCGGGCCAGTCCCATGTTGGTGATGTCGCGGTCGCGCAGATTGATCTCGGCCGGGCTGCCGGCGCCCTCGCAGATGACGACGTCGAACCGGCTGCGCAGTTGGGCCAGGCTGTCCTGCACCACCGATTCCAGCCGTGGTTTCAGCTCTCGGTAGTCCAGCGCGCCGACCTCGGCGATCGGCTGGCCGAGCAGCACGACCTGGCTATGGGTGTCGCTGCCGGGCTTCAGCAGCACCGGGTTCATCAGCGCTTCGGGTTCGATGCCGGCGGCCGCGGCCTGCATCGCCTGGGCCCGGCCAATCTCGGCGCCGTCGATCGTCACGGCCGAGTTGAGCGCCATGTTCTGGGCCTTGAACGGTGCCACCCGGACGCCCTGCCGCGCCAACCACCGGCACAGACCGGCGGTCACCACACTCTTGCCGGCGTCGGAGGTGGTGCCGGCGACCAGCAGCGCGCCCTTCATCGTCGAGCCCGTCGTAGCAGACCGGGCGCCGCGCAGACGATGGCCGCGACCAGCGCCACCCGCCGGCTCAGTCGCGCGGCGGCGGCGATGTCGGAGGACGTCGCCGATCGAGATTCGGCATTGAGAATCGGACGTTCCTCGATCCGGCTGCCGTAGTCGTTGACTCCCCCGAGCGCGATGTCGAGCGCGGCGGCGAAGGCCGATTCGGCCATGCCGCTGTTCGGGCTCGGATGCCGTCGACCGTCCCGCCGCACCACGCGCAGCACGGCGCGGGGCTGACCGGACAGCAGGGCGGCCAGCAGCGCGGTCAACCGGGCCGGCAGGTAGTTGACGACATCGTCGGTCCGGGCCGAGGCCCAGCCGAAGTGCTCGTAGCGGGCGCTGTGGTGCCCGACCATCGCATCCAGGGTGTTGATGGCCCGATAGGCCAGCAGGCCAGGCAGCCCGGCGGCGGCCCCCCAGAACAGTGGGCCGACCACGGCATCGCTGGTGTTCTCAGCCACCGACTCGATCACCGCCCGCGCGATCTCGGCCTCGTCCAGGTCAGCCGTCCGACGTCCGACCAGATGGGTCAACCGTTGCCGGGCCGCAGGCAGGTCTGCACGGTCGAGGTGCTGCTGCACCGCCGTGGCCTCGGCCGCCAGAGACCGGCCCCCGAGCACGGCCCAGGTGCTAGTAGTTGCCAGAATAAGCAGCGGAGTACGAGGTAATCTCGATCCGATCCGGCCGAGGACGGCGGCGCCCCCGGCCAGAACGGCCACGTACGCGATCCCGTTCCGGCGACGATCGCGATAGACCGCCCGCTCGAGGACCGTCGCACCGGCGCCGAAGATCGCGACCGGATGCCCCCGCCGTGGGTCCGGGATCAGCCGGTCGAGCGCGCTACCGAGCAACAATCCAGCCGCGATGAGCCGTTGCCGAGCCGAACTGTGCACGCGCCGAAGCCTAACGATGCCGATCTGACCACGGATCGCTGAGCCCCCGCGATATCGAGTGGCGACCAGGTCACGTTGACCCTGTCCGACCGCACCCTCTAGGCTGAGTTCCGCGTGATGGCGCGAGGAAGCCGGTGTGAATCCGGCACGGTTGCGCCACTGTGAGCCTGGTAGCCCAGGTGAGTCAGACACTTCGCCGTCACGATGCCCATCCACTAGTGGGGACGCACAATCCCCGAAGGAGGCTGTTTCATGACGAGCATTTCTGTTCCGTCCGGTACCCGGGTCGGCGTTTCGCCGGAGGCGTTGTCCAAGGGACGCGTGATCGTGCTGCTCGGCCTGACCGCGTTCATCGCGCTGCTGGCGTACTACTTCATCGGCCTTGACGAGGGTATGACCTCGGTCTTCGGCAAGACGCTGGTCGTGCACGAGTGGGTCCACGACTCGCGGCATTTCCTCGGCTTCCCCTGCCACTGACGCCATTTCATGGAGATCCGCGTCATCGGGCGCGGAGCCCTCGCCGGTCTCATCGCCGGCCTGCTGGGCTTCGTGTTTGCCCGTGTCTTCGCCGAACCCTTGATCAACCAGGCCATCGACTACGAGTCCGGCCGTAGCGAGATCCTGGACAAGCTCAACTCTGCCGTCGGTCGGGCCACCGATCCCGAAGGTCCGGAGATCTTCAGTCGACACGTCCAGTCGACGGTCGGTCTCGCCACCGGCATCGTCGGATTCGCCACCGCGATGGGTGCGTTGGTTGCGGTCGCCTACGTGGTGTTGCACGGGCGGTTCGGTGTCCGGCCGCAGACCCTGGTCTGGCAGATCGCCGGTTTCGGCTTCCTCGGCATCTACGTACTGCCGTTCGTCAAGTACCCGGCCAACCCGCCGGCGGTCGGTCACGACTTCACGGTTGGGGACCGCGGGCGGCTGTATCTGATCAGCGTGGTCGGTTCGTTGGTCCTGCTGGGACTGGCGGTGCTGCTGGCCCGCCAACTGGCCGGGCGGATGGGTCTGCTGCGGGCGATCCTGCTGGCCGCAGTGGTGTTCTTCATCGGCTACGGCTTGCTGATCGGGTTGTTGCCGTCGCTGGGACACCTGTCGGCCAACGTCGAGCAGGCGAATCAGTTCGGCTTCGGCCGGGCTGCGACCGAGACTCCACAGCCGATCGTGAACATCCTGGGTCAGACGATCAGCTTTGACGGCAAGACTTTCGCGCCCGGTCAGCTCGTGTACCCCGGCTTCGATGCCGACCTGCTGTGGAAGTTCCGCTGGTACTCGCTGCTCGATCAGCTGATCATCTGGGCCGGTGTGGCACTGCTGTTCGGCGCGCTGGTCGAGCGGTTCGTCAACGGACCGACGCCGAAGGCGGTCGCGCCCAAGCCCGCTGAGCCGGCGGCGGTCGGATAAGCGGCAACGACGTTCAGCGAGCTCGCCGGGATTGGCCCGGCGAGCTGGCGGCGTTGGGCGGGTTCTTTGTCGCCGACGTCCACTCCCCGACCGAACGGGCACACGGCCGGTGGCGTTCATTGCGAGATCTGCTGGCTGAACTCGACCCCCTTGAGGCTCGCGTCGAGTTCGTCCGGACGGCGCTCGAGGCTGGCGGGCAGCCGGTGCCGGCCCGGGTGGCCGGCTCGGTGGTGCAGCTGGGAGTGCTGGCACGAATCCTCGCGCCGGCATTGGCCCTGGCGGCGATGGGTATCGGCCCGGTCAGCCTGGAGCCGGTTGACCTGTGGTGGCAGGACGATCTGGGCGGCGCGTTCCCGCTGTCCGTCACATCGGGAGCGGCGATGAACTGGCCGGGACCGGTGGTGGAGGAGTTCAGCGCGGTCTTCGCCTCTCGGTACCGGGTTCCGGAAGCCGCTCTGTGGGGCAATATTGCCTCCGGTGCGAACAGCGCCGCGCGTCAAGTTGCACGGGCTCGGCCAGATTTGGCTTCTGCCGCCTGGCAGGTTGCCGACCTCGTGCTCGCCGACCCTCGGATCGACGGTGGCGGCTTGACTGCTGGCGAAGGGTTTCGGCGCCGCAGTTGCTGCTTGATCTATCAGGCGGCTGGCAGCCGCACTGCTGTCTGCGGAGACTGCGTGCTCGGAAGCTAGGCCAACGCGGTCGGGGTGAGCGCGCCGGCACGGGTGCTGTCCGCGATGGCAGATCGCCCCTCGCTTTTACCTTTTCGGCATGGCTGATTCTCGCTTTGGGACATGGCTGGTTGTCAGCTTGTTGGTCGGTGGGTGTGGCAGGTCCAGCCCGTGTGGGTGAAGGTGCGGTGGTGGTGGCCGCAGAGCAGGGTGAGGTTGTCGAGGCCGGTGGGGCCGTGATCGGCTCAGGCGGTGATGTGGTGGCACCAGTCCGGTGGTCGATCGCAGCCGGCGAAGCAGCAGCCTTGGTCGCGGGCGATCAACGCGGCCACTCCACAACGTCGCCTGGCCACGCTACGCCCAGGGCAAGCCGACGCAACTCACCGCTGGGCAGCGATGGCCGGCTGCTGCTGCGTAATGCAGTGCACCCCACCACCGAACGCGAACAACGGCCGCCCGTCCACGGTCCGAACCGAGCGACCGGGATAGGCCCGGCGCAGCAGTTCGACGGCAGCTTCGTCGGCCGGATCGCCGAACAATCCAACCAGCACGAAGCCATTACCCACATAGTGATTGACGTAGGAGTAATCCGCGATCCGCCCAGCCACCCCCACCGTCGGCGCCGGCAACTCGACCACCTCCAGCGGTCGGCCCCGGGCACCCGTACTCGCGCGCAGCAACGCCGCGATGTCCCGGCTCACCGCGTGGTCCGGGTGCCTCGGGTCGAGCTGGGAGTGCACCAGCACCAGCCCGGTCGGAGTGAAGCACGCGACGATATCGACATGCCCACGGGTGCCGTATTCCTCATAGTCACCGGTCAACCCTCGCGGCAACCAGATCGCGCGGGTGGTTCCGAGCTGAGCGTGTACTTCGGCCTCGACCTGGGCGCGCGTCCAGTCCGGATTCCGTCCCGGATCACATTGCACTGTCTCGGTCAGCAGAATCGTCCCCGCTCCATCGACCTGCAGGCCGCCGCCCTCGTTCACCAGCGACGACGATCGCAGCGACGCCCCGGCCGCCCTGCCGACGTGCGCGCCGATCAACCGGTCGGATTCCCAGACCGCCCAGTCGTCCTGGCCGCCCCAGCCGTTGAACACCCAGTCCACCGCTCCCAGACCGCCATCGACCTCGATCGTGAAGCTCGGCCCGATGTCACGCATCCAGGCATCGTCCAGCGGCTGTTCGTCGATCTCGACCGTGGGTCCGGCCAGTCGAGCCGCCAGCGCACCGTCACCGGCCTGTGCGATCATCGTCACCGGTTCGTACTCCGCGATCACCCGGGCGACCTCGGTCCACGCTATCCGTGCGAGCGTCAAACTGTCCGAACCCTCCTCCCCGAAGGTCGGGTTCGAAGGCGGAAACGCCATCCAGGTCCGGGCGTGCGCCTCCCATTCGGCCGGCATCCGGCGGCTCCCGATCGACCGTTCGCTGGCGTCCATGGCCGCCATGATGACAGGGCAATGTTTCCGGTCGTGGCACCATGCAGGCATGCTCACGGTCACCAGCATCGGCACCCGAACCTCACCGGCCCGGGTCAACCCGCCCGGTCGTCGCCCATTCCGGATCGGCGCGGTGCAACATCGTTGGCATTCAGACGCCGACGAACACGTCGAACACCTGCGAGCCGGCGCCCAGATCGCCGCCGAGCTGGGGGCCGAGCTGATCTGCTTCCAGGAGCTCACGCTGTCGCGCTACTTCGCCGACGTCCAGCCCACCGAAGCCCCCGGCGGCCTGGCCGAGGACATCGACGACGGACCGACCCGTCGCTTCGCCGCGACGCTGGCCGCCGACCTGAACGTTGCCGTACACGCCTCGCTCTACGAACACAGCGAGGCCGAAGACGGTCTCGGTTTCAACACCGCCATCGTCGTCGCGCCGGATGGGACGCTGCTGGCCCGAACCCGCAAGCTGCACATCCCGGTCACGGCCGGCTACTACGAGGACAGGTATTTCCGTCCCGGGCCGGCCACCCCCGACGCCTATCCGGTGCTCGATCTCGGGCCGGCCCGCTTCGGCTTCCCGACCTGCTGGGACCAGTGGTTTCCCGAACTGGCCCGGGCCTACTCCCTGGCCGGCGCCGACGCGCTGGTCTACCCCACCGCGATCGGCTCCGAACCCGACCACCCGGAATTCGACACCCAGCCGCTGTGGCAGCAGGTGATCGTCGGTAACGGCATCGCCAACGGCACGTTCATGGTGGCGATCAACCGGACCGGAACCGAGAATTCACTTACTTTCTATGGCAGTTCTTTCATCAGCGATCCGTACGGACGCATCCTGGTGCAGGCTCCGCGGGACGAGCCGGCGGTGTTGGTGGCCGATCTGGACCTCGACCAGCGCCGTGACTGGCTCGACCTGTTCCCGTTCCTGACCACCCGGCGACCGGACAGTTACGGCGCCCTCACCGATCCCCGGGACTGATCCAGCGATCGAGGCTCACCCAGACTAGAGACCGCACCGGAGGTGCCCAGCATGCGCAAGGTGGTTGTGTACGCATTCGTGTCGCTCGACGGAGTGGCCGAGGATCCCGATCGGTTCTTCACCGCCTGGGACGACGTGGTGGATCGGGCCGGCGCTGACGCGATCGCGACCCAGGACGCGGTCATCCTCGGCCGCCGCAGCTATGACGAGTGGTCCGGCTTCTGGCCGACCAGCGACATCGAGCCGTTCGCAACCTTCATCAACGCCGTTCAGAAGTACGTCGCGACCTCGGCGCCGCTGCAGCGCGAATGGGCCAACTCCTCGGTGATCGACGGAGATCTGGTCGACTTCGTCGGGAAGCTCAAGACCACGGACGGCGGCGACATCGGCGTGCACGCCAGCATCTCGATCGCCCGGACGCTGCTGATTGCCGGACTCGTCGACGAACTCAGCCTGGTGATCGCCCCGGCCGTCCTCGGCAGCGGACAAAGCCTGCTGGGCGACCTCCCGGCCATGACCCTGCAGGCGATCGACAGCCAACTCACCCCCAGCGGCTATCTGCTGGCCCGCTACCGGCCGGTGTCGTGATGCTGATCTTCTCGATGAGCGTCTCGGCCGACGGCTACATCACCGACCGGGACGGCGGAATCGGTTGGACGGTCCCGAGTCCAGAGCTCTTCCAGTTCCACCTGGACCGGGTCCGGGAGCTCGGCGCGATCCTGTGCGGCCGGCGCCTCTACGAGACCATGCTGGTGTGGGAGACCGACCCGGCCCTGCCCGACAGCGAGGCCGAAGTCGAGTTCGCGCAGGTGTGGACGGCGCTACCCAAGGTCGTCTTCAGCCGGACCAGCGCTGCGGTGCAAGGCAACGCCCGGCTGGCCGAGCGCTCGGTCGCCGAGGAGGTCGCGCAGGTGCTGGCCGACACCGATCGAGACGTCGAGATCGGCGGCGCGACCCTGGCCGCCGAGGCCATCGAACTCGATCTGATCGACGATTTCCGGCTGTTCCGCTGTCCCGTCCTGCTCGGCGGCGGCACACCGTACTTCCCGTTGCTGCAACGAAATCTCGAGCTACGGCTGATCGAGAGCAGGGTGTTCCCGTCTCAGATCGTGTATGAGCGTTACGGCCGCACCCGTTCGCCGCAGGCCTG
>CAZZZW010000160.1:0-10047 GCA_964658795.1 Phormidium nigroviride PCC 7112
CTCGAAGGCACCGCGCTCGAATGCGGTACCCCCGAATGCGGTGCGGCCTGGGCGGCGCCGCCGGTAACGGTTACGACCGAGGCGGCCAGGCTCAGCGTGACGGCAGAAATCAGCAGACGGTTCTTCAACGTGAGACCTTTGTGAGATTCAGGTTGCATCGGACGATACCTGCGTCCAACTGAGCGTGTCCATGTGAATGCGCTGCGCACCCGAAGCGTTATCGGCACGAGATTGACGCTCGTGATGGGATCGGCCATGCCAGACTGCAGCGGTGAGCGGTTTTCCGTCCGGGGGTAGGCAGCAGCCCACGCTCGAAGAGGTCGCGGCCCGGGCCGGGGTATCCCGAGCCACGGCGAGCCGGGTGCTGCGCGGCGCCACCAACGTCAGTGAGCACGCCCGGCTGGCGGTGGAACGTGCGGCCAACGAGATCGCCTACGCACCCAACCGAGCTGCCCGCGCGCTGGTAACCGGCCGCAGTGATTCGGTCGCGTTCCTGGTCGCCGAGACCGAGGACCGGCTGTTCACCGATCCGTTCTTCCTCGGCATGCTGCGCGGCGCCCAGAGCGTGATCGCCGAGGCCGGTCTGCAGTTGGTGTTCACCGTCGCCGCAACCGAGGACGAGCACCGGCGCTTCATCCACTACGCCGCTGGTGGGCACGTCGACGGCGTCCTGGTGCTGTCGCTGCACGGACGGGACCAACTCCCCCAGGAACTCGAGACGCATCACGTGCCGACAGTGCTCAGCGGGCGGCCGCTGATCGAACCGAACGCCTTGTACTTCGTCGACTCCGACAATGTCGGTGGCGCGGCGATGGCCACCGAGCACCTGATCGGCAAGGGCCGGTCCAGGGTCGCGACGATCACCGGTCCGCAGGACATGTGCGCCGGCCAGGATCGGCTGCTCGGCTACCAGCAGGCGCTGCGTCAGGCCGATCACCCGCTCAAGAATTCCCTTGTTGCACATGGCACCTTCAGCATCGCCAGCGGGTACGCCGCGATGAACCAGCTGCTGGCCGACGAGCCCGAGATGGATGCGGTCTTCGCGGCCTCCGACCTGACCGCGATCGGGGCCATGCGAGCCATCGTCGCCTCCGGACGCCGGGTCTTCGACGACGTCGCCGTGGTGGGCTTCGACGACATCGGCGACGCCCAGCTCGCCCATCCCGCACTGACGACGGTGCGACAGCCGATCACCGAGATGGGACGCACGATGGCCGGCCGGTTGCTGCAGCGGATCGGCGGCGCCGACGCCCCGCTGCAGACGGTGCTACCGGTCGAGCTCATAGAACGAGAGACGGCGTAGGCCCCTTCCCTCGCCCGACGGCCGGCCCAGCCCAGTCCTTCCCTCGCCGCACGAGTGATCAGGTGCGTGACCAGTGATCAGTTACAAGTGATCATTCGTCGTGCAGACGATCACTCGCCGGCCACCACCGCAAGTCGCCGGAATCCGCTTGTGCTGTAAGCGCTATCGAGAATCTGCCGTTCCTGACAGCGTTTCGGTAAAGCTACTGCGAGATTTCGCTGAGCCGACAACAAATTCGACGCTAGTCCTTGACACGACCCGTCCGCGTCCAGCATTCTTCGTCCCAGTCGTGAGAGCGCTCTCATCATGTCTCGCCCGGAGCGCCCCCGCTACACCGCGTTGAAGGCGACCCGCCCACCCATGTCAAGCATGCTGGAGGATTCAATGCCCCGTCCGATCCGCGCCCGATGGCGCGCCACTGCCGCGCTGGCTATTGCGGCAATCGGGATCACCGCTTGCTCGTCGAGCAAAAGCTCGACGGCTTCGGATGATCCGAACGCCAAGGTCACGCTCACCGTCGGCCTGTTCGGCACCTTCGGCTTCAAGGAGGCCGGCCTGTACGACCAGTACATGAAGCTGCACCCGAACGTCACCATCAAGGAGGACGACGTCGAACAGTCGGCTGACTACTGGACGCGGCTCAAGACTCGCCTCGCCTCCGGCAGCGGGCTCGACGACGTGCAGGGCATCGAGATCGGTTTCGTGTCCGACGTGGTGCAGAACCACGCCAGCCAGTTCGTCGACTTTGCCTCGTTACCCGAGGCCAACACGTTGAAATCCTCGTTCTACGACTGGAAGTGGAAGCAGGCCTCGACCGCGGACGGCAAGACCCTCGGCCTGGGCACCGACACCGGCCCGGAGGCGATCTGCTACCGCCCGGACCTGCTCAAGGCCGCGGGCCTGCCGTCGGACGGCACCACCCTGGCCACCAAGTGGTCCAGCTGGGACGACTACATCGCCTTCGGCAAGCAGTACGAATCGTCGGCGACCAAGCCCAAGGGCAGCAACTTCGTCGACAGCGCCGGTTCGATCTTCTCCACCGCGGTCTACCAGGGCAACGAGGCGTACAACGACAGCTCCGGCAAGCCCGACGTGGCCAACAGTGACGGTGTGAAGAACGCCTGGAAGTACTCGACCGAGGCCGCCCAGGACAAGATCACCGCCGGCCTGCAGCAATTCAGCCCGGCCTGGAACAAGGCGTTCTCCTCCGGGGCGTTCGCCACCATCGCCTGCCCGACCTGGATGATGGGCTACATCCAGAGCCAGGCCGGTGACACCAACACCGGCAAGTGGAGCGTGGCCCCGGTGCTGCCCGGTGGCGCAACCAACTGGGGCGGTTCGTGGCTCGGCGTGCCGACCGCGTCCAAGCATCAGAAGGCCGCCGAACAGTTGGTCGAATGGCTGACCAACAAGGAGCAAGAGGTCACCATGTGGACCCAGGGCGGTCACTGGCCGTCCAACAGCCAGGCCGCCGCCGACCCGTCGGTGAAGGGCGCCACCTCGGCCTACTTCTCCAACGCACCGGTCGGGCAGATCTACGGCGACATCGCCGACAAGATGAAGATCCCGACGATCGGCCTGTACGACTCGCAGATCCAGCAGGCCTTCACCACCCAGCTCACCAACGTCGAGACCAAGGGCACCGATCCGAACAAGGCCTACGGCGATGCGATGAGCGCGATCAAGCAGGTCACCGGCTGATATGACCACCATCAGTGACACCCACGCGGTTGGCTTACCCGCAAAGCGGAAACGACGCACGCTCCCGGGCAGCAAGGCCGCCTACGGCTACGTGGCCCCGTTCTTCGTGCTGTTCGCCGCGTTCAGCCTCTACCCGTGGTTGGACACCGCGTGGGTGTCACTGCACAACGTCCGGCTCAGCACCTACAACCAGCAGACCTGGGTCGGGCTGGACAACTACCGCAACCTGTTCACCAACCAGTTCTTCTGGCGGGCCTTCCGCAACACCATCACCATCGGGATCATCGCCACCGTCCCGCAGCTGTGCCTGGCCTTGGGAATAGCCCATCTGCTGAACTACAAACTCCGTGGCCGGACGTTCTTCCGGGTCGCCATGCTGATGCCCTACGCGACCAGCCTGGCCGCAGCCACGGTGATCTTCCTGCAGCTGTTCGACAAGGACCTGGGCATCATCAACTGGTTCCTGACCACCGTCCACCTGCCCCGGGTCGACTGGCAGGGCTCGAAATGGCCCGCCCAGATAGCGGTGTCGGCGATCGTGACCTGGCGCTGGACCGGCTACAACGCACTCATCTATCTGGCCGGCATGCAGGCCATCGACACCTCGCTGTACGAGGCCGCCGCCATCGACGGGGCCTCGCGCTGGCAGCAGTTCCGGCACGTCACGATCCCGGGACTGCGACCGACGATCCTGTTCACCATCGTGGTCTCGACCATCGGTGCCTCGCAGCTGTTCGGCGAGCCCTTGCTCTACCACAACGGGATTCCCGACGGCGGTACGTCCTACCAGTACCAGACGTTGGGCCTGCTCATGTACCAGCAGGGCTGGACCAACGACCGGCTCGGACTGGCCTCGGCCACGGCCTGGACGATGTTCCTGATCATCCTGCTCGCGGTCGGGATCAACCTGCTGCTCAGCCGTCGCCGCGAACGCAAGGTGGGCACCAGTCCGGCCACGCCGAGTCTGCCGACGTTGGAGGTGACCCGATGACCAGCACCGTCGAACGTCCGGTGTCCGCCTCGTCCGCGATCGAGAAAACCCCTTCCGGATCTGGACGAAAGCACACCGCCGGCAAGCCGATGCATGCCGGCGTGGGGACCTATCTGGCCCTGATCGTCGTGACCGTCCTGTCGGTCTTTCCGCTGTACTACACGATCGTGATGGCCTCGCACACCAACGCCGAACTGGCCCGCAAGACGCCGCCGTTCCTGCCCAGTACCGCGTTGTTCGGCAACATCCGCAAGGCCTTCGAGTTGGCCCCGTTGAACAAGGGCCTGCTGAACTCGTTGATCGTATCGACCTGCATCACCGCCGGCACTGTCGCGTTCTGCACCCTGGCCGGTTTCGCCTTTGCCAAGCTGCGGTTCCGCGGCCGCAACCTGCTGCTGGGCCTGTGCATCGGAACCATGATGGTGCCGATGCAGATGGGCATCATCCCGCTCTACATGCTGATGGCCAAGCTGGGCCTGGCCGATCACATCGCGGCGGTGATCCTGCCGACGCTGGTCACGGCCTTCGGCGTGTTCTTCATGCGCCAGTACATTTCCAGCGCCGTGCCGGACGAGCTGATCGAAGCCGGATTCGTCGATGGTGCCGGCACATTCCGGATCTTCCTGTCCATCATCGTGCCGGCCGCGCGACCGGCCATGACCGTCCTGGCGATGTTGACGTTCCTGACCGCGTGGAACGACTTCTTCTGGCCGATCATCGCATTGAGTTCGCAGAACCCCACCGTCCAGGTCTCCTTCCAGAGCCTGGCCACCGGGTACGCCCCGCAACAGTCCATCATCATGGCCGGCACCCTCTACGGCACCATCCCGGTGCTCGTGGTCTTCGCCCTGCTGGGCAGGCACATCGTCGGCGGAATCATGCAAGGAGCAGTCAAGGGATGACCAGTCCAGCAATTGAGTTTCCCCCGGGATTCCTGTGGGGAACGGCCACCGCCGCCTACCAGATCGAGGGCGCCGTGCACGCCGACGGCCGGCTGCCGAGCATCTGGGACGTCTTCAGTGCGACCCCAGGCAAGGTCGCCGGCGGCGACACCGGCGAGATCGCCTGCGACCACTACCACCGGTTGGACGCCGACCTGGATCTGATGGCCTCGCTCGGGCTGCCGGCCTACCGGTTCTCGGTGTCCTGGCCGCGGGTCATCCCCGGTGGCTCCGGCCCGGTGAACCAAGCCGGCCTGGACTTCTACGCCCGGCTGGTGGACGGGCTGCTGGACCGCGGCATCACCCCGCAGCTGACCCTGTACCACTGGGACCTGCCGCAGGCGCTGCAGAACGAAGGCGGCTGGACCAATCGAGAAACCGCTGATCGTTTCGTCGAGTTCGCGATCGCGGTGGCCGCCGCCGTGGGCGATCGGGTGCCCGGCATCACCACGTTCAACGAGCCGTTCTGCAGCTCCTTCCTCGGTCATGCGGCCGGCATCCATGCTCCTGGACACACCGACCGGCACGAGGCCCTGGCCGCGGCCCATCACCTGAACCTGGCGCACGGCCGGGCGGTCACGGCGATGCGTTCGCTCACGTCGGCGGAGCTGTCGATCACGCTCAACGTCGCCCAGGTGTATCCGGCGACCGACAGTGAGGCCGACCAGGCTGCCGCCGAACACGTGGACCGACTGGCCAACCGGATCTTCCTCGACCCGATCTTCCGGGGCGAGTACCCGCAGGAGCTGCTGACCGAGACCAAGCACCTGTCCGACTGGGCGTTCGTGCAGGACGGCGATCTGGCCGAGATCAACGTGCCGATCGACAGCTTGGGCGTGAACTTCTACAGCCCCACGGTGATCACCGCGGCCACCGACGAACTGCGCAGTCGGGACGCCAGCCGCTGGCACAACGACCCGAACCGGGAGCAGGCCGAATCGGAATGGCCCGGTACCGACCTGGCCTTCTCCGTCGCGCTGCCGCCGCCCCACACCGGGATGGGCTGGGCGATCCGGCCGGAGGCGTTCACCGATCTGCTGCTGCGCCTGCACCGGGACTACCCGCAGGTGCCGTTGTACGTGACCGAGAACGGCGCGTCGTTTCCTGACCAGGTCGAGGTCGACGGCTCGGTGCATGACACTGCGCGGATCGATTACCTGCATGCGCATCTGACCGCGGTGCACACCGCGATGCAGGCCGGGGCGGATGTGCGCGGCTACTACCTCTGGTCGCTGATGGACAACTTCGAGTGGGCCTGGGGCTATGACAAGCGTTTCGGCCTGGTTCACATCGACTACGAGACCCTGACCCGGACGGTCAAGGACTCCGGCCACTGGTACGCCGAGGTGGTGCGGGCCAACGGCCTGCGCTAGGCCCCTCGACGAATGATCGGTTAAGGCACCGGTGATCAGCTACACCTGATCACCCGTCGCCGGACCGACCACTCGTGCGGGCGGGTCAGCTGGAGCGGTACGGGCTGGTGAACGTCCGGGCGCCGTTGTCGTAGCGGTACACCGGGCGGCCCTCGATGAACACCTGCTCGGCCCGTTGCATCACATCGAGCGGATCACCGGACCAGATCACCACATCGCCGTCCTTGCCCTTGGTCAAGGAGCCGACCCGGTCGTCGAAACCGAGAATGCTGGCCGGGTTGATGGTGATCGCCCGCAGCGCATCGTCACGATCCATCCCTTCGCGCCAGGCGAAAGTGGCCTGGTGCACCAGGAAGTCGATGGCCACCACCGGGTGATCGGTGGTCAGCGCGACCAGCACCCCGGCGTTGGCCAGCTTGCCCGGGTTGGCCAGGTTGCGGTTGCGGACCTCGACCTTGGACCGGGTATGGAACATCGGGCCGACCACACACGGAATCCCGCGCTCGGCAATCACGTCGGCCAGCAGGTATCCCTCGGTGGCGTGGTTGATCACCAGGCGATAACCGAACTCGTCGGCCAACCGGATCGCGGTCGCGATGTCGTCGGCCCGGTGGGTGTGCTGGCACCAGGGCAGGTCACCGGACAGCACCAGCGACAGCGCCTCCAGCGACGGATCGCGGTCGAAGGGCTCCTTCTTCTTGGCCGCGGCGTCGCGTTTGGCCATGTAGTCCTGGGTCTTGTGCAACGCGTCCCGGATCACCGCGGCCACCCCGAGCCGGGTCGCGGGCGTCTTGTCCTTGGTGCCGTACACCCGCTTGGGGTTCTCCCCCAGCGCGCTCTTCATCGACGCCGGCGACTTGATGATCATCTCGTCGACCATCCGACCCCACGTCTTGATCGCCACCGTCTGGCCGCCGATCGGGTTGCCGCTGCCGGGCTTGATCACGGCCGAGGTGACGCCACCGGACAACGCGTCGCGGAATCCCTCATCGGCCGGGTTGATCGCATCCAGGGCGCGCAGGCGGGCGCCGACCGGATCGGTCATCTCGTTGACGTCGTCACCGGCCCAGCCCTCGCCTTCCTCCCAGACCCCGAGGTGCGCGTGCGCGTCGACGAAACCGGGCAGCACCCACTTGCCGGTCGCGTCCACCACCTCGACGCCCTTGGGCACCTTGACCTTGGTGCCGACGGCGCTGATCTTGCCATCGGTCACGATCACCGTTGCATTCTCGATGGGTTCTCCATCCATCGGAACGACGTATCCTCCGACGATGGCGACGCTGCCTGGCTGAGTCATGGCGTCACAGTAGCGGGTAGCAAAGTCGGACGAAACAACCGGACTCAGCCGAGATCCCACCGATGGCGGACAACCAGCACCGGAGTGGACTCACCCCGCGCCAACGCCTGCAGCAACGACCGGCGGGCGTAGAGCCACCACCGGATCAACTGCACCAGCCCGATCACCTGGATGACGGCCGCGATCGCGAACGCCCACCGGTAGTCCACCCGCCCGGTACCACCGGACACGCTGAGCGCGACGCCGACGGCCAGGCTGCAGGCGATGCCGGCGATGAACCCGGCCAGGTTGACCACACCGGTGGCGGTACCGATGATGGCCGGCCCGTTGTAGTCCCGGGCCAGGGCGAATCCGATACCCGACACCGGGGCTCCGGTCGCGGTCAACAGCACCATGATCACCAGCAATGGACGGGGAATCGGGCCGGCGAACAACCCCAGCACCAGGTACCAACCGAGCACGGTCAGCAGGCAACTGCCGATGGCCAGTGGCACCCGGCTGGCCGGATAACGGGCAATCAGCAGACCGACCATCGGACTGATCACGATCACGAACAGCACGCTGATCAACAGCAGTTGGCTGGCCCCGTCCCGGCTGAAGCCCTGGCTCTGCACCAGGAACGGTTGGCCCCAGAGCACCCCGAACATGACCGACATGCTCATCGCGGTGAAGTGCGTCCAGAAGCCGGCCCGGGTCCCGGCCAGCCCCCACGCGGTTCGGACCCGGAGCCCGACCCGGCCCAGGGCCGCCCTGAACTCTTCCCGATTGGCCGGTCCACCCGGCAGTTTGGGCGCCCGGGGCAGGATCAGGAACACCGCCGCGCCGGCCACCACCGACAGCGAACCGGCGACGAGAAAGGTCGGCGTCCACCCCACCGCGTGCAGCGAGGCGGTCAACGGCACCGTCGCGACCACGTTGCCGACCGAGCCCAGGGTGCTGGTGATGGACACGATCAGCGGGTAGCGCCGAGGCGCGAATTGCCCGGCCGCGAAACGAAGAACGCTGACGAAGGTGAGCGCATCACCGAGGCCGAGGATGGCCCGGGCCAGCAGGGCCAACGGGTAACTGCTGGCGAGGGCGAACAAGGCCTGAGCCAGCCCCATGGTCAGCGCGGCCACGACCAGCAGCCGACGCGGGCCGTACCGGTCGACCAGGATGCCGGTCGGAATCTGCATCGCGGCGTACACGCCCAGTTGCAGCAGCACGAAGATCGACAGCTGGCTCGGGCTGATGTGGAACCGGGACGCGGCCTGCAACCCGACCACGCCGAGCGAGGTCCGATGGAACACGGCCAGCAGGTAGACGGCGACCGCGACCGACCAGCCCTTGACCGCGATCGTGCGGCGCCGACGGATCGCGGCCGGATGGAAATCAGCTGATGACACGTCCACGCAACACAATCCTGCTCGGCTCGTACAGCGTGCCGAGCTCGATTCGAGGGTCGGCCGGATAGACCACCAGGTCCGCCGGCGCGCCTTCTTCCAGCCCGGGATAGCCGAGCCAGTTCCGGCCCCGCCAGGACGCCTGCCCGATCACCTCGGCCTGCGGGATACCGGCCTGCACCAGGGCCGTGATCTCGTCGCGGATCCGGCCGTGCAGCAGCGAACCACCGGCGTCGGTGCCGGTGTAGATCGGGATGCCGGCCTCGTACGCACGCCGGATCCGGTCCCAGGACGTGCCGTAGAGCCGACGCATGTGGCGGGCGTACTTCGGGAACTTCTCGGCCCCGGAATCGGCGATCTCAGGAAACGTGTCGATGTTGATCAGGGTCGGCACGACGGCGATCTTCTGGGCCGCGACCGCAGCGAGCAGGTCGTCGGTCAGGCCGGTGCCGTGCTCGATGGAGTCCAGGCCGGCGGCGATCAGACCCGGCAGTGCGTCCTCACCGAAGACATGCGCGGCCACCCGGACACCCAGCTCGTGGGCACGTCCGATCGCCTGTTTCAGCACGTCGTCCGGCCAGGTCGGGGTCAGATCGCCGGCCTCGCGATCGATCCAATCGGCGGCAAGCTTGATCCAGCCGTCGCCCAAGCGCGCCTGCTTCTCGACCTCGGCGACCAGATCCTCCGGCTCCACCTCGACGCCCAGGTAACGGATGTAACGCCGGGGCCGGGCGATGTGCCGGGCCGCCCGGATCAGCCGCGGCAGCTCCACGTGATCCTGCAGGTGCCGGGTGTCGACCGGCGAGCCGGCGTCACGCAGCAGCAACGCCCCGGCGTCGCGATTGAGGATCGCTTGCTGTACCTGTTCATCCTCGTTCGCCCAGCCGTCCGGCTTGAGCCCGATGTGGCAATGCGCATCGACGAAGCCGGGCACCACCCAGCCGCTCGTACTGATCGTCTCGGCATCCTGGTGGGCCTGGAAGGTCAGCCGGCCGTCGACGATCCAGGCGTCGCGCTCCTGTTCATCGGGCAGGAAAACACCCTTGAGATGAAACGCTG
>CAZZZW010000161.1:0-10044 GCA_964658795.1 Phormidium nigroviride PCC 7112
CCGGCCGATCAGCGACCGCCGAGGGGATAGCGGCCGGTCAACCGGATCCGATCACCTCCAATGTTCGCTGTGGTTCGGCAGCGTCAGCCGGCGCCGCAGCGCCGGAGTCGCGACGGCGAGCGGACCGGATCGTGGCCGCGGCCGCCAGTAGCAGCAGCGTCGCGAGCAGCAGAATGGCCGTCAATTGCAGGGAAGAACGGATCGGAGCCTGCGAGACCAACCGCGGCCGGGCCGCACTGGCCGGTGGCTGGATGGCCCAGATGAAGTCGCTGTCCACCGCCGTCAGGCCGGCCCGATCGACACTGACCCGGACCGACACCGGCCCCGCACCCGGCAGCTCGACCGAGGCGCTCCAGGTGTGGTCGGGCAGCGCCTCGGCGACCACGGGGGCGACGATCTGGCCCCGGGCATTGAAGACCTGGACCACTACCTGGCTGATCTGTCCCGGTGCCGGCCGGCGCCGATCGAAGATGCCGAGCACGACCAGGTTCTGGCCCGGCCGGTTCGGCCGGACCGACAGGGTCTCCTCGAGATCCGCGGCGGTGTGATCGGCGCTGGTCGAACTCACCGGGCTGGTGCGGAGGAAGCCCGGCTCGCGGGCAGGTTCGCTGCTGGTCAAGGTTGCGGCCAGACCGAGTACCAGCACGGCGACCACGGCCTCAGCGCCGACCGTCCGCCGTATCCGAGCCGCGGGCCGGCGGCGGAGCGAGCTGAAGTTGACCAGACCGAGCAGCGCAACGATGGCGAAAAGGCAGATCTTGACGAGCAGAACGCGGCCGTAGCGGGTTGCGATCGCGGCGTCGACCGATACCACGACCGAGCTGGCCAGGTAGATCCCGCTGACCACGGTGAGCCCGACCAGCGCGGCCGCCGGCCGGGCGAACGCGGTAAGTGCCGGACGCGCTTGCGGCGCCGAGGTCCGGCGTGAGCACAGCAGCAGCACGATCGGACAACCGACCCAGGCGGCGGTGCTGGCCAGGTGGAGCGCGTCGGCCAGCACGTAGCTCGGGCCACGCAACGCGCTGTGACCGACCAGCGCCGAGCCGATCGCGATGGCGGCGATGGCTGCCGGGTACAGCACGGACAGCGAACGGCGCCCGATCCCGGGGCGGCCCGAGCTGACCAGGCAGGCCGAGGCGAAAACCAGCAGCCCGGTCTCGCGGGTGAGCCAACCATCACCGTAGTGTCCGCGCAGCACGGTCCCGACCCCGACGGAATGCCCTTGCACGATAAGCAGGACGGCTGCGGCCACGGCTGCGGACAAGGCCGAGGCACCGGCGAGCCGATAACCGGTGCGGTGCTGTCCGCCGAGTCGCGCGAGCAGCCGGACCGCCAGCAGGCCACCGAAGGCGAGGGCAATACCGCAGAACATCAGCCACCGCAACATCAGCTCGTCCTGCGCCGGCCAAGGCTCGCGGGTACCGGCCGCGGTGACCGCCTCACCGATCCCGAACACGATGACTCCGCTGGTGCGATGCAGGTCGTCGCTGGACAGCGTGGCCCAGCTCAGCCGATACGCGCTCTGCGGCAGTTTCGGCAAGGTCGCGAAGAGGGTTACCGGTTCCTCGGTGTCACCGTCCGGGCTGCTGGACTCGATTCGCACTCCGCTGATGGGATACCGGGTACCGCGACTGTCCCGCAGATCAAGGCTGGTCGCGCCTGGCACGATCGATTCGCTGAAGCCGAGTCGGAGCTGGGCCGGCGCGATCGTGAGCGACGCGCCGTCGGCCGGGTTGCTCGACGCCAGGTAGGCATGGGCCCCGGCCGGAGGGGCCGCGGCCAAGATGACCAGGGCGCTGAGTGTGCCCAGCCCGGCCAGGATCGAAGCTCGCCGTCGCCGCATCACAACACCGGCACGTGCGCGAGCTCGACCGCGCCATCGGTGATCGTGACGGACTCTCCGGGCCGGACGGCGGCCGCCGAGTTGTCGTAGACCAGGTAGTAGGTCTGCCCGGCACGCAGGGAATGCCCTTGTTTCATCAGGGCGACCTTGCTGGTGCTGAGCTTGCGGGACTCACTGCTGAGGACCGGCGGGTGCGCCGTGTTCGCCTGGAACACGGTCGCCTTCTCGCTGTCCAGCACGACATAGGACAACGTGATGAGCCCGCCGTCGGCGACGACACTGACCCGGGAGAACCGGACGCCGGTCAGGCCTTCCATCGCGGTGCTCTGCGGAACCGCCCGGTGCGACTCGTCAGCCGAGCTGCTGGTCAGCGAGCGGCGGACTGCGATGCCCCCGGTCGCGATCAGTGCGGCCAGCAGCACGACCGCTGCCACCGACAGCCACGTCGGCCAGGTCTTCACGAACCGTCTCGGCGTGCCGAGAACGTGCGTCATTGTTGCCATGCTTCCCCCTCGTCGATGCTGCAGAGTGCACTGACCCGGGGTGGCGGATCGTCCATCCGCCACCCCGGATCAGCCGATGTCACGCGGTACTGACCGAGAAGAAACTGTCGAAGTACGCGCGCCCGGTCGCCCCGGTGTTGTTGCTGACCATGGCATTGCTGACCCCTAGCTGGGCCGCCTCGATCCTGGCCGTCGACGTCGTGCTGAGGACGGTGTTCGCCCCGTCGACGGTGAGGGTGAGCGAGCCGGCCTGCCAGTCGACGGCCACCGTGTGGGCGGTAGCGCCGATGTTGAGCCAACCGCTCGTGCTGCTGCCGACGGCGGCCCTGAGCTGGGCCTGGCCGGCGTTGGTGCGCATCTGTACGGCGAACACCTCGCTGCCCTGGTTGGCGTTGTTCGCCGTCCGGGTGTCGAAGAGCGTCAGCACGTTTCCGGTGTTACCCGCGGTGCTCAAGGTGGCCAGTTGCATCCGGAACCGGGCGTGGTAGGTACCAGCCGCTACCGGGGTGTTGTCGGTCAGGTAACCGGTTCGGCCGGCCGCCTGGGTCGTGATCACATCCAGCAGGCCGTTGTGACTGGCCGCCTCGTCCGGGTTGGCCAGTGCGGCGGTGGGACTGATCGACGCCGCTCCGGTCACCCGCGACCAATTGGCCGTGTTCTCAAGGTAACTGGCCAACACGTACACCGTCGTCGACACCGCGTTGCTCCAGTTGCCGGCCTGGTCCCGCACCCGCAGGTTGAACTGGTACGCGCCGGGCGCCGTCGGTAGCGCCCCTTGGGCGGTCACCTGACCGTTGGTCACCGACAGGGTGGCCGGCGTTGCCTTGCCCACTCCCGGATCGGTCCGGCCGGTCCAGAGCTCGGCGGCGGACAGGCTGTTGGTCTCGACCAGGGTCGAGGTCAGTGCGACCCCGGGCTGGCCGATCGGACCCAGGGTGGCGGCCAGGCCGGTGAGCTTCGGGGCCACCCGGTCGACCAGCAGCGTGCTGGCGTTGGCGGTGGCGTCGCCCCAGTTGCCGGCGGCGTCCTGGCCGTGCACGTAGACCGTTACCGTGCCGTCCTTGTAGGCCCGGATCTGCGAAAGCGGGATCAGGGCGTAGACCTTCTCGGTCGGACTGTCGAGCTTGCCGTCGACCGGCAACATCTGCAGTCCGGTCCCGCCGGCCTTGACCGTGTTCAGGAACAGCTCGGCGTTGACGAGGTTGTTCGGGCTGGTGCCCTGATCGGCGATGTCGGCCGTCACCTGCAGGTAGCCCGGGTTACTCGGGTCGGCCTGGACGCCGTTGGTGGCCGGCGGGCTGATCGCCGAACCGAGCGTGCTCGGTCCGGTCCGGTCGACGATGAGCGGGATGTCTGCGACCGGACCCCACAGCCCGGTGCCGCTGAGGTCGTCCTTCACGTGGACATAGATGTGGTGGGTGCCTTCGGTCAGCACCGGCGCGCCGGTCGCGGTCGGATCGAGGGTGGCGTCGACCGAGACCACGGACGCGGCCCGATTGATCGTCATGCTCGTGCCGTGGCCGTTGTCCGTGCTGGCCGGTGGGCTGTCCAGGAAGTACTCCGCCGCGATCACGGTGCCGCCGGCCACGCTGTCGTCGCCGGTGGCCGAGATGTCGATCGGCGCCGAGGCATTGGTGATCGCCGGCGTGACCGAGCCGTACGTGGTCGCTGGGCCGGCCTTGGGCACGTTCAGTACCACTGAGCCGACCAGTCCCCAGTTGCCCACCGAGTCCTTGCCCCGGACGTAGACGATGTGCTTGCCGGCTTGGAAGGTGGGCGCGGACAGGACCGACGCCGGAATGGTGCCGGTGGCAGAGCTGGTGACCTGGTTCGGGGTGGCCAGTGTCATCGGAACGCCGGTCGACGGGGCGACCGGATTTGTCGCCGTGTCATCGATGACGTACTCGGCCGCGGTGACGGGACTGGCCCCGGTGCTCGCGTCGCTGATCGTCGCGGTCACCGTCACATCGGCCAGGGCGTTGGACGGGTTCGGGCTGGCCGTGATCGACTTTGCCGTCGGTCCGACCACATCGTGGCTCAGATCGGGCGCGATGTTGGTGTCGAGAAAGGCGAGCAGGCCACCGAAGGCCACCTGTGGCGGTGTATCCGTGGTCGACGCGCTGGCATTGTCGAGATCTCCGTTCGCCTCGAACAGGGCGACCTTGGTCGCCGACTGCGGTGAGGTGGACACCGTCGGCATCGTCACGATGGCATCGAGGGACTGTCCCGGTTGAACCGCTTCCACCGTCTGGGTCAGCGGAAACGGCATCGGGTGCCCGTCCTGGGCCACCTCGACCTGAGCGGCGCCCAGCGCAGTCATCGAATGCGAGCGGCTGCCGACGTCGACGTAGCGGACCAGTACCTTGTGTCCGGAGTCGGTGGCGATGGACGTGGTCGCCGACGGGAACGGATGACCGTTGACCAGCCGATAGGTCGGCCTGAAGTTACGCATGTCGAAGGTGCGCGGATCGGCGGCGGTGTTCAACGCCGGATCGAGTTCGCTGAGCACCATCAAGGCATCGTCGTCGTAACCGGTGGCGGCGCTGCCGTAGCCGGTACCGTCGCCGGGCAGTACCACCAGGGCTCCGGCCAGGCCCATCGCGACCTGACGAGCACCGTCGCCGGTGTGGCCGGCCTCGTAGAGGAAGGTGCCCGGGCGACCGGCCGTGAAGGTATAGGTCGCAGTGCCGTTGGGGGCGGCTCCGGCCCGGTCGTCGCCCGTGCCTCCGTTGACGTTCTGCTGTCCCGGAAAGGCCAAGGACATGGCGCCGGCCAGGCCGTTGTGCAGCGTGATGCTGACCGGCTGGCCCTGGCGGACAACCAGGGCGGGTCCGGGCGCGGTGACCGGATCGGTGGCGTTTGTGGCGAAGCCCCAGATCGGCAAGCTCGTGAGCGCCCCCGGCATCTGGGTGCTGCCCGGCTTGGCGTACAGGTCACACTGCGCCGCGGCGCCGCCGGCACACGCCGACACCGCCAGCCGGCCGACCGCGGTCGGCGTGCCGGCCGCCGCGGCCAACCGGATCGTCGCCGGTCGCCCGGCCGAGGCTCGGGTGCCGGCCGCAGCCGGTGTGGCCAGCCCGGCCAGCGCCGTGCTCAGGATGACCGAGGCGGTGGCGATCCGACCCACCCGGCCGGCGAATCTCGTTCGAATCATGGATCCTTCTCGATTCATCATCATGGCCTCAGCTCGTGCAGCCGGCGGGCGGGTCGATGCGGAAGAGCGTCATCATGCCGCCGAACGTCGCGCCGTAGTTCGTGGCTTGCTGGAGGGCGTGACTATGGGCGATGTGGTAGTACTCGCCGCACTCGTTGTTGTTGGTCAGGTAGCTGGGAACGGGGTTCTTCGTTCCGAGATAACCGGATTCGGAGAACCAGGTGTCGGTGCCGACCAGGAGTTGATCGGTGATGGTGGGAATCTGGGTCGGGATCGGCTTGGTCACCGCGTCGTACTCCGAGTGCCACTCCATCAAGGTGTCGACAGTCTGCCCCGGTTGAACATCCAGGTCGTACTTGAGGAAACTCAGATCCTGACCGGTCGGACCCTGCAGGGCATGCCCGTCCTGGTTGACCACCCGCTCATCACTGCCATGCGGGTGGAAGGGGTAGTTCACCGTGCCGGCGTTGAGGTAGCGGATCGTGGCCGGCAGCGGGTTGGTGAGCCGGTCCCACGGTTTGATGTGCACCATCGCGCCGTAGGGCTGGCCGGGCAGCCACGAGGCATTGTTCGGGGCCAGGGTGTCCGGCATGCTGCGCCCGTTGATCATGAAGTACCGGGCGGTGTACCCGGGCCAGTCGATCGGCTGGTTGTGCTCGACGGCCAGGTGCACGTCAGGATCGATCTCCGATAGCAGGAAAAGGTATTCCTGACCTTGGGTGTAGGCCGAGTCGGCCCGGTCGTTGACCTGCATCGGGTGCCCGACCGGTCGCACCACCAGGGCGCCGTAGAGACCCATCTGCTTCTGCTTCTTGACGTCGGTGCCGCTGGTGTACAGATAGGTGCCGGGGCTACCGGCGGTGAACTGGTAGGTGACCGAGCCGCCGTTGGCAGCGGCGGGCTGGACCAGCGATGTCAGCGTCGCGCCGGTGGAATCGAAGACCGGCTGGGCGGCGTTGCCGTCGGCCAGGACTCCGGTCTGTCCCGGGAAGATGATGGAGGTCGGCTCGAGCAGGCTGTTGTGCAGCACCACCGTGACGGTCTCACCGCTGGTGACACACAGCGTCGGCCCGGGCAGTTGGAAGCCGCCGCTGGAATCGCCGTAGCTCCACATGTAGATCGAGTTACCGTCCGGGGTGGATACATAACCGGACTCGGCGGTCAGGTTGAACTTGTCGTGGGCGTCGGTGTCGCAGACGATCCCGCTGGTCGGAGAATTGGCCGACGCCAACGGGGCAAAGGCGACCGTGCCCGAGACCACCAGGGTGAGTCCGGCGAAGGCCGCCAGTTGGCGGATTCTGATTCCCTTGAGGAATTTCATCATCGCTCCTAGGCCTGGCGACTAGAGGTTCGGCTCGGACTGGACGGGCAGGGTGTTCGGTCCGCTGACCCGGATCTCGGTCATCATTCCGCCGTATCCGGCACCGCCGCCGTTGTTCTGGTAGGAGTAGTTGCGGTCGTAGAGCAGGAAGGTGCCGGCCGTGCCCGGCGCGGTGAAGATCACGTCGCGGCTCTCGCCGGGCCCGACGACCACGGTGTTGGTGCTGAGGTAGTTCTTCGTGCCGTCCCGGCCGACCAGCAGGCTGCCGTCCTTGGCGATCACGGTCAGATCGATGTTGTCGACGGTGAAGGCGTGTTCCTGGTAGCCCAGGTTGGAGAACCGCAACAGCACCCGTTCACCCGTCTGGCAGCGGACCAGCGATGAGATCGGCTGGTACTGCAGCCGATTCGCCGCCGATGCCGGATCGGTGCCGATGATCGGAAGCGGCCCGGACGGCAGCACGTTGTAGGGCGCGCCGCCGACTGCGGTGGTGTTGGGTGCCACCGTGTCCGGGTAACCGCGGCCGTTGAGCAGCCAGAAACTGGGGTCGTAGTCGGTCCAGTCGTTGACCTGGATGTGGGCGTCGCGATAGTGCGCTGCCGACCACAATTCGGTCACCATGAAAGCGAACTCGCGATCGTAGCGAGTCGACCCGTCGTAGTCGTTGTAGGCATAGCGGCCGGGCGCGACGGTGGCCGCGACCGTGCCACCCCACGGTGTCGGCTGGCCGGCGGCGAAGGTCGGGTTGACCGCGGTCACGCCTCGTCGGATCTGGTTCTGCCTGGGCCGGACGAACACCATGCCGGTCATGCCCATCTGAACGTGCTCGACGTCCTCGAAGTGGCAGTGATACATGTAGGTGCCAGCGTCGTGTGGCCGGTAGTAGTAGGTGAAATCCCGGCCGATCGGAACGGCCAGGGACAGTTCCGGCACGCCGTCGAAGAGCGGGATCGCGTTGACGAAGCCGTGCCAGTGCAGGGTATGCCCGTCGTAGAGGTCCGGCCGCTGGGCCAGCCCCAGGTTGGTCAGGGTGATGAAGATGTCGTCCTCCTCGTCGAAGAACATCATCGGCGCGCTGATCTGGGCCTTGCCCCGGATGGCTGCGATCTCGTTGGGTTGCATGCCGGTCACGTTGCGGAAGCCGAAGCAGTAGGTGTTGAACGGCGCGGGGGCCAACGTGTCCGGGAAGAACGGCGGGTCGGCCGGGGCGTCCGGCATCGCCACCCAGCCGTCGGTGCCGACCAGGTGCACGTTCACCGAATTGGGATCTGTCGGTAGCGGCACCGCGGTCGGGGCGGCGGCCGTCGTCCCGGCGGCGAAGGCCGGCCCGACCGCGCTCCCGGTGGCGACCGCGCCGAGCAGGGCCGCGCCGGTGGTGAGGAAGCCGCGGCGGCTGAACCGCTTATCGGTAAAGGTATTCATGACACTGGACTCCTAGGAATGGGTCTGGTGAGGCGATCGGGCCGGGGAAGTGGTGGGGGAGGAGCCGGCCACCACCGTCCGGTACGGGGTCAGCTGATCGGACCCCGCGTCATAGCGGGACTGCGTCCCCGGGCGAGGCTGCCCGTCGATGTCCGTCGACGGCGCCGTGACCGGGTAGGTCCATCCTCGCCAGACGTTGCGAGCGTTCTGAGTGCCCCAGTGCACGTCGGTGCTGGCCGCGCCCTCGCCCCAGGCCGGTGAGGTCACCGAGCCCAGGTGGTAGTCACCCATCAGGGTCGGCGGCAGCAGCTGGGCCACGATGACCGCCTGGCGGAATGCGGGGTAGGTCCGTGCGGCCAGAATGTTGACGTCCACGTCGTAGTTGCTGACGAAGCCCGGGTTCATCGTGTCGCCGATCTTGTTGGTGCCGTCGTCGCTGATGCCGGTCATGGTCTGCAGCACCGAGTGGGTCGGCGCCAGCGTCGCGCTCGGGTTGTCGGCAACTCCCATATCCCAATTGCTGATTCCGGGACAGGTGGCCGAGTCGATGCCACACACGACGCCGCCGTCGAAGTTGCCCGCCCGGTTGTCCCAGAACACGTCGTCCAGCAGCGTGGGCCGGCTGTAGTTCGTCGCGATCAGCGTCGTCGCGGTGCTGTCGATGGCGGCCAACTGGGCTTGCAACGGATCGCTGTTGGTCGAGCTGGACAGCCCCGCCGGCGCCGGGCTGCCGTCGCTGGTGACCGCAGTGGCCGTGGTCAGGTTCTTGGCGATGGTGTCACCGACGATGTTGACGAATGCCGCGTCATCCAGGGCAATTCCGCCACCCTCATGCGCCGACACGTTGTTGGCGATGGTGTTGTTGGTGATCGAGATCGCCTGGTTCACCGCCGAGGCCCGGCTGGTCACGTGCGTGCCGGTCACCTGCAACAACCGGATGCCGCCGCCGTCATCGTTGGCCAGATTGGCCTGGATGACGTTGCCATCGATCTTGACCCGGCCGGTACCGGCCGAGAGCTGGTTCGGGTCGGCCGGCAGCTCGCCGGCGACCATGACTGCTCCACCCTCGTCATAGGAGGCGTTGAACCACATCCGGTTGGCCGTGACCGAGCCGCCCTTGGTCTGGCCGCCGTTCTCCTGGTAGCCAAAGGCGGAAATCGCGCCACCGTACTCGGCCGAGAAGTTGCCGCAGAGTGCATTGTGGTTCAGCTGGTAGCCGTCGCTGCCGGTGAACAGCCCGATCGCGCCGGCCAGGTTGGTCCCGCCGTTGTCCCGGATCTGGTTGTTGGCGACCGTCAGGTCATAGTTGCGGTTGTCGCCCAGGTACGGCGTGCCCACCCGGATGCCACCGCCGTAGGACCCACCGTTGCCACGGATGACGTTGTCGGTGATCTGCATGCCCTGCACGTTGCTGTGCAGGTAGATTCCGCCGCCCTGGGTCACCAGCGCTCCGGCCGCACCGTAGGGCGTGCTGATCGTGCCGGTGAGTTCGTTGATGTTGGCGGGGAAGTCCGACTGCGCGCCACCGGTGATGGTGAAGCCGTCCAGGCTGAGGTGGTAGGTCGAGGGGACCAGGTTTCGCGGGGTGGCCGGGTCATCGAGCACGGTGACGACGGCCGCATCCGGCACGGCTCGGTTACCGCTGTAGGTCAGGGTGCCGAGTCGCTGGACCCAGGCCAGGCCCGCTGCGGTGTCGGGATTGAAGCCGGATCCGTCGAGAATGGAACCGGGAACGAAACTGCCGTCCGGTCGGACGCCGCCGGGGCCGGGAGGGGGTCGACGGGAACGAAGCGAGCACCCG
>CAZZZW010000162.1:0-10005 GCA_964658795.1 Phormidium nigroviride PCC 7112
CCGCCGGCGTGATCGGCCTGACCGCGTCCCGGCACGGCAACGCCCCGGTGTCCGAAGGGCATCAAACGCCGCCGATGTCGGGCCGGCCGACGGGCCCGGCCTCGTCCGCCGGCCACTCATCGGGGTCGGCCACGACCTCGCCGACCAATGCCGAGACCACCCAGCCGAACGGGCATCCGCAATCGGGCTACCTACCCGCCGGGCAGACCGGCCGTCGGGCCGACGTTCCGTGGTCGCAGGTCGGACCGGGCTGGCGGCTGGTCCAGCCGGCGCAGCAGAGCACGCTCTACCTGTATGACCCGGTCGACGGCCGCTATCTCATCAGCGACCAGCTCGCCGCGAGCACCGAGCTGGCCGGCTGGGCGCCGGACGGACGCCACGCTGCGCTGCAATTGCCGGGCCGGATCGACCAGATGGATCTGCACACCGGCACGATCAGCACCATCGTCACCGGACGCGGCTTCGTCGCCTACACCCGTCCGCACGGTCTGGCCCTGCTGGTCTCAGCCGACTCGGGTCTGCAGCGGTACGGCACCGATGGAGCCCTGCAGTTGAGTTATGCCAACAACATAAACGGAATCGGTGCGCTGGTCGAAGGTCCGAACACCGTCTTCTACACCGGCGACGGGTCGGCCTTCGTGGCCCACGGCGCCGACCGTGCGGTGTTGATCAGCAACACCGGGGCCCCGCTGCGGGCCTATGACCCACCGGCCGGGTTGAACAACTGCGTGCCGCTGCGGCTATGGAACACCACCTCGTTCATCGAGCGATGCGTGGACAGTCAGAACGTTCAAGCCCTGTATTTGCAGGCAATTGCCGGCGGGACGGTCCTTCCGCTGTTCGGCCAGACGGGCCAGTCGGCGACCAATGCCTGGCCGTTGAGCAACGGAGACATCCTGGTCGGTCTCGCGGGAATGGACTGCAACCCGGGCGGGTATGTGATCCAGCATCCGGACCAGAGCATCTCCGCGCTGCGGCTGCCGAGCGGGGTGCCGAGCCCCGGTGAGATCGTCAACATGAGCGGTGACATCGCCACGTTCACCCTGTCCCCCACTGCCTGTCCGAGCGGATACGGGACCATCACCTACAACATGGTGACGGGGCAGACCGTGGCCGAACCGACGCCGTTCACCGCGATCCTGGCCTACCCTGCGCCCTGACCGGACGACCCACCACACCAACGGCCCAAACGACTAGAGGATCGGCTCGGGCTGGTAGCTGGCCGCGGCCGGTTCGGTCTCCAGGATCCGGTCGACCGCGGCGATCACCGTTCGGGTTTGATCAACAGCGGCGCCGGTGAACTCGATCGGGTGGGCCAGCAACTCATCCAGCGTGCCGAGATCCAGTCCTAGCCGGGGATCAGCGGCCAGCCGCGCCAGCAGGTCGTTCTGAGCCGCGCCCTGCTCACGCATGTCAAGGGCGACCCGGACCGCGTGGGTCTTGATCGCCTCATGCGCCTCCTCGCGTCCGGTACCAGCCCGGACCGCGGCCATCAGCACCTTTGTCGTGGCCAGGAAGGGCAGGTAGCGGTCGAGTTCGTTGGCGATGACGGCCGGGAACGCCCCGAAGTCATCCAGCACGGTCAGGGTGGTCTCGAGCAGGCCGTCCAGGGCGAAGAAGGCGTCGGGCAGGGCGACCCGACGAACCACCGAGCAGCTGACGTCGCCCTCGTTCCACTGGTCACCGGCCAGTTCCCCGGCCATCGCGGCGTACCCGCGCAGGATGACGGCGAATCCGTTGATCCGTTCAGCCGAACGGGTGTTCATCTTGTGGGGCATGGCGCTGGAGCCGACCTGTCCCGGCCGGAAGCCCTCGGTGACCAGCTCGTGGCCGGCCATCAGGCGCAACGTCTTGGCGAAGCTGGACGGCGCGGCCGCGAGCTGGACCAATGCCGACAGCACCTCGAAGTCGAGCGAACGCGGATACACCTGTCCGACACTGGTCAATACGTTCTCGAACCCGAGGTGGCCGGCTACCCGCTGTTCCAATTCGGCCAGCTTCGCCGCGTCGCCGTCGAACAGATCGAGCATGTCCTGAGCGGTGCCGACCGGGCCCTTGATGCCCCGCAGCGGATAGCGCCGGAGCAGATCGTCCAGTCTTTGCAGGGCGATCAGCAGCTCGTCGGCCACGGTGGCAAAGCGCTTGCCCAACGTGGTGGTCTGGGCGGCGACATTGTGCGAGCGTCCGGTCAGCACCAGCGTCTCGTACTCGGCCGCGCGGCGGGCCAACCGGACCAGCACCGCCAGCACCTTGGTCCGGACCAGCTGTAGCGCTGAACGCAGCTGCAACTGCTCGACATTCTCAGTCAGATCCCGACTGGTCATGCCCTTATGGATCTGTTCGAAGCCGGCCAGGTCGGAGAACTCCTCGATCCGGGCCTTGACGTCGTGCAACGTGGCCCGCTCCCGTTCGGCGATCGAAGCCAGGTCGACGGCGTCGGTGCCGGCGTCCACCACCTTGCGGTAGGCCTCGACCGCGCCGGCCGGGGTGGCGATGCCGAGGTCCTGCTGGGCCTGCAACACGGCCAGCCACAACTGCCGCTCGGCCACCACCTTGTGCTCCGGGCTGAAGATGGTCGCCATCGCCGTCGAGGCGTACCGACCGGCGAGGACGTTGGGGATGCGGGGCTTGGCAGGCTGCGTCACGCCTCCATTGTCCCGCACGCCCTGCACCCCGGATCACACTGTCCGATCACAGCCACTTCCGTATGGTCACTCAGTCACCACCGGGTCAAAAGCCCGCGAGACCTACCAGATTGGACAGTGTTAGTGGACAAGTTCACCCCCAGCCGCCGTCAACTGCTCACCTCCGCCGCCGTGGGTGGGTTGGGTGCGGCATTCTTCTCCTCGATGCCCGCCGCCGATGCCGCCACGACGGACCACCACCACGGTCCGAGCTTCCGGCTGACCGTGCTCGGTACCACCGACACCCACGGCAACATCCTGAACTGGGACTACTTCAAAGACGCCGAGTACGACGACGCCCAGCACAACGACGTCGGCCTGGCCAAGATCTCCACCCTGGTCAAGGCGATGCGCGAGGAGCGCGGCCGCTGCGCCACGCTGACCCTGGACGCCGGCGACACCATCCAGGGCACGCCGCTGTCCTACTACTACGCCCGGATCGATCCGATCACCGGCGCCAAGGCCCCGATCCACCCGATGGCCGCGGCCATGAACGCGATCGGCTACGACGCCGCGGCCCTGGGCAACCACGAGTTCAACTACGGCGTCGAGACGTTGCGCAAATTCCAGTCCCAGTTGCATCACCCCTTGCTGGGCGCCAACGCGCTGTACTGGCAGACCACGAAGCCCGCCTTCGAAGAGTTCATCATCAAGCGCGTCCCGGTCGGTGACCATCGGGGACACAGCTTCGACCATCGGCACGGCCGCGGCGACGAGATCAGGGTCGGCATCGTCGGTCTGGTGACGCCGGGATGTGCCATTTGGGACAAGGCGAATCTCGACGGCAAGATCAGTTTCAACGGCATCGTCGAGCAGGCCAAATTGGTCATCCCGAAGGTGAAGCGGGCCGGCGCGGACATCGTCATCGTGTCCTGCCACTCGGGGGCCGACACCTCGTCCTCCTACGGCGACGCGCTGCCGTGGCCGGAGAATGCCTCGACGCTGCTGGCCCAGCAGGTGTCGGGCATCGACGCGATCCTGGTCGGCCACGCCCACGTCGAGATCCCGCAACGGTTCGTCACCGGCCCGGACGGTCGGCCCGTGCTGCTGTCCGAGCCGCTGAAGTGGGGCGAGCGGTTGACCGTGATGGATCTGGACCTGGTCAAGGGCCGGCACGGCTGGCAGGTCTCGTCCTCGAGCTCGACGGTGTTGAACGCCAACACCGTGCCCGAGGACCCGGAGATCGTCAAGCACGTCAGCCAGGCCCACGAGGCCGTTCGGACTTACGTCAACGGGGTGATCGGCACCTCGACGGCACCGATGTCGGCCGCCACCTCGCGCTATCAGGACACCGCCGCGATGGACTTCATCAACTACGTCCAGGCCGACGCGGTCAAGGCGGCCCTGGCCGGTTCGTCCTCGGCATCGCTGCCGGTGCTGTCCATCGCCGCCCCGTTCAACGCCGACGCCTCGATCCCGGCCGGCAACGTCACCGTCCGTGACGTGGCCGGGCTCTACATCTACGACAACACCCTGCTCGGCATCACCTTCACCGGCGCGCAGGTGAAGGCCTATCTGGAGTTCTCGGCCGCCTACTTCAAGCAGGTCACCGGCACCGGGCCGTTCACTCCCGACCAGCTGACCAACGCGGTCACGCCGACCGCCCCGACCGGCACGCCGGACTACAACTACGACATCATGGGCGGTCTGGATGCCTCACTTTCCTATGACATCGACGTGTCCAAGCCGGTCGGTTCGCGCATCCTGAACCTGAGCTACGACGGGGTTCCGGTCGCCGCCGACAAGCAGTTCGTGATCGCCATCAACAACTACCGGCAGTCCGGCGGGGGTGGCTTCCCCGGGGTCACGGCCGCCCCGGTGGTCTACAACGCCCAGGTCGAGATCCGGCAACTGATCATCGACTGGGTCACGGCGCAGAAGACGATCGACCCGTCAGTGTTTGCCAAGCAGGACTGGAAGTTGGTCTCCGGCGGCCAGCCGATCACCATCAGCACGTCCTGACCCGGGCAGCGTCAACCGGAAAGTAGTTCCGGGGGCCCGATCCAGCAGGGTGAGTTCACCCCGCATGGATCGGGCCAGGCCCCGGGCGATCGGCAGGCCGAGACCGGAACCGGGTGTCGAGCGGGATTGCTCCAGCCGGACGAATCGCTCGAAGATCCGGTCCCGTTCGGTGGCCGGCACGCCCGCCCCGTCGTCGGTCACCTCGATCAACACCGATTCTCCCTCACGGATCAGGGAAATCTCGACGTGATCGCCGGCCCGGCGGGCATTGCTGACCAGATTGATCAGGATCCGATGCACCGCATCCCGATCGGCGAGCACGTGACTCGACTCGGCCTGGGTGTAGCCGAACTGCCAGAGCAGTTCGGTGACGTCGAACTCGACCGGCACGAGCAGCGGCGATCCGTGGTCCAACCGGGCCATCAACATCAGGTCATCGACCAGCCGGCCGGCCCGCTGGGCCTGCTGGATAAGGGAGACCAGCCGCTGCTCCCGGCTGACCCGGCCCGGGTTCTCCCGCAGCACGAGCTCGGCCGTACTGATCACCCCGGCAATCGGCGTGCGCAGATCGTGCGAGGCGTCGGCCAGGAACTGCCGCATCCGGGCCTCGGCCTGCACCGCGTCGGCTTCGGCCCGCTCCAGCGCATCGAGCATCTCGTCGAAGGCCGCAGCGGTCCGGCCGAGGTCGGTGTTCGGTCGGGTCGGATGCAATCGACCGCCTCGGGCGCCGTCACGAATCCGCCGCGCCAGCCTGGTCATTCTGCTCAGCGGTGCCATCGCCAAGCCGATCGCCACGGTCAGCAGGACGCCGGCCAGCAGCAGCGTGCCGACGCCGGCCAGCAGTTCGATCCGGTGCAGCGCGCCGAGCGTGTGGTCGATGTCGACCAGGCTCGCGGTGAGCCGGATCGAACCCTGAGCACCCGGCACTGTCGCCACCAGCTGACCGGCCTGCTCCGTGACGGCGACGTTGCTGGTGCTGCGCGGTCGCGGCGGCGGATTGCCCCGCCCCGGCGGTCCGGAATGCGCCTGGTCGCGCCCGAAGATCACCGAGCCGCCATCGCTGGGAATGTACTGGGCGAAGATGCCCTGCCCGCTGAGCGAGTCGGCCAACCGCTGGGCCGGCAGGTTTTCCTCCAGCAAGGTCTGGGCAAACCCGGCCCGATCGGCCACCCGGTTGTGCAGATCGGATCGCAGCCGGTCCGACAGCAGCACGTTCACCAGCAACCCGGTGCCGAGCAGTACCACCAACAGCAGCCCGAGCACGGCCAGCACCAGGCGCCGGCGCAACGACCCGGTCCGCACCCCTGCTCGGTCAGACGGCGACCGGTGCAGCCTCATCGCGCGCCTAACCGGTAGCCGACCCCGCGCACGGTATGGATCAACGGCTCGCCGCCGAGCTTGCGACGCAAGGACGACACGAACGTCTCGACCAGGTTCGGGTCGTACTCGTCGTAGCCCCAGACCTGGGTGAGGATCTGGGTCTTGGACAACACCCGGTTACGGTTTCGCGCCAGATAGCAGAGCAATCGCAGTTCGGTGGCGGTGAGCGCGACCGGCCGGCCGCGGAACAGCACCTCGCCGCCGTCTTCGTCCACCAGCAACGGTCCGACCTCGACGACCGACGAGGTGAGGCGGCCGGACCGGCGCAACACTGCCCGCAGCCGGGCGATCAGTTCGGCCAGCACGAACGGTTTGACCAGGTAGTCGTCGGCGCCGTGCTCGAAGCCCGCCAGCCTATCGTCCACGCCGTCCCGGGCGGTCACGAACAGCACGGCGGTATCGGTGTGCTTGCGCAGGTAGCCGGCCAGGCCGAAGCCGGAGGTGTCGGGCAACATAACGTCCAACACGGCGGCGTCGGGCCGGAATGCCGCGGTCCGGTCGGCGAAATCTCGTCCGTCCGGATAGGCCTGCACGGTGAAGCCGGCCGAGTCGAGGGCCTCGGTGATCGCCTCCCGCAGCGCGATCTCGTCCTCGACCACCAGGACCCGGGCCGAGCCGGGCGAGAGAGTAGGCACCCGACGAAGGATGGCGCGCGAACCTGGCGATCTGCTGTCGATTCCGCCGCATTCAGCTGTTGAGCAGGTTCGACTCGCAGGCTGGTCCACGAACCGCCGGACAGCGGCGGCCGAGATTGGAGAACCACACGATGCAGGACGATTTCATTGCGTTGCCGCTCGCGCCGGCACCGGTCGAACGACCCAGGTCCGGACGGGCCCGGACCTGGGTTCTGGTCGGCGCGGCGGCCGGGGTGCTGACCCTGGGGGGCGGTGCGGTGGCCCTGGCGGCCGGGACCAGCGGCGGTAGCGGGCCGATCGCGGGCTACGGCCGGGGTCCGGAGGGCGGCATGCCGGCTGGGGCCGCACCGGGCTCGGGCACCCGGGCCGCGCCGGTGCACCAGCCGCACCTCGACGGAACGGTCAAGTCGGTGTCGGGAAGCACCGTGCTGATCACCGACCGGGACGGTTTCACCCGCACGATCAAGCTCAGTAGTGCCACCAAGTACACCGACAGCCTGTCCGCGGCCAAGCTGACCAAGGGCACCAAGATCCACGCCGAAGGAACGGTCGACGCCGATCAGACCTCGCTCGATGCCACCAGCGTCGGCACGATGCCGGCCGGCGGTCCCGGTCGGGGTGGGCCGGGTGGCTTCGGTGGCCACGGCCCGGCTGGCCGGGGTCCGGCAGCACCGGCACCGGGCTCAACCAGCTCGGGTTCCGGTGCCAGTTCGGCCGCGCCCACTCCCAGCTCGACCAGCAGTTAGTTCACCTCGCCGCACCGGTCGGGCCGTCGGCTTGTTATGGACGGGATTCGTCGCCGGCAACCTCGGCGACATCCCGTCCACCGTCGGGATCGGGGCCAGGGCGGTCGCCACATAGCGGGACAGCCAACCGAGCGCGGACGGCAGCTCGGAGGAGACGGTGGCGAAGTTGTGCCCACCGCGGGCGAGGGTGAGCGTGCTGACCGACACCTTCGAGTAGTACGCCGCCTCCCGGGCCAACTGCAGCGATGCCCGATAGGAGTAGTGATCGCCCCGGCTGCTGATCACCAGCAGGTGCGACGCCTCGCTCGGATGGTGCTGGAGCAGCCACCCCGCCGTGTACTCGTGCACGGCGGCCGGGTCCGCCGCGAACAGATGCTGCGTGGTGCCGTCGTGGGCCGGAGCGTTGTAGCCCTCGAGCGAGGCCGCTGCGTTGAACAGGTCCGGGTGCCGCAGCGTCAGATCGGTGGCGCAGTACCCGCCGGTCGAATAGCCCAGCACCGTCCAGGCGGCGCCGGCGGAGCCGACCCGCAGGCTGTGCACGGCCGCGGCCCGGACGTCCCGGCTCAGGTACGTGTCGACCTGTGGTCCGTGGGGCACGTTCACGCACTCGGTGTCGCGAGGGGAGGCGACGTTCTGCTCCGGCATCACCGCCACGAACGGCGCGGCCCGGCCGGTCGCGATCAATGCGGTGAGCACCGACTGCAGGTGCAGCGTGTGGGTCCAGGTGGCCGGGCTGCCCGGAAAGCCGTCGAGCAGCTCGACGACCGGGAACATCCGGTCGCGATAAGCCGGATCGCCGTATTGCGGCGGCAGATAGACCAGTCCGGGATTGGTGTGAATGCCGCTGGCCAGGCCGGGAATGGCCAGCGGAATGACCGTCCCGACCCCCTTCTTGGCGTCCGCGGCGAACAAGGCGCCGTAGCGGGCATCGATCGCCCCGGCGCTCGCCGCCGGTTGGTCCTGGCGCGGATGGGCACCCAGCAACTCCGACCAGGACTGGTAGAAGACGAAGACATTGTTCAGCACGAGCGCGGTCACCAGCACGACCGAGAGCTGCGAGCCGACGAACAGCGACGCCCGCGCCGGCCAGGCCCAGCCACCGAGACGAGCGAGGCGGCTCCAACCTGTGATCGTCACCGCGCTGAGCGCCAGCATCACAGCGGCCGCGGCCAACAGGGTGCCGATGCCGGTCAAGCCGAATGAAGCTGTCACGGCTTCGAACAATCTTCGGAAACCCTGTGAACCCTCGGTGAAACTCAGTCGACCTTCAGCGCGATGTCCCGCCGGTGCTGCGAGCCGTCCAACCGGATCTCGTCGACCAGCCGGTAGGCCGCGGTCCGCGCCTCGGCCACGGTGGCTCCGGTCGCCGTCACCGACAGCACCCGGCCACCGGCCGATCGCAACACCCCGGCCTCGTCGCGCCGGGTGCCGGCATGGATGACGCCCGGGCGGTCGGCGCCCTCGATCGGGTCGTCCACACGCGGCTGGCCCGGGTAGTTGGCCGACGCGATCACCACGGTCACCGCCGCCTCGTCCCGCCAGCGCAAGGCGGGCAGCTCGGCCAGCCGGCCGTCCGCCGCGGCCCGGAGCAGCTCGGCCAGCGAGGAGTCGAGCAGCGCCAGCACGACCTGGGTCTCCGGATCACCGAAGCGGGCGTTGAACTCGACCACCCGCGGTCCCTTCGACGTCATCGCCAGGCCGATGTAGAGCAGCCCGGCGAACGGCGTACCGCGGCGGGCCAACTCATCGACGGTTGGCTGCGCGACGGTCCGCACCACCTCCTCGACCGTGTCGGGCGGTAGCCAGGTCAGCGGCGCGTAGGCCCCCATGCCGCCGGTGTTCGGGCCGCCGTCGCCGTCCGACAGGCGTTTGAAGTCCTGGGCCGGCAGCAGCGGCACGACCGCGACCCCGTCGGTGACGCAGAACAGCGATACCTCGGGGCCATCGAGGTATTCCTCGATGATCACCCGGCCACAGCTGAGTGCATGGGCCAGAGCGGCTGCTCGGTCGGCGGTGACGAGCACGCCCTTTCCGGCCGCCAGACCGTCGTCCTTGACCACGTACGGCGCTCCGAACTCATCCAACGCGCTCGCGGCCTCGTCCGCCGTGGTGCACAAATAGGCTTTCGCCGTCGGCACATTCGCCGCCTGCATGATGTCCTTGGCGAAGGCCTTGCTGCCTTCCAGCTGGGCGGCGGCACCGGACGGGCCGAAGCAGCGGAAGCCGGCTGCCCGGACCGCATCGGCCACGCCCGCCACCAGTGGGGCCTCGGGACCGATCACCACCAGGTCGGCTCGCACCTGAGCCGCCAGCCGCGCGACCGCCGCCGGGTCGAGCGGGTTCACCGCCCGCTGCTCGGCGATCGCCGCGGTACCGGCGTTGCCGGGAGCACAGATCAGGGCCGTGACGAGCGGGTCGGCCGCCAGGGACAGGCAGATGGCGTGCTCACGAGCACCCGAGCCGATGACGAGAATCCGCATGCGGGCCAGGCTATCGAGCCGCGTGCTACCAGGACTGCGGCGGGTTCGGGTTGTCGCCGAAGAACGTGCCACCGAGCTGCTGTCCACCCGGCGGTTGCTGACCGTAGCCCTGCTGGCC
>CAZZZW010000163.1:0-9376 GCA_964658795.1 Phormidium nigroviride PCC 7112
AGAGCCAGCGGCACCGTCGCCGCCGCGGCGGTGCCGAGCGATGCGGTCAGAAAGGCCCTTCGGCCCACGGCGGTCCTGGGTTCAGCCGGCACTGGAGGCTCCTTCGACGACGGCAGCGTCGAGCTGCTCGGTGCGGTTCTCGTGCAGGGTGATCCGGGCGTGCGGCGCGACGAAGTAGTGCTCGACCGAGTAGGAGATGGTGGCGAAGTCGGTGGTGCCGGTTCCGGTGAAGTCGGCGGCCACGATGCGGGCCACGGATTCCTCGGCGACCTTCCACTTGACGAACAATCCCCTTTCCGCGTCGAGCAGTTTGTAGAGCACGGCGCCTTGCCACGGCTGCGGTCCACGGATGCCGATCAGGAACTCGTCGTCACCGTCCCCATCGAAGTCCCGGCACATCACCGAGTGGCCGGGACCTTCACCGTTCTCGTTCGGGTCGCCGTAGACGTCGAGCACGAAGCGGCGCCAATCCGAGCCCGTTCTGGCATACACGGCAACGGTGTTGCCGTGGAACGGTTCGATCGCGGCCACGTAACCGAGCGGGTCGTCACCGATCCGGCCGCCGTCGACGTCACCGCTGCCCTTGAACGTGGTCTGGCCGAACTGCCCGAGCTCACCGTCGCCGATGTGCTCGGTGCACCATTGCTGATCGCGTTCGTCGAAGTGCAGCAGGGTGATGCCCTCGTCGGAGGCCATCAGGATCGCGTCCAGGTCCGAGCCCGGCACGATGCCGGTCTTGCGGGCGACGCCGTGGATCATCCGGAAGTCGGTGTCGTTGATCGTCTCCATCGGCCACTGCTCGGCCTCGGCCGGATTGTCCGGTGCGGTGAACAGCACGATCGGCAGGACGGCCTGGACCCCCTCGACGGCGACGATGGGGAAGCCGATGATCTGGATCCGGTCGGTGCGGGTGAAGTGGCCGACCCGCAGCCGGTGCATGCCGGTTGCGCGCCCTACGTAATGCCGGTTCCAGCGCTCGGTGTTCTTCGGCAGGTTCCCGGGGTTCTCCAGCCAGTCGATCTTGCCGCCGGTCGGATCGGCGTGGTGGATGGTGCCGCCCGGCCCGTACAGCTGGTAGCAGACGACCAGGTCGGGCAGGCCGTTTCCGGTGATGTCACCGAAGTCCATCCCGACCGGCTCCTTGATCTTGTCGATGATCAGCCGCTTGGTCCAGTCGGGATTGTGGTACCAGTAGATCTCGCCGAGTGACAGCCCGTAGCCGACCAGGTCGGGTCGGCCGTCGCCGTCCAGGTCCGGGGCTTCGAGCCAATAGCCGTCCCGGAGATACTCGGTGACTTCGCTGGAGCCGAAGTCGGGTTCACTGATCGGGGCATGCAGGTACTTCATGGCAGGGTCCAATCGGGGAAGGTTGGATGATGTGTCGTGCGATAAAGGGCGAAGCTCAGGCGCGACGGCGCAACCTGGCTTCGGCGAACCCGGTGACCACGACTGCGGCCGCGGCCAGACCGGCCCCGACCAGACAGGGCGAGGTGTAGCCGTGCCCGCCGTCGATGGCCAGGCCACCCAGGTAGGCGCCGATGGCATTGCCCAGGTTGAACGCGGAGATGTTCACCCCGGAGGCCAGGGTGGGTGCCTGCTGGGCGTGCTGGAGCACCCGCATCTGCAGGGCCGGCACGGTGGCGAAACCGAAAACACCCAGTAATAGCAGGGTGATCGCCGCGCCGGGCTTGGAATGTGCAGTCTGGCTGAACACCAGCAGGATCACCGTCAGCGCGGCCAGACAGGTGAGCAGGGTGGCCGGCAAGGAGCGATCGGCGGCCCGGCCACCGTAGACGTTGCCGATGGTCAGGCCGAGGCCGAAGAGCATCAGCAGCCAGGTGATGGAGCTGTCGGCAAAGCCGGCCACGTCGGTCAACAACGGCGCGACGTAGGTGAAGGCACCGAACATGGCGCCGAAACCGAGCACGGTGATGGCCAGCGACAGCCAGACCTGGCTGGAGGTGAAGGCCTTGATCTCGGAGCGGAGGCTCGATTTCTCCCCGTCCGGATCGCTCTGATCGGGAACCAGCCCGATCAACCCGACCAGCGCGGCGACGCCGATGGCGGTGATTGCCCAGAACGTCGAACGCCAGCCGAACTGCTGGCCGAGTAGGGTGCCCAACGGCACACCGAGCACGTTGGCCAGGGTGAGGCCACCGAACATCACCGCGATCGCGGCCGCCTTGCGTGCCGGCGCGACCAGGCTCGCCGCCAGGACCGAGCCGACGCCGAAGAACGCTCCGTGGCACAGCGCCGCGACGACCCGGCCCAGCATCAGCACGTGATAGCTGCCGGCCAGGGCCGAGATGAGATTGCCCAGGATGAACAACACCATCAGCCCGAGAAGGGTTCGCTTGCGGTCCCGTCCGGCGACGGCAGCGGTCAGCACGATGCCGCCGACGAACACGCTCAGGGCATAGCCGGACACCAGATACCCAGCGGTGGGGATGCTGACCCGGAAGTCGGCCGCGATCTGAGGCAGTAGCCCCATGATCACGAACTCGGTCAGCCCGATGCCGAATCCTCCGATGGCCAGGGCATAAAGCCCGACCGGACGATCGACCGCCCGGGTCGCCGGTGCGGGCGCGAGCTGGGTCATGCCGCACTGCCTTCGGTCTCGGGCAGGACCGAGGCCAGGGTCTTGGCCTGCTCCCAGTAGGCCGGGTCGAAGCCGGCCACATAGGGCAGTACGGCCGGCCCCAGCCCGAAGTAGTGCGCCACCGCGGCGACGGTGCGGGCAGTGGCGTGCCCGTCGCCGTAGGGGTTCATCGCCGCGGCCATCGCCAGCCGGTGCTGCGGGTGGTGCAGCAGCCGGTCCACCTCGGCCACGATGTGTTCGCGGGAGCGGCTGACCAGCCGGGCGGCGCCGGTGCAGACCGACTCGTGCCGTTCGGTCAGTTCTCGCAGTACCAGGGTCGGCTTGCCCAGGGACGGCCCCTCCTCCTCGGCACCGCTGCTGTCGGACAGGATCAGCGCGGCCCGGTCCAGCAACCGGCAGAAGCTCAGGTACGGCAACGGATCGGTCAGCGTCACCGCCTCGATGCCGGACAGCTGCGCGTGCATGACGTCGCGCACGGCTGGGTTGTAGTGCACCGGCACCACGATCCGGACGTCCCCACGCCGGCCCAGATCGGCCAGCGCACCGGCGATCTCGATCATCGGCTGGCCCCAGGACTCGCGCCGGTGGGCCGAGGCGACGATGACCGGCCGGGTCTCGGCGTCCAGATCCGCCAGCAGGGGCGTGCCGTAGTCGCTGGCCCGGCCACAGCCCCAGCGCAGGGCATCGACCACGGTGTTACCGGTGACCACGATCGACCGCTCGTCGACACCTTCCCGGATCAGGTTGCCGGCGTTGCCCGGCGTGGGAGCCAGATGCAGCTCGGCGATCTGGCCGACCAGGCGCCGGTTTGCCTCTTCCGGAAAGGGTGAATGCAGGTTGCCGCTGCGCAGGCCGGCCTCGATGTGGATCACCGGGACCCGGTGCTGCATGCCGGCCAAAGCACCAGCCAGGGTGGTCGCGGTGTCACCGTGCACCATCACGGCGTCCTGATCGTCGAGGCAGCCGGTCTCGACGATGCCGGCCAGGATTCGGTGGGTGACCTCGGACAGGGTCTGCTTGGGTTGCATGATCGCCAGTTCGACGTCGGGGGTTATCTCGAACTCGGCCAGGGTCTCGTCGAGCATCTCGCGGTGCTGACCGGTGGAGATCACGGTCAGCGCGAACCGGGGATCGTCTCGTAGGGCCCAGATGATGGGCGCGCATTTGACCGCCTCCGGGCGGGTGCCGAGGACGACGGCAACAGATTTCTTCATCGGACAATGCTCCTTGCGAATGGTGGATATCAAGTGGGGGAGGTGCCGACGGGACGGTTGTCGGCGTGATATTCGATCGCCAACCACAAACAATCGGTGTCGGCGTAGTACTGATGCCATGGATAAACAAACCGGCCAGCATGCTCTCGACAGAAGTGTGCCGGATTGGTGTTACCAACGGATGTCAAATGTTCCTCGTATTTGGTGAACTCATCCTTAAGCCGGAACTTCTGCATGCGCCCACGGCCGAAGAGTTGCGTGTGCACCTCGATGAAATCGTGCTCGTTGTGAATTCCGCAGGCCGTGTCTGCAGGGCTGTACCAGAGGTTCAGCCGGACGGTGAACGCGGACCGCCCGAGGCCGGGCTGGCGCAGCACCGACGGCAGGTCGAGCACGGTTCGCCCGACGCTGTGCTGAACCGACTTCAATAACACCGGGTAGGGCGCTGCAGCACCACGATCGGCATAGAAATCAAGCCAATTTGCCCTTGCATCGGCGACGACGCGACCGGGATCGGAGATCGAGAAGGCCACCAGGAGCTGCCCGGTCACGGCGGCATCGGACAGCAGGAGCGAGTCCAGCGGAGCGAAGGTGGTGGGAACGTCGGCGGCCACGGTGGCGTCGGAGCCGGCCAGATTGACGACGATCCAAGGACCGCCGAAATTGTATTCGCAGACATCAGACAAGGTCACGGCCGATATCGCCGAACTGCTGAAATCCAATTCGCGAACGGTGGCCAGAGCGGCCGTCATGGACGGTACTTCATTTCGCACTCCAGAGCAGACAGGTGGTGCCGAGACAGAAGGTTCGACATCGGCTACCGGCGGACGGAACAGCCGTCGTCGATGGCGGCTATGAGTGGCTACGGCAGTCTTTGGTGCAGTGGAACGGAGAGCGTGCAAAATGGCAGGCGATTAAGAGATACCCAAGTTCGCCGCACTTAGCCTGACCCTGGTAAGGCTAGGCAGGGTGGGGTGAGGCTGATCGCGGCGGCGATCAGCAGGCTGGTGGGGTGACGTCCTCACCCACCCGGCTGCTCCCGTCGGAGTCCGACCTGTCGGTGCCCGGCTCGGGGGACCTCCGGGCCCGGCGCTACTCACCGGATCGGGCAACCGTCGGGACGATCGTGTGGGCCCACGGTGGCAGCTGGGTCGGCGGCTCGGTGCCGGGCTGGGACGCGCCGTGCCGAGCGCTGGCCGCGGCCACCGGCTGGGCGGTCGTCAGCTGTGAGTACCGGCTGGCGCCCCGGTGGCCCTACCCGGCGCCGCTCGACGACCTGGTCCGGACCGTCCGCTGGCTGGCCGAGGCCGGCCCGGTCGTCGTCGGCGGTGACAGTGCCGGGGCCACGCTGGCCGCCGCCGTCGCCGTCCGGCTGCGGGACGAGGGCGTGCCGGTGGCCGCGCAACTACTGGCCTACCCGCCGCTGGACCCGGACTGTGCCGCGCCGTCCTACCACCGCTCGTCGGCCTGGCCGGACCGGTCAAGCCTGCTGGATGCCTGGGCCAGCTATCGCGGGCACGTCGAAGAGCCGGCCTATCTCACCCCGTGGTCGGTGCCGGACCTGACCCGGGCCGCACCGGCTGCGATCGCGGTCGGCGCACTCGATCCGGTGGCCGACGACTGCCGGTCCTACGCCCAGCGATTGCTGCGCGCCGGCGTACCGGTCGAGTTCGGGCTGTTCGCCGATATGGGCCACGGCCTGCTCTTCGCCCGTGACGAGCACGGTGGCTTTCCACTGGCGCGATGGTTCGGGCATGCCCTGGACCGGATACACAACGACTTCGAGAGGAACCCGGTGCCATGACGACGACGACCGAACCGCCCTACCTGACCGCGCTGCTCCGCCACTTCGGCGACCTGCGCGACGGCAACCATCATGCCGCGGTGACCCGGGCCGAGAAGGAGGCGGTGTTCGCCGCGACCGTACCGCTGCTGGAGCCGGTAGCCCGGTCCGTGCTGGATGAACTCAATCACGCGCTGCTGCTTGACGCCGGTCGGGTGGTGGCCACCGGGCTGACCCACGGGCCGACCGGCAGCGAGGCCCGGTGGACCCTGTCCTGGCCGGAGCAACAAGCGGCCGGCATCCAGCCGATCACGCTGCTGGCCTTCTACGGCAGCGGATTCCACCACCCGCACCTGCGCGGCGCGACCCTGGGCGACTGGCCGCTGAACGTCTTCAGCGCGGTCGATGCCGAGGGACAGCGGGACACGATGCGGGCGATCGTCAGCGCCGACCTGCACAACCTGGTGTTTCAGGCCGACTTCCGGATCGTGCCGGCGATGGCCCAGCGGTGAGCCTGAAGTTGTCGGTCCTCGACCAGTCCCCGGTGTCGGCGGGTCGGAGCCGGGCCGCTGCGATCGAGAATTCCCTGACGTTGGCGGTCGAAATGGATCGGGCTGGCTACCAGCGGTACTGGTTCGCCGAGCACCACGCCAGTCCCGGATTCGCCGGCGATACACCGGAGATCATGGTCGCGCTGGCGCTGGAACGTACTGCGAGGATCCGGATCGGGTCCGGCGGGGTGCTGCTGCCCCGGTACCCGGCGGCCAAGGTGGCCGAGACCTTCACCGTGCTGGCTGCGGTGCACGGCGCCCGGGTCGACCTGGGTCTGGGTCGCGCCGGCGGTCCGGCGGCCGACTATCCCACTCGGGTCGCCGAACTCCGCGATCGGCTGGCGCCGCTGACGGAGGAGAACCGGCCGGAGCTCTGGTTGCTCGGCGCCGGTACCGGCTCGGCGGTCATCGCCACCGAGCTGGGGACCGGCTTCGCCTACGGCCATTTCCTCAGTCCCGAGCACGCCGAGGCCGCGTTCGGGCATTTTCATACCCGCCGTAGCGGTGGGGTGCTGGCGGTACGGGCAATCGTCTCCGATTCCGAGAGCCGGGCCGAGGAGTTGGCGGCGAGCTTCCTGCTCTGGCGGGCCCGCAAGGACCTGGGCTTCGACGAGCCGTTCCCGTCGGTGGCCGAGGCTCGGGCCCACACCTGGACCGAGGGCGAGACCGCCCGGGCCGAGCGACATCGGGCCCAGCTGTTCGCCGGCACACCCGGGCAGGTGACGGTCGGGTTGCACTCGCTGGCGCAGCGGCTGGCGGTCGACGAGCTGATGATCAATACTCCGCTGGCTGACCTGACCGCTCGGATCGACTCCAACCTCGCGCTGGCGGAGGCCTGGAATCGAACCGACGCACTGCCGAGCCCGGTAGCTATGTGACACTGATCCACATGGCAGCTGTAACGAACTGGGCCGGCAACATCGTCTTCTCTGCGGCTGAGTTGGCCCGGCCGACCTCGGTCGCCGAGCTGCAGCGGCTGGTGGCCGCCGGTGACCAGGTGCGGGTGCTGGGCACCGGACACTCGTTCAACGCGGTGGCCGACACCGCCGGAACCCTGGTCAGCGTCCAGGACCTGCCGAAGGTGCTCGAGCTGGACCGTGACGCGGCCACGGTGCGGGTGGGCGCCGGCGTCCGTTACGGCGAATTGACCGCTTTTCTCGAGCAGAACTCGTTCGCGCTACCCAATCTGGGTTCGCTGCCGCACATCTCGGTCGCCGGTGCCTGCGCCACCGGCACGCACGGTTCCGGTGACGCCAACCAGGTGCTGGCGGCTGCGGTGCGGGCCCAGCAGGTGGTCAACGCCGCTGGCGAGTTGATCGAGATCACCGCATCCGACACGGACTTCTCCGGTTCCGTGGTCGCCCTGGGCGCCCTCGGCGTGGTGACCGAACTGACCCTGGCCCTGGTGCCGTCATTCCGGATCAGGCAGTACGCCTATGACCATTTGAACTTCGCCGACCTGACCGAGCACTTCGACGAGATCACCGGCTCGGCCTACAGCTTCAGCGTGTTCAGCTTGTGGCGCGGCCAGAGCGCGGGACAGATCTGGTTGAAGAGCAAGGACATTCGCGACAACGGGCCGTTCTTCAGCGCCCGTCCGGCCGACGGTCCGCGGCACCCGTTGCCCGACGGGGACGCCGGTGCATCGACCGAGCAGGGTGGCGTGGAGGGCCCCTGGCAGCAGCGACTGCCGCACTTCCGGCTGGAGTTCACACCGAGCAACGGGGCCGAGATCCAGTCCGAGTACTTCGTCGACCGGTCGTTGGCCGGCCCGGCGATCGAGGCCATCCGGTCGATGTCGGACCAGCTCGCCCCGGTGTTGATGGTCGGCGAGATTCGCACCGTCGCGGCCGACGAGTTGTGGATCAGCCCGTGTTATCAGCGGGATCGGGTGGCGTTCCACTTCACCTGGACGTTGGACGAGACCGCGTTGGCCCCGGTCGTTCGCGAGTTGGAAGCCCGGCTGGCCGAGTTCGACGCCGTACCGCACTGGGGCAAGTACTTCTTCACCCCACCAGCCCGGTTGACCGAGCTGCACCCGCGGTTGTCCGATTTCGCCGAGCTGGTCCGTCGGCATGACCCGGTCGGCAAGTTCGCCAACGACTACGTACTGACAAACGTGCTGCCCGCCTAGGACAGGTCGCCGTTCGCGCTCATCGAGGTGAAGCTGTCGTTGCGGGCGCCGAGTGAGCTGAAGATGTAGTGCGGCCCGATCACGTAGATCGCGCCACGGTACCGGCTGTCGGCATAGAAGTAGACGTTGCGATTGGTCGGGTTGTAGACCGATGAGATGGAGTCGTTGAGCGCGCCGCCGCCGACCGCGTAGCTCTGGCGCCGGAAATCAGGATCGACATCACCCAGGAGCCAGAACGTGTGCGGACCCTGGTTGCCGGCATCCCGCCAGACGCAGACGGTATTGATGGCACACGGCGGCGCCTCACCCGGGCGGACCCGATGGCCGATGGCCCGTGGTGCCGCGCCGGACTGAACGTCCGGCAACAGCAGGACGGTCAGACCCACGCCCACCGCCAGCGCCAGGCGGCTGAGCCTGGCAGCCCGCGCGCTCCGCGCCGAGCCGGGGCCGCGCTCGATGCTCACTCGACTCAATCGTTCTTGTGCCGGACACCCAGCAGGATGTCGTCCCAGGACGGCATCCGCGGTTTCTCACCCCGGCGCCGCTTGTGCTTGCCGTCGTTCTCGGGGTCCTCGGCCACCGGCTCGTCGTGCGCGCCGGGCTCGAACGGCAGCGGCGGCTCGTGCCAGGCCGGGTTCTCCAGCGCCTCCTGATCGAACAGCTCGTCCTCGTTGCCCACCGGCACCGGATGGGTGTGGGCCTTCTGCCGGCGGCCGGGGCGCACGGCCGGGCTCGGCGTACCGCTGGGTTCCTCCGCTCGGGCCGCGCGCTGGTCCGGGACCGCGCTCAGCCGCACTGGCGGCTGGTCGGCCTCGGTGACCGGATCGGGTTGCTGCGGCAACAGGGCCCGGACCGGGCGGTCCGACAGCAGGTCGGCGGCCAGGGCGTCCAGGGCCGATACGGTGCGGTTGTGCAAGGCGAAGGAGAACCGGGCCAGCAGGTTCTCCCCGAGCGCGGAGAACGCCGCCACCACCGTCCAGCCGCCGTCCTCGCGCCGGAACGAGTCCCAGCCGACCGAGGCCGGATTCACGGCGTGCTCGCTCAGCCGCTGGTCGATCAGCTCACCGAACTCGATCGGGTGATTGTCGTTGCCGC
>CAZZZW010000163.1:9386-9991 GCA_964658795.1 Phormidium nigroviride PCC 7112
ACTCGTCGCGACGGCCCTGGTAGAGCGCCCGCAGCGCCTCCTCGTACCACGGCTGGTCGCCGGCGATGGCGGCCATGAAGCGATAGGTGGCGTCACGCGAGCGGCGAACTTCGTCGGCCGCCTCGGTGCCGCGGCGCGCCTCGTCCACCACCCGGCTGCGTTCGGCCAGCACCGGATAGGCGAAGCGCATCACCCGCTCGAGTGAGACCTTGACGCTGTCGGCCACGGCCTGGGCCGACTCGCCGGCCCGAACCCGGGTCTGGATGTCGCGCGGGCTCAGCTCGGCTCCGGGCTCCGAGGTGGCTGGGACCGGCTTGGGTGGTTCATAGGCAGACACGTCTCGTAACCGCTCGTCCAGGGGCAGGGAGAATCGCTCGGCGCCATCGAGGGATTCCAGAACGACGTGCTCACCGTCGTCTCCGGGGCCCACCACCCGCAGCGATTGCATGGGGTCACCCTACGTTCGGAAGGGCCGCAAACCCAGTGTCCACGCCGGGTGGTCCGGTCCTAGGTCAGCCGTGGAACGAGCCAGTCGATGCAGCCGGTCAGGGCCGAGACGTCGTCCGGATCGACGGCTGGGTACATACCGATCCGGAGCTGGTTAC
>CAZZZW010000164.1:0-9971 GCA_964658795.1 Phormidium nigroviride PCC 7112
GTGCGACCGGTGTTCACCGCGCACCCGACCGAGGCCAGCCGCCGGTCGATCCTGACCAAGCTGCGCCGGCTGGCCGACGTACTGGCCACCGCGACCGAACCGGGCACCGCACCGCGCGAGCGGCAGGATCGGGAATTGGCCGAGATCATCGACCTGATCTGGCAGACCGACGAGCTCCGCCGGCACCGGCCGACGCCGGTCGACGAGGCCCGCAACGCCGTGTACTACCTGCAGGAACTGATCGACGAGACGCTGCCCGAACTCTCGGTCGACCTGGCCGCCGAACTGCGCCGGCATGGCGCCGCGCTGGCCAGCGACGCCCGGCCGCTGAGCTTCGGCTCCTGGATCGGTGGTGATCGGGACGGCAACCCGAACGTCACCGCGACCGTGACCCGCGATGTCTTGCAATTGCAGCATCAAGTAGCGGTCCGGTCGGCGTTGCTCAACATCGATGCCTTGATCGCGGAGCTGTCCTCGTCCTCGGACATCGTCGGCATCAGCGAGGAATTGAGTGCCTCGATCAGCCAGGATCTGATCAACCTGCCCGAGCTCGATCCGCGGCTGCGTACCGTCAACGCCGAAGAGCCCTATCGGCTCAAGCTTTCCTGCATCCGACAGAAGATCGTCAACACCCGCAGCCGGGTCGCGGCCGGTACCGAGCACGTGGCCGGCCGGGACTACCGCGGCCGGGCCGAGTTGCTGGGCGAGTTGGCACTGTTGGGTGATTCGTTGCGGGCCAACGCCGGCGCCCTGATCGCCGATGGCCTGCTGGCGCGGGTCCAGCGCACCATTGCCATCTACGGTTTGCACTTGGCGACACTGGACATCCGCGAACATGCCGAGGCCCACCATCACGCCGTCGGACAGCTGATCGACCGGCTCAAGGAAGAGCATTGGCTCTACGCCGATCTGCCTCGCGATTACCGAACCCGTTTGCTTTCCAAGGAATTGTCCTCCCGGCGCCCGCTGGCCAGCACTCCCCCGCCGTTGGACGAAGCCGGGGCCAAGACGTTCGCGGTGTTCACCGAGATCCGGCGGGCCCTGGACACCTACGGCAGCGACGCCATCGAGAGCTACATCATCTCGATGACGATGGGTGCCGACGACGTGCTGGCCGCGGCCGTGCTGGCCCGCGAGGCCGGGCTGGTCGACGTGCACGGAATCGGCAGTTCCGAGAAGGTGAAACCGTTCGCCCGGATCGGCTTCGTGCCGTTGCTGGAGACCGTGGACGAGCTGCGCAAGAGCGGCGAGGTGCTCGACGATCTGCTGTCGGACCCGACCTATCGACTGATCGTCCGACTGCGCGGCGATGTGCAGGAGGTGATGCTGGGTTACTCCGATTCGAACAAGGACGCCGGCATCACCACGTCACAATGGGAGATCCACAAGACCCAGCGCACGCTGCGCGACGTGGCCGCCCGGCACGGCGTCCGGCTGCGGCTCTTCCACGGCCGCGGTGGCACCGTCGGTCGCGGGGGTGGCCCGACCTATGACTCGATCCTGGCCCAGCCCTGGGGCGTGTTGGCCGGCGAGATCAAGTTCACCGAGCAGGGCGAGGTGATCAGTGACAAGTACGCACTGCCCGAACTGGCCCGGGAGAACCTGGAACTGACCGTGGCCGCGGTGCTGCGGGCCTCCAGCCTGCACACCGCGCCCCGGCAGACCGGCGACCAGCTCAAGACCTGGGACCGGGCGATGGAACTGGTCAGCGACGCCGCGTTCACCGCCTACCGCTCCTTCGTCGACGACCCCGGGTTGCCGGCCTACTTCTTGGCCTCGACCCCGGTCGAACAGCTCGGCTCGCTGAACATCGGCTCCCGGCCGTCCCGCCGGCCGGACTCCGGCGGCGGCATCTCCGGGCTGCGGGCGATCCCGTGGGTGTTCGGCTGGACCCAGTCCCGTCAGATCGTGCCGGGCTGGTTCGGCGTCGGATCGGGACTGAAGGCCGCTCGCGAGGCCGGCTTGGAAGGCGCGCTGAGTGAGATGCACGCCGACTGGCACTTCTTCCGGACGTTCATCTCCAACGTCGAGATGACGCTGTCCAAGACCGACCTGGACATCGCTGCGCACTACGTGTCGTCCCTGGTCCCAGCCGAGCTGCGGCGCCTGTTCGAGCTGGTCCGGGCCGAGCACGAGCTGACGGTCGACGAGGTGCTGCGGGTCACCGGCGAGGAGTTCCTGCTCGACAATCAGCCTTTATTGCAAAGAACATTGAGCGTTCGCGACGCCTACCTCGATCCGATCTCCTACGCCCAGGTGGACCTGCTGTCCCGGGTCCGCGAGCTGGAGTCCGCGGACGACGGGAGCGCGGATGAGAAGGACCAGGCCGAACTGCGCCGGGCCCTGCTGCTGACCATCAATGGCATCGCGGCAGGCTTGCGCAACACCGGCTGAGCGGCCGCACTGGCCTGTCTGAATCCCGCTAGCACCGGGCCGGCGGCGCGGGCAGACTGGTGGCATGCCGATCGACACCGACGCCGCCTACCGGGCGGTTCAGAGCCGGGACTCCCGATTCGACGGGACCTTCTACACCGCCGTCCGGACGACCGGCATCTATTGCCGGCCGTCCTGCTCGGCCCGCACGCCGCACCGGCGCAACGTGAATTTCTACCCCAGCGCGGCCGCCGCCCAGCGAGCCGGTTTCCGAGCCTGCAAGCTGTGCCGGCCCGACGCCACCCCGGGATCGGCGGACTGGAACGTCCGGGCCGACCTGGCGGGTCGGGCGGTCCGGCTGATCGCCGACGGGGTCATCGATCGCGACGGAGTGCCCGGACTGGCCCGCCAGTTGGGCTACTCCGAGCGGCAGGTCACCCGGGCCCTGGTGTCAGAGATGGGCGCGCCGCCGCTGGCGTTGGCCCGGGCGCAACGGGCCCAGACGGCGCGGGTCCTGCTGGAGAACACCGACCTACCGGCCGCCGACATCGCCTTCGCGGCCGGTTTTGCCAGCATCCGCCAGTTCAACGACACGATCCGGGATGTCTACGCCTCCACTCCGACCCAGCTCCGGCAGCGACCGGACGGCCGCAGCGCCGAGCCGGGCACGATCGAGTTACGACTGGCCTATCGCCAGCCGCTGGAACTGACCCGGACGTTCCACTACCTGGCCCAGCGGGCGATCTCAGGCGTGGAGGACTACGACGGGACCACCTACCGCCGGGCGTTGCGGCTGCCACACGGCGCGGGGCTGGTCACCCTGGCGCCGGGACCGGGCTATCTGCGCTGCTCGTTGCGGCTGACCGAGCACCGGGATCTGGCCGCCGCGGTCGCCCGGATCCGGCGGCTGATGGATCTTGACGCCGATCCGGCCGCGGTCGACGACGTGCTGAGCCGGCAACCGGCATTGGCACCCCTGGTGGCCGACCATCCGGGGCTGCGGTCGCCGGGCGCGGTGGACGGCTTCGAGATGGCGGTCCGGGCCATCGTCGGCCAGCAGGTCTCGGTGGCCGGGGCCCGAACCGTACTCGGACGAATCGTCAATGAATACGGGACGAACGCCTTCGAGTCGCTGGACTGGCGGCTGTTCCCGACGCCGGCCGAGCTGGCCGACATCGATCCGGACTCGCTGCCGATGCCGACAGCCCGGGGCCGCACGATCACCGCGGTGGCGCAGTCGATGGCCCGGGGTGAACTCGAACTGCACGCCGGGGCCGATCGCGAAGCCAGCCGGGCCGCCCTGCTGGCGATCCGGGGGGTCGGGCGGTGGACGGCGGACTACCTGCTGATGCGGGCCATCGGCGATCCCGACATCTATCTCGACACCGACCTCGGAGTGCGACACGCGCTGGCCGGGCTCGGCGAGTTCGACCCGGCGGGCTGCGCACCCTGGCGCAGCTACTTGACCCACCACCTGTGGGCGATGGACTTCTCCCCACGAAGCAAAGGATGATCATGTATCACAGCATTGTCGATTCACCCATCGGACCGGTGCTGCTGACCGGCACCGAAGCCGGCCTGGCCGGCCTCTACACCTGCGAGCACGTCCGGCTCCCGGCTGCCCCGGGCACCCGCAACGATGCCGCCTTCAGTTCGGTCGCCGAGCAGTTGGCCGAGTACTTCGCCGGTGACCGGCAGCGCTTCGACCTCGAACTGGCCCCGGCGGGCACCGTGTTCCAGCAACGCGTTTGGCAGGCATTGCAACGGATTCCCTACGCCGAGCAGCGGACCTACGGCGCGCTGGCCCTGGCCCTGGGTAACCCGAACGCCTCCCGTGCGGTCGGTTTGGCCAATGGCCGCAACCCGATCTCGATCATCGTGCCGTGCCATCGGGTCATCGGCAGTACCGGCGCGCTCACCGGCTACGCCGGCGGTCTGGCGACCAAGCGCTGGCTGCTCGACCACGAGGCCCGGGTCGCCGCCGCACCCGCCGCCTGACCCGATCCGTCAGCTGGTTCGGACGGCCTGGCACCGCGGGATGTTCGGATTGCCGGTGCCGGTGTAGATGTTCAACGCGTACGCGCAGACCGTATGGACGCCGGCCACGACGCCGTTCACCGTTACCGCGAAACCCTGATTGGCACCGAAGTGCCGGGCCGCGGCGACATCGGGCCGGGACACCCCGGTGGTGAACCGGCCGCGCATCACACCGTCGACGTAGATGTCGATGTACAAGGCGTGGCTGGTGCTGTCCGGGTCGGCGGCCCAGCCGGCCACCCCGAGGGCGTGGTGCCCGCCGGCCACCCGGTCCACGTTGCCGACCGGGTTGTGGGCCGCAGCGGCCGCGTTGGCCTTGGTGATGATCGCGGTCGCGGCCGCACCCACCCCGATCGAGATCACCGGGTGGGCGGCGGGAGCCAGCCAGGGCATGATCGCGTTGAGAGAATTGGCATCGATGGCCACGCAACCGGCGGTCGGTTCACCGTTGGTGACATGCAGGAAGAACGCACTGCCGGCCCCGGCCACCACCGGGAACCGGTTGTAGTCGATCACCACGGCATGAGAGTAGACAAAGCCGGCGTCGTAGAGGTTCTCGCTGGCCGGTCCGGGCGACGCGGTCTGGTGCACATGGGTGTTATAGGCCGGCGTCCCCGACTCGCCGTCCCACCAGTCCGCTCGGCTGGCCTGGAAGTACGGCAGGGCCGAACCATTGTTCGGCTGGTTGCCGAAGGCCTGGGTCAGGGTGAACACGCCGGCCGGGGTGCGGGCGATGCCCTCGTGCGCCTGGCCGATGCCGAGCTCGCCGACGTAGGCCCGGATCGGACCGTACGTGCGGGCGTAGCCACCCCGGCCGGTCGCGGTCCAGGTCGTCAGCACGGCGGTGGTGGCACTGGCCGAAGAGGATTGCACCGTGATCACCCGTTGTGGCGTGGTCGCGGCGGCCGTCGTTCCGGCGGTGGTGAACACGACCGCGACCAGCGACAGCAGCGCGATCGCGGCGGCGATGGTCAGGACAAGCAGACGGCGCATCTCAGCTCCTCGGGGGCAGGCTCTGTGGCCCGATTCTCCCCCGGACCGTGGCTACCCGCAGATCGCGCCACCTGTGAATGTCGGCCGGTCGCCACGTCGCTCCGCGCCGCACTCGCTGCTCACTCAGCCGATGTTGTACTCGTTCTGGGCCGCGGTCAGGCCCTGGGTCAACACCGCTTCGGCCGCGTCGGCGGCCCGATCGATCAGGTATTCGAGGTCTTTACGCTCAGCGGCGGCGAACTCACGCAGGACATAGTCGGCCGGATCCTGCCGCCCCGGCGGGCGTCCGATACCGAATCGGACACGCACGTAATCCTTGGAGCCGAGCGCGGACGAGATGGACTTCAAGCCGTTGTGGCCGCCCTCGCCACCGCCACGCTTGAGCCGGATGGTGCCGAAGGGCAGATCGAGCTCGTCGTGCACCACGATCAGGTTCTCGACGCCCAGCTTGTAGAACCGGCTGACCAGCGACACCGGTCCACCCGATTCGTTCATGTACGAGGTCGGCTTGGCCAGCACCGCCGGCGACCCGGCCAACCGGCCTTCGGCGACCTCGCACCGGGTCTTCTGGGTCTTGAACGGCGCGCTCATCCGGCTCGCCAGCTCGTCGAGCACGAAGAAGCCGGCGTTGTGTCGGGTGGCGGCATAACGCAGGCCGGGATTGCCCAGCCCGACGATGAGGAATCTCTCGTCAGACATGGAGCAATCCCGGCCCGGTGACGTGCGGGTGGATCAGGCCTCGTCGGCCGAGGCATCGCCCTCGGCGGAGTCCTCGGCGCTCTCCGGCTGGTCCTCGACGATGCCCAGCTCCTCGGCCGCCTCAGCGGTCTCGGCCTCGAGGTCCTCGGCGGTCGGCGCGGTACCCACGGACAGCAGCAGGGTCTCGGCCTCGGTCACCAGGGTCGAGCCGGACGGCAGGCTCAGGTCGGCTGCGGTGATCTGAGCACCGATCTCCAAGCCCTCGACCGAGACCTCGATCTCGGACGGCAGGTGGGTGGCCTCGGCCTCCAGCGTGACGGTGGTGCTGTCCTGGTTCAGCAGGCCGCCGGGGGCGACGTCACCGGTGACGTGCAGCGGGACGTCGATGGTGACCTTCTCGCCCCGTCGGACCGCCAGCAGGTCGATGTGCTCGAACTCGCCCTTGATCGGGTGCCGCTGGATCGCCTTCGGCAGGGCCAGCTGCTCGCCACCCTCGAGGTCCAGGGTCAGCAGCACGTTGGCGCCGTTGTTGCGGACGGCGGCGGCGAACTCGCGGGCCGGCAACGAGACGTGCTTCGGTTCGGCGCCGTGGCCGTAGATGACGGCCGGGATGTTGCCGGCACGACGGGTACGGCGAGCGCCGCCCTTACCGAATTCGGTGCGGATCGCGGCGGTCAAACGTACTTCGGACACGGTGGAGCTCCTCAACTAATCCTTGCGAACGGATGCCCGCTGAGCTCGAATCGAGCCAACCGGCGGCGTATGCGGCCCTCGCGGGCATTGTCTCTGCGGTGCTACCGGCGGCGAGCAACGAACGGCGTCAGCGCTGGGTAAGCACCGCGCCGAGTTCGGAGACCGGGATCTCCCTCGCCGAGGCAACCCGTCAATCTTACAAGCAGGTTCGCAACCGTGGAAATCGGGGCCGCTGGACCCGACTACCCTCGAACCGTGCCCTCCCGTTCCGCCGCCGACCCCGTCACCGCGGTCACCGTCCGGGTACCGGCCAAGGTCAACCTCGGGTTGGCCGTCGGCCCGCGGCAGCGGGACGGATTCCATGGGCTGCACACCGTCTTCGCCGCTGTCGACCTGTTCGACACCATCACTGTCAGCACGGCCGATCGGATCAGCTTGCACCTGACCGGGCCCGAGGCCGGTGGGTTGCCGGCCGACGGCACCAACCTGGCCTGGCGAGCGGCCGAGCGGATGAACGCCCGGGTACGCATCACCGTCGACAAGCACATTCCGATCGCGGCCGGGTTGGCCGGTGGCTCAGCCGATGCGGCCGGGGTGCTGTTGGGCTGCCAACGGTTGCGGTCCGGACCGGCACTCGGGCCGCTGGCCGCCGAGCTCGGCAGCGATGTCAGCTTCAGCCTGCACGGCGGGCTGGCCGTCGGGCAGGGTCGCGGAGAGCGGTTGCAAGGGCTGGCCGGCCCACCGCTGCACTGGGTGCTGGTCGCTGCCGCCGGCGCCCTGTCCACCCCGGCCGTCTACGCCGAACTGGACCGGATCCGCCCCCACGCGCCCGAACCGAGGTTGGACCCCGCTCTGATCAATGCGGTTGCCCAGGGCGATGCTCGAACGCTCGGTCCGCTGCTGCACAACGACCTACAACCAGCCGCGCTCGGACTGGCCCCGTACATGAGCGATACCTTGGCCGCCGGTGTCCGGGCCGGCGCGCTGGGCGGGCTGGTCAGCGGGTCGGGACCGACCTGCCTGTTCCTGGCCGCGGATGCCGAGCACGCCGCCGGCCTCGCCCGAACCCTCGCCGGCGCCGGCCGGTTCAGCCGCGCGGTGACCTCCGGTGCCCGCAGCACGATCGAAACGGTGCGTTGATGCCCCCGCAGAACCTGATCAATCTCGAGAACGTCGGCAAGACCTACGGCACCACCACGGTGCTGGACGGCGTCTCGCTCGGTGTCGCCGGCAGCGACCGGATCGGCGTGGTCGGCCGCAACGGTGGCGGCAAGTCGACCCTGCTCCGGATGCTCACCGCAGCCGAGCCCCCGGACTCCGGACGGGTCAGTCAGATCGGCGGCCTGCGGATCGCCGCCGTCGATCAGGCCGGCCGGCTGCCCGCGGGCGCGACGGTCCGCGACGCCGTGCTGGGTGACACCGACGAGCACGTCTGGGCCGGCGACGCGGCGGTGCGTGAGGTGCTGTCGGGGCTCGGCTTGTCGGAACTGGGTCTGGACTCCTCGGTGGACCGGATGTCCGGCGGCGAGCGGCGCCGGGTGTCACTGGCTGCCGCGCTGGTGGCCGAGTCCGACCTGCTGGTGCTGGACGAGCCGACCAACCATCTCGATATCGAAGCGGTGAACTGGCTGGCCGAACACTTGAATCGACGGCGCGGCGCGTTGATCGCAGTCACTCACGATCGCTGGTTCTTGGACGCGGTCTGCACCCGGACCTGGGAAGTCGTCGACGGCTCGGTGCGCAGTTTCGACGGCGGTTACGCGGCCTACATCCTGGCCCGGGCCGAACGCGATCGGCAGGCGGCGGCGAGTGAATCCCGGCGACAGAACCTGCTCCGCAAGGAGCTGGCCTGGCTGCGTCGCGGGGCACCGGCCCGCACGTCGAAGCCGAAGTTCCGGATCGAGGCGGCCGAGGCGCTGATCGCGAACGTGCCCGAGCCGCGAAGCAGTGTGGAGCTGCGCGCGATGTCGGCCCGGCGACTCGGCCGATCGGTCTATGACGTCGAGGATGTATCGCTGACGGTCGGCCACACCCGGACGCTGCTCGATCACGTGACCTGGCACGTCGGCCCGGGCGACCGGATCGGCATCATCGGCGTCAACGGCTCCGGCAAGACCCACCTGCTGCGGCTACTGGCCGGCGAGATCCAGCCCGACACGGGCAAGGTCGTCATCGGCCAGACCGTGCAGGCCGGCCATCTGAGCCAGAACGTCACCGAATTACCCAACGATCTCAGGGTGATCGAGGCCGTCACCGAGGTCCGGAGCAATGCCGTGATCAACGGCGTCGAACAATCGGCCACCCAGTTGGCCGAGCGATTCGGCTTCGCCAACGACCGGCAGTGGACACCGGTGGCCGACCTGTCCGGTGGCGAGCGCCGGCGCCTGCAACTGCTCCGGCTGTTGCTGGCCCAGCCGAACGTGCTGCTGCTCGACGAGCCGACCAACGATCTGGACACCGACACCCTGGCCGAGCTGGAGGATCTGCTCGACTCCTGGCCCGGCACCCTGATCGTCGTGAGCCATGACCGCTATCTGGTCGAACGGGTCTGTGACAGCACGGTGGCCCTGCTCGGTGACGGCTCGGTGGCCGCGCTACCCGGCGGCATCGATCAGTACCTGCAGCTGCGAGCCCAGTCGGTGGCCCGGGCGAATGCCCCGGCTGCCCCGACCGACCGGGTCGCCAAGGTGGATCCACGGGCGGCGCGCAAGGAATTGACCAAGATCGAAAGGCAGTTGGGTAAGTTCGCCGACCGTGAGGCCGCCCTGCACGAACTGCTCGCCGAGCACGCCACCGACTACGGCCGGATCAACGAGCTCAATGCCGAACTGCAGCGGGTGCTGACCGACAAGGACGAGGCCGAGTCGCGTTGGCTGGAGCTGTCCGAAGAACTGGGCTAGCTGCCCGCGACGGCGCCGGTGAAACGGAAGTAGACCACCCGCGGCATCGCGGCGGCGTCCGGACCATCCATCCCGATGAAGCTCAGCACCTCGGACGAGGACACGTTCGTGGCCACGTGCCGCAAGCCGTAGCGACCCGAGGCGTCGGCGCGCAGGTAGGTGCGCTGGGACGGGTTGCGGGAATCGCGGACCTCGATGAGCTCGTTGGCGTCGAATCCGGCTCCGACGACTCGGACGCACTGACCTTCGCTGAGCTGACGGGCTGCCACGGGTCTG
>CAZZZW010000165.1:0-9956 GCA_964658795.1 Phormidium nigroviride PCC 7112
CGACGACCCTTCTTGTCGTCCTTCACGTGACCCTTGAACGTGCGGGTCGGTGCGAACTCGCCGAGCTTGTGGCCGACCATCGACTCGGTGACGAACACCGGGACGTGCTTGCGGCCGTCGTGGACGGCGAGGGTGTGGCCGAGCATGTCCGGGCTGATGACCGAACGGCGCGACCACGTCTTGATGACGTTCTTCGTGCCCGCTTCGTTCTGCACGTCCACCTTCTTCTGAAGGTGGTCGTCGATGAAGGGGCCCTTCTTGAGACTACGAGGCATGGTTGGTCAGGCTCCTCAGCGCTTCTTGCCAGAACGGCGGCGACGGACGATGAGCTTGTCGCTCTCCTTGTGCGGGCGACGCGTACGCCCCTCGGCCTGGCCCCACGGGCTGACCGGGTGACGTCCACCGGACGTCTTGCCCTCGCCACCACCGTGCGGGTGGTCCACGGGGTTCATCGCGACACCACGGACGGTCGGGCGCTTGCCCTTCCACCGCATCCGGCCGGCCTTACCCCAGTTGATGTTGGACTGCTCGGCGTTACCAACCTCGCCGACGGTGGCGCGACAGCGCACGTCGACGTTGCGGATCTCACCGGAGGGCATCCGCAGCTGGGCGTACGGACCTTCCTTGGCCACGAGCTGGACGCTGGTGCCGGCCGAACGGGCGATCTTCGCGCCGCCACCGGGGCGGAGCTCGATCGCGTGCACCGTGGTACCGACCGGGATGTTGCGCAACGGAAGCGCGTTACCCGGCTTGATGTCGGCACCCGGACCGTTCTCGATCGCGTCGCCCTGGTTCAGGTTTCGCGGGGCCAGGATGTAGCGCTTCTCGCCGTCGGCGTAGTGCAGCAGCGCGATCCGAGCCGTTCGGTTCGGGTCGTACTCGATGTGCGCGACCTTGGCCGGCACGCCGTCCTTGTCGTGGCGACGGAAGTCGATGACCCGGTAGGCCCGCTTGTGCCCACCGCCCTGGTGACGGGTGGTGATCCGGCCGGTGTTGTTACGGCCGCCCTTGTTGTGCAACGGGCGGACGAGCGACTTCTCCGGCTCGGTCCGGGTGACCTCGACGAAATCGGCCACGGACGAACCGCGGCGACCCGGTGTCGTCGGCTTGTATTTACGGATTCCCATGACTTACTCGACCCCTACTGCCGTACCTACGATTTCGCTGCGCATCATGACGCCGGTCCGCCGAAGACCTCGATCCGGTCACCCTCGCGGAGGGTGACGATGGCCCGCTTGATGCTCTTGCGCGTGCCATATCCGAATCGGGTCCGCTTGCGCTTGCCCTGCCGGTTGAGGGTGTTGACGTCGGTGACCTTGACGCCGAACACCTTCTCCACAGCGATCTTGATCTGGGTCTTGTTCGCGTCCGGGTGGACGTCGAAGGTGTACTTGTTCTCGTCGAGCAGGCTGTAGCTCTTCTCCGAAATGACCGGAGCGAGCAGCACGTCGCGGTGATCGTCGAACATCAGGCGTCATCCCCTTCAGTGGCCTCGGCCTCGGACGAGGTGGCGGCACCCTTGGCCGACTTGCCGTTGGCGGGGCCGGCCAGGAACGCCGACAGCGCACCCTCGGTGAAGACCACGTCGTCGGAGACCAGCACGTCGTAGGTGTTGAGCTGACCGGGCTCGATCAGGTGAACCGCGAGGTTGTTTCGCAGGCTCTTCCAGGTCAGTTCGTCAGAACGCTCGATGACCACGAGCAGGTTGGCGTTCTCGCTGACCGTGGCCAGTGCGGTCGCAGCCGACTTGGTCGACGGCGTGTCGCCCTCGACCAGACCGGTCACCACGTGCACGCGGCCGTAGCGGGCCCGGTCGGACAGGGCACCACGCAGCGCGGCGGCCTTCATCTTCTTCGGGGTGCGCTGGTCGTAACTGCGCGGCTGCGGGCCGTGCACAACGCCACCACCGGCGAACTGCGGTGCGCGGGTCGAACCCTGACGGGCGCGGCCGGTGCCCTTCTGGCGGTACGGCTTCTTGCCACCACCGCGAACCTCGCCGCGGGTCTTGGTGGACGCGGTGCCCTGACGGGCAGCGGCCAGCTGGGCCACGACGACCTGGTGGATCAGGGCGACGTTGGTGGCGACATCGAAGATCTCGGCCGGCAGTTCCACCGAGGTGGTCTTGGCCTTGGGATCGATCGGGTTCTTGACATCAACGGTGAGAGTCATGATCAGGCCTCCAGCGCCTTCTTGACGGCGGAGCGAACGAGCACCAGGCCGCCCTTGGGGCCGGGGATCGCGCCTTCGATGAGCAGCAGACCGCGCTCGGCGTCCACCTTGACCACGCGCAGGCTCTGGGTCGTCTGCTTGTCGACACCCATCCGGCCGGCCATCCGCATGCCCTTGAACACCCGTCCGGGCGTCGAGCAACCGCCGATGGAGCCCGGCTTGCGGTGGTTACGGTGCGAACCGTGCGAGGACGAGACGCCGTGGAAGCCGTGTCGCTTCATGACACCGGCGGTGCCCTTGCCCTTGGTCGTACCGGTCACATCGACCGGAACGCCGTCGGCAAAGATGTCCGCGCCGATCTCCTGGCCGACCTCGTAACCCTCGGTCGAGTCCAGCCGCAGCTCGATCACGTGCCGGCGCGGGGTGACCCCGGCCTTGGCGAAGTGACCGGCGACCGGCTTGGTGACCTTGCGCGGGTCGATCTGGCCGTAGGCGATCTGGACGGCGGTGTAGCCGTCCTTCTCCTCGGTCCGCAGCTGGGTGACGACACAGGGCCCGACCTTGACGACCGTCACCGGAATCATCCGGTTGTTGGCGTCGAAGACCTGGGTCATGCCGAGCTTCTCGCCCAGGATGCCCTTCAAGTTCTTAGACATGGGAAAATCTCTCGCTGTCCGCTACTGGATGTTGACGTCGACCGAGGCCGGCAGGTCGATGCGCATGAGCGCGTCCACCGTCTTCGGCGTCGGGTCGAGAATGTCGATGAGTCGCTTGTGGGTACGCATCTCGAAGTGCTCGCGGCTGTCCTTGTACTTGTGCGGCGAGCGGATGACGCAGTACACGTTCTTCTCCGTCGGCAGCGGCACCGGGCCGACGACACGCGCACCGGTACGGGTCACGGTCTCGACGATCTTGCGCGCGCTGGCGTCAATGGCCTCGTGGTCGTAGGCCTTGAGCCGGATGCGGATCTTCTGTCCAGCCATAGTGGCTCGTCTGTCCTCACTGTTGATCGATCTGCGTACTGCTGGGTTCGAGCTCGCGGACCGCGGGAGCGGGCCGAAGCGACACTGCTGTGCGGCGAACTGGCCGCCGTACGAAGCGGCCGGGCCTCACTCGAGGTCCGGCCGCTTCGGCCGTGCGATGCTACTTGATGATCTTGGTGACCCGGCCGGCGCCGACGGTGCGGCCACCCTCGCGGATCGCGAACCGGAGACCGTCCTCCATGGCGATCGGCTGGATCAGCTCGACCGTCATCTCGGTGGTGTCACCCGGCATGACCATCTCGGTGCCTTCCGGCAGGGTCACGACGCCGGTCACGTCCGTGGTCCGGAAGTAGAACTGCGGCCGGTAGTTGTTGAAGAACGGCGTGTGCCGGCCGCCCTCGTCCTTGGACAGGATGTAGACGTTGCCCTCGAAGTTGGTGTGCGGCGTCGTGGTGCCCGGCTTGATGACAACCTGACCCCGCTCGACGTCTTCACGCTTGATGCCACGCAGCAGCAGGCCGACGTTCTCGCCCGCCTGGCCCTCGTCGAGCAGCTTGCGGAACATCTCGATACCGGTGACCGTGGTGGTCTGCTTGGTCGGGTGGATGCCGACGATGTCGACGGTCTCGTTGACCTTCAGCACGCCGCGCTCGATCCGACCGGTGACGACGGTGCCACGACCGGTGATCGTGAAGACGTCCTCGACCGGCATCAGGAACGGCTTGTCGACCTCGCGCTCGGGCTGCGGGATCGAGTCGTCGACCGCGGTCATGAGCTCGATGATCTTCTCGGCCCACTCGGCGTCGCCCTCGAGCGCCTTCAGCGCCGAGACACGGACGATCGGAGCGTCGTCACCGGGGAACTCGTACTGGTTGAGGAGCTCGCGCACCTCGAGCTCGACGAGCTCCAGGATCTCCTCGTCGTCCACCATGTCGGCCTTGTTCAGGGCGACCACGATGTAGGGCACGCCGACCTGGCGAGCCAGCAGCACGTGCTCCTTGGTCTGCGGCATCGGGCCGTCGGTCGCCGCGACCACGAGGATCGCGCCGTCCATCTGAGCCGCGCCGGTGATCATGTTCTTGATGTAGTCGGCGTGACCGGGGCAGTCGACGTGTGCGTAGTGCCGCTTCTCGGTCTGGTACTCGATGTGAGCAATCGAGATGGTGATACCGCGCTGCCGCTCTTCCGGCGCCTTGTCAATCTGGTCGAACGCCTGGGTATCCGGGTTCAGGGCCGGGTACTTGTCGTGCAGCGTGCGCGAGATGGCAGCCGTCAAGGTCGTCTTGCCATGGTCGATGTGACCGATGGTGCCGATGTTGACGTGCGGCTTGGTCCGCTCGAACTTCGCCTTTGCCACTGTGGATCCTCTCCCTTGTTCGGGCTGTTGGCTTGTTGGTTTGTGACTTGCGGGGGTGGTGCCGGGTTTCGCTGGCGCCGCCGGGGAACTACTCCCCGGTGGCCTTCGCGATGACTTCCTTCGCCACATTGCTGGGTACCTCGGCGTAGGAGTCGAACTGCATCGAGTAGCTCGCCCGGCCCTGCGTCTTGGAACGCAGGTCACCGACGTAGCCGAACATCTCCGACAGCGGGACCAGAGCCTTCACGACCCGAGCGCCACCGCGCTCTTCCATCGCTTGGATCTGACCTCGCCGGGAGTTCAGGTCACCGATGACGTCGCCCATGTTCTCTTCGGGCGTGGTCACCTCGACCGCGAACATCGGCTCGAGAAGGACCGGGTTGGCCTTTCGCAGAGCCGCCTTCATGACCATCGAACCGGCGATCTTGAACGCCATCTCCGATGAGTCGACATCGTGGTAGCCACCGTCGAGCAGGCTCAGCTTGACGCCCACCATCGGGTAGCCGGCCAGGATGCCGTACTGCAGGGCCTCCTGCGCGCCCGCGTCCACCGACGGAATGAATTCCTTGGGGATGCGACCACCGGTGACCTTGTTCTCGAACTCGTAGGTCGGACCGTCCGAGCTCAGGTCCAGCGGCTCGATACCGACCTGCACCTTCGCGTACTGGCCCGAACCACCGGTCTGCTTCTTGTAGGTCAGGTCCTCGCGCTCGACCGCCTTGCGGATGGTCTCGCGGTAGGCGACCTGCGGCTTGCCGACGTTGGCCTCGACCTTGAACTCGCGCCGCATCCGGTCGACCAGGATCTCCAGGTGGAGTTCGCCCATACCGCTGATGACGGTCTGGCCGGTCTCTTCGTCGTTCTTGACCTGGAAGGTCGGGTCCTCTTCGGCGAGCTTCTGGATCGCGATGCCCAGCTTCTCCTGGTCACCCTTGGTCTTCGGCTCGATCGCCACCGAGATCACCGGGTCCGGGAAGGTCATGGACTCCAGGATGACCGGCTTGGCCGAGTCGGACAGCGTGTCACCAGTGGTGGTCTGCTTCAGACCGGCCACGGCGATGATGTCGCCGGCACCGGCGCGAGGCAGTTCCTCACGCTTGTTGGCGTGCATCTGGTAGATCTTGCCGATCCGCTCCTTGCGGTCCTTGGTGGAGTTCAGCACCTGAGAGCCGTTCTCCAGGACACCGGAGTAGATGCGGACGAAGGTCAGCTTGCCCAGGTGCGGGTCGGTGGCGATCTTGAACGCCAGCGCGGCCAGCGGCTCGGACTCGTCGGCCTTGCGCTCGACCTCGGTCTCACCGTCCATCAGGGTGCCGGTCACGTGGTCGACGTCGAGCGGGGACGGCAGGAAGTCCACCACGGCGTCCAGCATCGGCTGAACACCCTTGTTCTTGAAGGCAGAACCGGTCAGTACCGGATTCAGCTTGTCAGCCAGGGTGGCCCGACGGATAGCCGTCTTGAGCTCCTCGACCGAGAACTCCTTGCCCTCGAGGTAGCCCTCGGCGATCTCATCGTCGACGTCGGACAGCGTCTCCAGCAGGGTCTCGCGCCATTCGTTCGCGCTGTCGAGGAGATCACCGGGGATTTCTTCGACGGTGTAGTCCTCACCCTTCTGGGTCTCGCCGCGCCACACCAGCGCACGCATGCCCAGCAGGTCGACGACGCCGATGAAGTCGGCCTCGTTACCGATCGGGATCTGCAGGACGAGCGGGGTGGCGTTGAGCCGGTCCTTCATCATCTGCACGCAACGGAAGAAGTCGGCACCGGTGCGGTCCAGCTTGTTGACGAAGCACATCCGCGGAACGTTGTACTTGTCGGCCTGCCGCCAGACCGTCTCGGTCTGCGGCTCGACGCCGGCGACACCGTCATAGACGGCAACCGCGCCGTCGAGCACTCGCAGAGACCGCTCCACCTCGACGGTGAAGTCGACGTGACCGGGGGTGTCGATGATGTTGATCGCGTGGTTCTTCCAGGTGCACTTCGTCGCGGCCGACGTGATCGTGATGCCGCGCTCCTGCTCCTGCTCCATCCAGTCCATGGTGGCAGCGCCGTCGTGGACCTCACCGATCTTGTAGGAGATACCGGTGTAGAAGAGGATGCGCTCGGTCGTCGTGGTCTTGCCCGCGTCGATATGCGCCATGATCCCGATGTTGCGGGTCCTGGCGAGTTCGGCTTTGCTGGCCATCTTTCCTTCTTCGTTTCGTCTGCGGGACTGGCTCGGCTCGGGTCTTGTGGACCGGTGCGCCTGTTACCAGCGGTAGTGGGCGAAAGCCTTGTTCGACTCTGCCATCTTGTGCGTGTCTTCGCGTCGCTTGACGCTGGCACCGAGACCGTTGCTGGCGTCCAGCAGTTCGTTCATCAGGCGCTCGGTCATGGTCTTCTCGCGACGGGCGCGGGAGTAGCCGACCAGCCACCGGAGGGCGAGCGTGGTCTGGCGCGGGATACGGACCTCGACCGGCACCTGGTACGTCGCGCCACCGACGCGGCGGCTACGCACCTCGAGGGTCGGCTTGACGTTGTCCAGCGCCCGCTTGAGCGTGACGACCGGGTCGGTGCCGTTCTTCTCGCGGCAGCCTTCGAGGGCGCCGTAGACGATGGCCTCGGCGGTCGAACGCTTGCCGTCGGTCAGGATCTTGTTCACCAGCTGCGTCACCAGCTGAGACTGGTACACCGGGTCGACGACCAGGGGACGCTTGGGTGCCGGGCCTTTCCGGGGCATTAGGACTTCTCCTTCTTCGCGCCATAGCGGCTGCGGGACTGCTTACGGTTGCGGACACCCTGGGTGTCCAGCGAACCGCGGATGATCTTGTAACGAACACCCGGCAGGTCCTTGACCCGGCCACCACGCACGAGCACGATCGAGTGCTCCTGCAGGTTGTGACCGACGCCGGGGATGTAGGCGGTGACCTCGATGCCGGAAGTCAGCCGGACGCGCGCGACCTTGCGCAGCGCGGAGTTCGGCTTCTTCGGGGTCGTGGTGTACACGCGGGTGCACACGCCACGCCGCTGAGGGGAGCCCTTCAGCGCCGGGGTCTTGGTCTTCCCGATTTTGTCCTGCCGGCCCTTGCGGACCAGTTGCTGGATCGTAGGCATTCGGCCTGCAATCTCCTCGTTCGTCTGCGGTACGTCGGGGCGGTTCGCCCGGCTGCTGGCTGCTGTGCTGTTGTTGCCTTCCGGTCCCCGCGGTCGGGCGTGTCGCGCCCGAACCCCAGAGTGAACCGACGGCATCCCTGCCGTTAGCCCCCACCGGACGGTCCCTTTCGGGAACCCGGCCCCTCGTCACGCCGCCGCCCCTGAAGGCGGTGGCCGGTGCGCCGCTTGTGGTGCTGATCAGCTGGCGCTCGCGACGGGCACGAGTGTGCACCCGGAGCATCCGGGCACGAGGTCAAACGATACCGGGGCCGGGTCCGCATTCAAAATCGGGGCCTGCTGATCGAAACCAGTCCACCCAGGAGTCGACGATCTTGCCGTGCGACCCGCGGCCGGCCGCGGTGAAGTCCATTCTAGGGGTCCCACAACCGTTTCCGGGGCCATGATTTTTCCTCGACCTGCGCCGCGTCAGCACCCAGCGACCACCAGCAGCCGGGACCGGGTCAGGACAGCGCGATCCGCAGGTCGGACAGGTTTGCCCGCAGCCAGTCACGGGCCCGGCCGGTCTGAGGGGCCACGGTGTCCCAGTAGTTGTTGAAGCCGGCGTGGCCGTCGTCCACCGCGTCGGTGACGATCCGGTACGTCCAGTCGTGATTGTCGATCAGGGCCTCGACCACGGCCTGCTGCTCTGGCCGGCCCAGTCCGTAACTGTCGAGCAGCAGGGCCGCCCGGGTCAGCCGGATGTCGTCCAGGCCGCCGGTGGCCCCGGACCGCAACGGCATCGGCAGGTCGACGTCGGCGACCAGCGGCGCCCAGCACCGCAACAGGGTGGCCAGATCCCAGGTGATCGAACCCGGCGAAGCCAGGTCGAAATCGATCAGGCCGACCGCGACCCCGTCGGCACAGATGATGTTGCCCGGATGCAGGTCGTTGTGACTGACGAGCGGTCCTCGATGGGCGCGGGGCACCGGCACCGGCCAGTCGCCGTCCGAGCTCGGGAACGACACCATGGCCGTGTGGAAACCCCGTACCAACCTGGCCACCGAGACCAGTAGCGCCTCCGACACCGCCCAGTCCGGCAGCGGGCTGCGGGCCGCCTGTCCGGGAATCCAGGACAGCGTCTCGGTGGCCCGGTCGACCTGGAGCAACCGCGGTGAGCCGCTGAAGCCCACCTCGGCCAGGTGATCAAGCACCGCGTGCGTCGTCGAACGATGGGGTGCGACCGGACGCCGCACGGTGTCGCCGACCCGGTACACCCGGCCGACGTTGGCGACTGCGCCGCCGAGCAGCAGCGCCTCGGCGGCGTCAGGCACGTGCCGGGACACCGATCGGCCGGCGGGCGACACCGGAGGCCACGGCGTCGGTGCGCGGGATGGCAAGCACCGATCGGGCCAGGCTGGCGTGGGTGATCAGGCCGTTCACCATCCCTCCGTTCAACGCCGACCAGACTGCATGGCTCTTGGCCGTGCCGTAGGCCACCGCAAGCACCGTCGGCATCTGCAGCACCATGCGACCAGGCGTCACGACCATGCGGTCATCCAATGAAGTCTGGCAGACACCGCCTACAGAATCGAGGAAGATCCCGGACACTTCCGACAGCACACCTGCCGCCGACACCCGGCCGCGATCGGAGTCCGGCAGGGCGTCATAGATGCTCGACAACCCCTGCGACCACGAGCCGATGCCGACCATGCCGATGGTGATCGAGGGTGCCATAGCCGCGGCGGCCGCGACGTCGGGATGTCGCCGGATGGCCTGGGCCGTGGTCGCGTCGGCCACGATCATCGGCGCATAGAAGCCGTAGGAGGGACCGCCGCCGACCCGGGTCACCGCACGCACCACGTCGAGCAGGTCGTCACCGCCGGGTCGCGACAGCGCCCCGGTCATCTGCACGATCGGGCACGGCGGGAAGGCGGTCAGCCCCCGGGCCAGCCCGGACAGCGACCGTGACCAGGCGATGCCGACCACGTCGGACGGGCCGGCGATATCGGCCAGCGCCTCCCCCGCCGCCTCACCGAGCCGGTGCCGCAGCGAGCTGTCGCTGTCGTCGGGAAAGTCGTAGACGAAGGCGTAACGCAGGTCGAAGGCCGCGGCGAGCTCGGCCGACAGGGCAGCGTCCAGGATCCCCGGCATACCGATCTCGATCCGGACCATGCCCATCGAGCGGGCCGAGTCGAGCAACCGGGCGACCCGGAACCGGCTGATGCCCAGCTGCGCGGCGATGTCGACCTTCGACCGGTCGTCCAGGAAGTGCAGTCGGGCGACTCGGGCCGCCAGGACAACCTCGGACGGGCCCATGCCCAGATTTCTGGCCACGTATTTCTCCTTGCATCTGGACTGCATCTGGCTGGACTGCA
>CAZZZW010000166.1:0-9884 GCA_964658795.1 Phormidium nigroviride PCC 7112
GTCCCGCTGATCACGACGGCGTCGGGCGATGCCGGACAGCGCTTCGAGAACGACTCGGTTGGCCAGGAACGAGGTGATCTCGGCGTGGTCGTACGGCGGGGACACCTCGACGACGTCCATCCCGAGCACCGGCAGTTCGTAGGCGATTCGCCTTACCGAGTCGAGCAGTTGCCGGGAGGTCAGGCCACCCGGCTCCGGGGTTCCGGTGCCCGGCGCGTGCCCAGGGTCGCAGACGTCGATGTCGACCGAGAGGAAGACCCCGTCACAGTCGTCCAGGGCGATGCCGAACGCCTCGGTCAGGCATTCGGTCAGGCCACGCTCGGTGATCTCGGTCATCTCGTAGGAGCGCATCCGCTGATCGGCCATCCAGGACAGGGTTTCCGGCTCGGGCCAATAACCGCGCAGCCCGAGCTGGAGGAACCGATCGCCACGGAGGGCACCGGACTCGATCAGCCGACGCATCGGCTGGCCGTGCCCGATCAGCGAGCCGAACTCGACGTTGCCGGTGTCGGCATGGGCGTCGAAGTGGATCATCGAGACCCGGCCCTGACCGTGGTGCTGGGCCACGCCGGCCGCATCGGGCCAGGCGACGGTGTGATCGCCGCCCAGGATCAACGGAATCGCTCCGGCAGCCGTCACCGCGTACACGGCCTGCTGCAGATCCTGCACCGATCGCGCAGCATCCCCGGCGAACATCTCGACATCGCCGGCGTCAAAGACCTGCAGGTCCCGCAACGCGTCCACCCGCATCGCCAGCGAGGGTCGGCTGCCGTCGTGGGCCAGGTAGCAGGTCTGCCGGATGTACTGCGGGCCGAACCGGGTACCCGACCGGTGCGACGTGCCGCCGTCGAACGGCGCACCGAGTATCACCACGTCCGCGTCCGGGTAGGTGGACGGGTCGGTCCAATCGCAGGGCCGGACACCCAGGAACGTGATGTCCGGGCCGAACTGTGCGCCGTAGCGCGCCATCACCGACCTCTTCCCTGTTCGAGCCGTCGAGGCGGCCAGTCCTACCCGCGACCCTAGCGGTGCGACCCGATGCGAGACAACGATTTCCTGCTGATTCAGCAGGTCAAACCGCCGATAAGCTTCGGATTCACTTGCCGAGCGCTGTTTTCTCGGGCATTATCGCTGGCATGGCGGCCTCTACCTCTCGGCCCGACCGAGCCCGGCGGCAGCAGCTCGATGACACGTCCAAGGCGATCATCGAGCAGTTGCAGCAGGATGGTCGCCGTCCGTACGCCAGCATCGGCAAGGCGGTCGGACTGTCCGAGGCGGCCGTCCGGCAGCGGGTGCAGAAGCTCATCGAATCCGGCGTCGTGCAGATCGTCGCCGTGACCGATCCGCAACAGATCGGTTTCGCCCGGCAGTTGATGATCGGCATCACGGTCGACGGAGATCTCGAGGCGGTGGCCGATCAGCTCTGCGAGATTCCGGAGCTGGTGTACGTGGTGCTGACCGCCGGCTCGTTCGACATCCTGGCCGAGGCCGTGGTGATGGACGACGAGCACCTGCTGACCTTGGTCAACGACCAGATCCGCAAGATGCCCGGCGTGCGCCGCACCGAAACGTTCATGTATTTGAAGCTGTCCAAGCAGACCTACAACTGGGGTATCGCATGACTGAGTTCGCAACGCCGGAATATGACCAAAGTCGATTGTCGGCTGCCGCCCGAGACCACCTGTGGATGCACTTCACCCGCCTGTCGTCCTACGAGAAGGCCGAGGTCCCGGTCATCGTCAAGGGCGACGGCGCCTACGTCTACGACGCGAACGGCAAGCGCTACCTGGACGGCCTGGCCGGGCTCTTCACCGTCCAGGTCGGCCACGGCCGGCGGGAGCTGGCCGAGGCCGCGGCCAAGCAGGCGGCCGAGCTGGCCTTCTTCCCGATCTGGTCCTACGCCCACCCCAAGGCGGTCGAGCTGGCCGAACGGCTGGCCCACCTGGCGCCCGGTGATCTGAACCGGATCTTCTTCACCACCGGTGGCGGCGAAGCGGTCGAGACGGCCTGGAAGCTGGCCAAGCAATACTTCAAGCTCACCGGAAAGCCCATGAAGCACAAGGTGATCTCGCGCTACGTGGCCTACCACGGCACGCCCCAGGGCGCTCTGTCGATCACCGGTATCCCGGGCGCGAAGACGATGTTCGAGCCTCTGGTACCGGGCGGTCACAAGGTTCCGAACACCAACTTCTACCGGGCTCCCGAGCACGGTGACGACCTGAAGCGGTTCGGACGCTGGGCCGCCGACCAGATCGAGCAGGCCATCATCATGGAGGGTCCGGAGTCGGTCGCGGCGGTGTTCCTGGAGCCGGTGCAGAACTCCGGCGGTTGTTTTCCGCCGCCGCCCGGGTACTTCCAGCGGGTGCGCGAGATCTGCGACGAGTACGACGTCCTGCTCGTGTCGGACGAGACCATCTGCGGTTTCGGCCGGCTCGGCCCGACGTTCGGCGCGGAGAAGTTCGAGTACCAGCCCGACATGATCACCTGCGCCAAGGGCATGACCTCGGGCTACTCGCCGATCGGCGCCTGCATCATCTCCGACCGGCTGGCCGAACCGTTCCTGCACGGGACGGACTACTTCCCGCACGGCTACACCTTCGGCGGGCACCCGGTGTCGGCCGCGGTGGCGCTGGCCAACCTCGACATCTTCGAGCGCGAAGGCCTGAACCAGCACGTGCTGGACAACGAGAACGCCTTCCGTTCCACCTTGGAGAAGCTCAACGACCTGCCCATCGTCGGTGACGTCCGCGGCGACGGATTCTTCTATGGCATCGAGCTGGTCAAGGACAAGGCCACCAAGGAGACGTTCAACGACGACGAGTCCGAACGGCTGCTGCGCGGCTTCCTGTCCAAGGCGCTGTTCGACGCCGGGCTGTACTGCCGGGCCGATGACCGGGGCGACCCGGTGGTGCAGCTGTCGCCGCCGCTGATCTGTGGCCAGAAGGAGTTCGACGAGATGGAACAGATCCTGCGCGCCGTTCTCACCGAAGGCGCCACCAAGATCTAGGTCCCCGCAGCACATCGATGTGAAATGCACCCCGCCGGCCAAGGCCGGCGGGGTGCATCGGCGTTCTGGCTCTAGTAGCCGGCGCCGGCGCGGATGTGTTCGAAGATCAGGTTGGTCTCGGTGAGGGCGACGTCGGGGTTGCCGGACAGGTTGACGACCACGAAATTCCTCAGGTTCTCGGTCGACTGCGCGGCCACGTGGACCAGGAAGTCGTCGGCCCCGGCCAGGAAGAACACGTTGAGAACTTCGGGCAATTCTGAAACGCCGGCAGTGAACTCGGTCAGGTGGCTGCGGGCGTGCGACTGCATCCGGACCGCGATCATGGCCTGGATCGGTCGGCCGATCGCGCTCGGGTCAACATCGGCGTGAAAGCCCCGGATCACGCCCCGCCCCCGCAACGACCGCACCCGGCCCAGACAGGTCGAGGCGGCGATGCCGACCCGGTCGGCCAGGGCATTGTTGGGCAACCGGGCATCAGCGGACAGCTCGACCAGGATGCGTCGGTCCACCTCATCCAGCGGCACCGCTTCGGACGGCGTCGACGGGCTCCGCAGGCTGTTCGGCCCAGGCCGTGCTTTCTGCCGATTCTTCGAACTTTCAGGCTTCACTAGCCCAGCATCTCAGAATTAACTTCACTGAGCTAGCGCATCACGCGCGAATCCTTCATTCTGAGGCCAGTCAGATCCACCCCATCGACAGCGCCCCGGAGGCAGAGCAATGAAGGTCGGCATCCCCCGCGAGATCAAGAACCACGAGTACCGGGTGGCCATCACCCCGGCCGGCGTGAACGAGCTGGTCCGCAACGGGCACGAGGTCTTCATCGAGAAGGATGCCGGCGTCGGTTCGTCCATCCCGAACGAGTTCTACACCGATGCTGGCGCCAAGATCCTGGACACCGCTGACGACGTCTGGGCCGAGGGTGACCTGCTGTTGAAGGTCAAGGAGCCGATCGCCGAAGAGTACGGCCGGATGCGCAAGGACCAGACCCTGTTCACCTACCTGCACCTGGCCGCCGACAAGGCCTGCACCGACGCGCTGCTGGCCGCCGGCACCACCGGTATCGCCTACGAGACCGTGCAGCTGGCCGACAACTCGCTACCGCTGCTGGCCCCGATGTCCGAGGTCGCCGGCCGGTTGGCACCGCAGGTGGGCTCGTACCACATGATGCGCCAGGGCGGCGGTGGTGGCGTGCTGATGGGCGGCGTTCCCGGCGTCTACGCGGCCAAGGTCGTCGTCATCGGTGCCGGCGTCTCCGGCCAGAACGCCGCCGCGATCGCCCTCGGCATGCAGGCCGAGGTGCTGCTGCTGGACCGCAACGTGGCCCGGCTACGCCAGATGGATGCCATCTACCAGGGCCACTGCCAGACCATTGCCTCCAACGCCTACGAGGTCGAGCGTGCGGTGCTGGACGCCGATCTGGTCATCGGCGCGGTGCTGGTTGCGGGAGCCAAGGCGCCCAAGATCATCAGCAACGAGCTGGTCTCCCGGATGAAGCCTGGCTCGGTGCTGGTCGACATTTCGATCGATCAGGGTGGCTGCTTCGAGGACTCCCGTCCGACCACCCACGCCGAGCCGACCTTCCGGGTGCACAACTCGGTGTTCTACTGCGTGGCCAACATGCCGGGCGCGGTGCCGCACACCTCGACCTATGCCCTGACCAACGTGACGCTGCCCTACGCCGTCGAACTGGCCAACAAGGGGTGGAAGGGTGCGCTGCAGGCCGACCACGCCCTGGCCCTCGGTCTGAACACCCACGACGGCGCTCTGACCAACGACCCGGTCGCACAGGCGCACGGCTACACCAGCACTCCGCTGGCCGATGTCGTCAACGGCTGAGTCCACTTCCAGCGGTACTGCCTCGCTCTGGCAGCACACGACCCGGGTACCCGAAGCGCCCCGGCCGTCGCTGGCTTTCACCGAACCCGCTCAGCGGGTGGTGGACGTGGCGATAGTCGGGGCCGGGTACACCGGGTTGTGGGCGGCCTATTACTTGCACCGGGCCGACCCGAGCCTGCGGATCGCTTTGCTGGACAAGGAGATCGCGGGTTTCGGGGCATCGGGCCGCAACGGCGGCTGGTGCTCCGGGCTCTACCCGGTCTCACTGACCACCCTGGCCCGAGAGGTCGGTCGCGATCAGGCGGTTCGCCAGTACCGGGCGATGTTCGCCTCGGTCCGTGAGGTCGGGCGCACGGCCGCGGCCCACGACTGGCCGATCGACTGGGCCTACGGCGGCACGCTGAGCCTGGCTCGGAGCCGGACCCAACTGGCTCGAGCACGGGAGGAGATCGACGAGGCCAGGCAATTCGGGTTCGGCGAGGACGACCTGCAGCTGCTGACCGCCGACGAGGCGCGCACGGCGGTGGCGGCCACCGACGTACTGGGTGGGGTCTTCAGCCCGCATTGCGCCGCGCTGCAGCCCCTGAGCCTGGCCCGGTCGCTCGCGGCCGAGGTCGAGCGCTTCGCCACGATCTGGGAACACACGGCCGTGTTGGCAATCGAACCGGGCCGGCTCCGGACCGCGCTCGGGACGGTGCGGGCCGATGTGATCATCCGGGCAACCGAAGGTTTCACCTCGACGTTGCAAGGACATTCTCGCAACGTGGCGCCGGTCTACTCGCTGATGGTGGCCACCGATCCGCTGCCGGCGGGGGTCTGGCAATCGATCGGCTTGGCCGATCGGCCCACCTTCTCCGATCTGCGCCATCTGATCATCTACGGTCAGCGCACGGCCGACGACCGGCTGGCTTTCGGCGGACGAGGGGCGCCGTACCACCTGGGGTCACGTATCCGTCCGAGCTACGACCGGAACGAGAATGTCTTCGCGCTGTTGCGCAAGACCGTGACCGAGCTGTTCCCGCAGCTCGACGGTGTCGGCTTCAGCCACGCCTGGGGCGGCCCGCTCGCTATCGCCCGTGACTGGCATCCGTCGGTCGGCTTCGACCCGACCACCGGCCTCGGCTGGGCCGGCGGCTACGTCGGTGACGGTGTGTCGACGAGCAATCTGGCCGGACGCACGCTGGCCGATCTGGTGCTGCGACGAGCCACCGACCTGACCACGTTGCCATGGGTGAATCATCAGTCGCCGCAGTGGGAAATCGAACCGTTGCGCTGGCTCGGCGCCAATGCCGGGCTGCGCGCGATGACCTGGGCCGACGATGCCGAGCAACGCCACGGCCGCCCCTCCCGCCTGGCCGCCCTGGTGAACGGCATGATGGGCCGGTGAGTTCTTCGGACCGGACCCAGCCTTCGCGGATGACCGAGCGCGTCAGCCAGGACGCCGACGCCCTGCATCAGTTGCTCGACAGCTCGCTGCTCGGACATGTCGGCTTCGTGACCGAGGACGGTCAACCGTTCGTGTTGCCGATCGCGATCGCGCGTGACGGCGACGACGTCCTGCTGCACGGCTCGACCGGCTCGCGCTGGCTTCGCCTGATCGGGCAAGGGATTCCGGTCTCGCTGGCCGTCACCGAGCTCGACGCGCTGGTGGTGTCCCGGTCGGCGTTCGAGTCGTCGATGCGCTACCGCAGCGCGGTGCTGTTCGGCCGGTGCGCGGTGCTCGACGACGCCCAGAAGGTGCGGGCGCTCGACCTGCTCACCGATCACCTGATCCCGGGCCGGACCGCTGAGATCCGGCGCCCCCGGCCGAAGGAACTGGCCGCGACCCTGGCGCTGCGGCTGCAGGTGGAGGACTTCACGATCAAGATTGCCCAGGAGTGGCCGGATGATCCGGACGACGACGTGGCCGGGATGGCCTGGGCCGGCGTGCTGCCCAAGCGCACCGGCTACGCCGAGGCCTGGCCGGCGCCCGACCTGGCCGACGGCATCGAACTGCCCGACTCGGTCCGCAATCTGCTGATCCAGTAAGGATATCCCGGCCTAGGACGCCGAACGGGTATGCCGTTCCATGGCCAGCTCGAACGGTTCGCTCACGGCCCAGACCGACTCGAACGCCGTCCGCAGGGTCTCGGCCAGCGCGACATGCTCGACCAGGATGTTGGTCGAGGTCAGCCCGCCGGCGATCGGATCGGTCAGCGAGAACAGGGCGCGGCGACCATCGGCCAGGCACAGCTTCATCGGCACCTGCTGGGCGACCCGGGCGTCCTCACCGGCATTGATGAACTCCCAGGTCTCGGCCAGCACGTCGGGGCTGTCGAAGATGGCCGGCTCGTAGATGCACCGGCACTCGCCCCCGCCCCCGATGATCCGGCGGGTCGCCTCCAGCCCGACCTGGTTGCTCGGCATCGCGTAGGGCGCCTTGGTAAAGGTGAGCAGTTGCGTCTCCGCCTCGGCTTGCAGATCGAGGAATCGGGCACCGAGCAGTCCGGGATCCCGGAGCACCTCGACATAGTCCAGCGGCGCCGTCTCAGCCCGGCCGCTGACCCAGGTCTCACGCAGGGTGTCGGCCAACGCGCTGGACTGATTCTCCAGACCGGCCAGCGCCTGACGCTGCACCCCGAGCAGTCGGTCGACTGCGGCCTGCGGATCGGTCGCGGCATAACGGGTCACCGGACCGGGCCAGTCCCGGGCCAGCCCGCGCGACATCAGCGTGTTGAGCACGTCGTAGATCCGCTGCCGAGGGATGCCGGCCTCGGTCGCCAACTCGGAGGCGGCATAGCTTTCGCGTTGGATCAAGGCCAGATACGCCTTCGCCTCGTACCGGGTCAGGCCGAGCTCGACCAATCCGTGAAGGTGTGCGCCGAGGTCAACCATGCCCAGCAGATTACCCACACAGTCCTCGAAAGTGTGTGGGTCCAGGCGTTATCGGACTGACAACGCTTACGACAGCAGCTGTAGTAGCACCTCGGACAAATTGGTCCACTTCATCCGTTGACGCACCTGGTCATGAATCGCTACATTTCCGCGCAGGCCACCACTCCCCGGTGGTTGCAGTAAGCCCCAATCCCCCGTCACTGCCGATAAGAACGGCAACACCTCATCCCCCTGAGAGGGCTATTTCGCCATGTCGAAGACCCGAATCAATCGCGCCTCAGCGCTGCTCGGCGCGGCTGCGTTGGCCTCCCTGGCCATCAGCGGTATCGCTACCGCCGGCAGCGCCGGCGCCGTCACGTCGAACTCTGTGAGTCCGGCCAATCCGTATTCGCCGGCGGCCGGACACCCTTATCGGCACGGGGTAATCCCGACCATCGGACAGCAACACAAGATGAACTCCTACGCCACGGCCCACCCGAACACGGCGGCGGCGACCGGCACCGAAACCCTTTCTTACGGCGGTGGCGTCGACGGCATCGGGGTGCAGAGCGGTCACTCCAAGGTCTATCTGGTCTTCTACGGCAGCCAGTGGGGTACCCAGAGCACGGATGCGAACGGCAACGCCAAGTTCTCCGGTGACTCGGCCGGCGCCGCGGGCGCCGCACAGCAGATGTTCAAGGGCATCGGCACGAACAGCGAGCTGTGGTCGGCCGACCTGACCCAGTGGTGCGACGGGGCCGGCGTGTCCAGCGGCGCCACCAGTTGCCCGGCCTCGGGTGCCAGCTACATCCCGTACCAGACCGGCGGTGTGCTCTCGGGCGTGTGGTACGACAACTCGGCCGCGTCGCCGAGTGCGGCCTCCGGTCACCAGCTGGGCGTCGAGGCGGTCAACGCCGCGGCCCACTTCGGCAACACCACGGCCGCGTCGAACCGCTACGCCTACTACGTGATCCTGTCCCCCCACGGCACAAACCCCGACAGCTACCAGGGCCAGTACTGCGCCTGGCACGACTACAACGGCGACAGCAGCCTGACCGGTGGCCCGGTGTCCTCCAGCTACGGCGACATCGCGTTCTCCAACCAGCCGTACAACATCGATTCCGGCTCGGGCTGCGGCGTCGGCTTCGTCAACTCCCCCGGAACTCTGGACGGGTGGACGATGACCTTGGGCCACGAGTGGCACGAGATGATGTCTGACCAGAACCCGGCCGGCGGTTGGACCAACCACACCGGTTCGTCCTACAACGGCCAGGAGAACTCCGACGAGTGCGCCTGGCTGTCACCGGGTACGAGCGGTGGCGCGGCCAACGTGTCGTTCGGTTCGTTCGGCACGTACGCCGAGCAGGCCAGCTGGTCCAACGACACCAACAACTGCGCAATCAGCCACTCGATCGTGAGCCACGGCGGGACCGGTTCGGTGAGCGTGACCAACCCGGGTTCGCAGACGGGCACCGTCGGTACCGCCAAGAGCCTGACCCTGTCGGCCTCGGGCGGCACCGCTCCCTACACCTGGACGGCGACCGGCCTGCCGACCGGACTGAGCATCTCCACCTCGGGCGTCATCTCCGGAACACCGTCGGCCGCAGGTACGTTCTCGACCACGGCCACGGCCAAGGACTCGACCGGGGCGACCGGTTCGGCCACCTTCAGCTGGACGATCTCGACCAGTGGCGGTGGCGGCGGCTGCACCAGCCCGGGCCAGAAGCTGGGTAACCCCGGCTTCGAGACCGGCACCGCAGCACCCTGGACGACCACGTCCGGCGTGGTCGACAACTCCACCGGCGAAGCCGCCCACAGTGGCAGCTGGAAGGCGTGGATGAACGGCTACGGTTCGGCCCACACGGACACCGTCACCCAGTCGGTGACCATCCCCAGCGGCTGCTCGGCGACGTTCTCCTTCTGGATCCACATCGACACCGCCGAGACCGGCAGCACCGCCTACGACAAGCTGACGGTCAAGGCCGGGTCGACGACGTTGGCCACGTACTCCAACGTCAACGCCGCCACCGGCTACGTGCAGAAGTCGTTCAACGTGTCCTCGCTGGCCGGCTCGACGGTGACGATCAGCTTCTCCGGCGTCGAAGATTCCTCGCTGCAGACGTCGTTCGTCATCGACGACACGGCCCTGACGCTGGCGTAACACCGCTCGGCTTCACCACCGAAGCCC
>CAZZZW010000167.1:0-9820 GCA_964658795.1 Phormidium nigroviride PCC 7112
CGAGCTCGGGTCGAGACTGCTCGCGACCGCGGAACATGATCGTGATCTTGACCTTGTCGCCCGCCTTGAGGAACCGCTCCACGTGACCCTTCTTGGTCTCGTAGTCGTGCGGATCGATCTTCGGCCGGAGCTTCATTTCCTTGATCACGGTCAGCGCCTGGTTGCGCCGGGCCTCGCGAGCCTTCTGCGCACTCTCGTACTTGAACTTGCCGAAGTCCATGAGCTTGCATACGGGCGGGCGGGCCATGGGTGCTACCTCGACCAGATCGAGATCTGCCTCGGCGGCCAACTCGAGGGCCTTGCCGATCGGGACGATGCCGACCTGCTCGCCTTCGGGGCCGACCAGACGTACCTCGGGTACACGAATCCGGTCGTTGATGCGGGGTTCAGAGCTGATGGGGCCTCCTAGGTTGCAATCTACGTCGCAACCAATGCATGGGAGGCCAGAATGATTCCTGATCCGGTCGGCCAGATACTCCGGCCGTGGCCGGAACGCCGACGCGCCACTGGGTTCGTGGCACTTGGACCGTGACCCGGCCGCCAGAAAATGCAGGTCGGCTGCTCGGGTGGGAACCATGGAGGCTTCCGCTTGCTTGTTCCGCGTCGTCGATCCGTCAGGGAAACCGACAGAGCTGACGACACCGGGACAGGTCGCGTGTGCAAGGGTATCAGGGTGACCGCTGACCCCCAAAATGCCGAGCTGTCCGGTGACCTGTCCGCCACCGAGGTCCGTGAGCTGGCCGAGATACCGGCCGTCGAGGTGATCACCCGGGCCTCGGTGATGCTGATGTCGGCCGCCGCCGAGAAGCTCGGACTGGCCGAGGACGGCGACCGCTATCTCGACCTGGACGAGGCTCGGCGGCTGATCACCGCCTACGCCGGATTGCTCAACGCTGCCGGACCCGACCTGGGCGTTCACCGACAACCGCTGCGGGACGGCTTGAAGGCTTTGCAGGCCGCTTTCCGTGACGCATCGCCATTTCCGGATGCCGAGGGTGAAGGCCCGGGCGAGAAGTAGTCCGCGCTCGCAGCTCGTCACCCCGCCTGGTCGCGGGAGACCAGCCCGGGCGAGAAGTAGTCCGCGCTCGTAGCTCGTCACCCCGCCTGGTCGACGGTGCGACTACACACCGTCACGAAGTGACCTCGCAGTAAAACATCCGCAAGCGCTTGAGTGAGTGAGCGACACGCCGACAGGTAACTTAGGATCGCCCCACGGACGGGGTGCCGGCGACACAGGACAGGATGTTTCTTCGTGACTTACCGTGTGCAACCACGCCACGCCGCCCCTTCGCTACGGGCCCGAATCAGCCAGCAGTTGCGGGTCAACCGCCGTCGGCTGGTCGCCGGCATGGTCACCGGAGTCAGTCTGGCCGCCCTGTTCGGCGCGGTACCGGCCGGTGCAGACACCAGCCACAACCCCTTCGGATTCCTCGATGTCGCGCAAGGCGGTCCGAACGGCGCGCTGCTCGTCCAGGGCTGGGCGGCCGACCCCGATGCTGTGAAGACGCCGCTCGTCATCGTCGACTACGTGGACGGCCAGCCGTTCGCCCAGACCACCAACATGGCCCGGGCCGACGTGGCCGCGGCCCGGCACACCGGCGTCAACGTCGGCTTCACCCGAACCTTGTACGTCACGCCGGGCACCCACCAGGTGTGCACCATCGCGCGCAATGTCGGGGCCGGTGCCTCGACCGTGCTCGGCTGTTTGACCAGCACGGTGCCGGCTCCGAGCGCGGCCGCGCTGGCTCATTACCCGATCGGGCGAATTGACGCGGCCACGGTCAAGGGCAACACCGTCGCGGTGTCCGGCTGGGCGCTCGACCCAGACCAGCCGAAGGTGCCCCTCGGCATCACCGCCACCGTCGACGGGCAGTACGTCGCCGCCGCCGGTCTGAAGGCGAGCGCGCGACCGGACGTCAGCAAGGCCCTGGCGGCCGGCCCGGACCAGGGCTTCACGTTCTCGGTGAGCCTGCTCAACGGTGCTCACACCGTCTGTGTCAACGCCGCCAACGTCGGCCTCGGCGGTCCGAACACGGTTGCCTGCTCGGCCGTCCAGATCGGCCCGACCGCCGCCCAGATCCAGGCCCAATCACCGGTCGGCGCGTTCCAGGTCGCACAGCCGATCAACTCGAACACGATCAGCGCCCGAGGCTGGGCCACCGATCCGAACAACAAGAACTACCCACTGACCGTCGTCGCCTACGTCGACGGGTCGTCGCTGGCCACCGGGCAGGCGACCCTGTCCCGGCCGGATCTGGCGGGCAACCCGGCGGCGGGTAGCCACGCCGGCTTCGCCGTCAACATCCCGGTCAGTAGCGCGGCCCACATCGTCTGCCTGTGGGCGGTCAACATCGGGATCGGCATGAACACGTCCCTGGGCTGCCTACCGGCCTCCACCGCCGGCGGTTCGCTGGCCACCGGGCCGCGTCCGGCACCGAATGCCACCGGCATCAAGATCGTCGCTGCGGCCAAGAAGTTCCTGGGCGGCAAGTACGTCTGGGGCGCGGAGAATCCGAGCGTCGGTTTCGACTGCTCCGGGCTGGTCCAGTACACCTACCGCGGCGCCGGCATCAGCACCCCGCGAGTCGCTCAGGACCAGTTCAACGCCGCCCATCTGATCAGCGCCGGTCGGGCCGTCCCCGGCGACCTGGTCTTCTATCACGACAGCGAGGGCAACGTTTACCACGTCGGGATCTACGTGTCCCCAGGCGTGACCTACGCCGCGGTCGACGAGGCAGAGGGCATCCGGGTCCAGCAGATTTGGGATGACACCGCCACGTACGGCAGCTTCACCCACAGCTGAGCGCCGATCGGCCTACTCCGCCTGACTGGCGGCGAACAGCGCACGCAGGCCCTGCATGGCCTCGACGCTCTGTTCACCGTCGGCCCGTTGGACCGCGAACAGCACGATCAGCTCCTCCCCGGGCAGCACCAGCCGGGCGAAACGCACCTTGGACGGGAACTCCACGGCCACGATCAGGTCCCACTCGATGTGCCGCCAGCCGCCGAAGAAGGCCTTGACATCCACGCCCGCGGCGTCGGCGTGCAACCGCGGCCGGGTCAGGGCCAGGATGCCGATAGCGACGATGATGCCGCTGCCGCCGATGCCGATCTGGTCGGCCAGGTCGAAGTTCACGCCGTTGGTGGTGTGCGGCAGCAGGACACCACAGATGATCAGGGCGACCGCGACCACGACCGCAGCAACCCAGGCCGCCCGGGCGGTACGGATCGGTCGAGCGTTCACCTCGCCGGCCATGGTCACCGTCACCCGTCCTTCTCCATCGCTTCGTCGCCGCGGCTAGAGCCGGCAGGCGTGGATGTCGGTGACCAGGATCGCCCGGGCACCGATGTCCCAGAGCTCGTCCATGATCTGGTTCGTCTGCTTGCGCGGCACCATCACACGCACGGCCGACCATCCCGAGGTCCGCAGCGGTGACACCGTCGGCGACTCGAAGCCCGGGGCTACCGCAACGGCCCGTTCCACCTTGTCGTCGGAGATGTCGTAGTCCATCAGAACGTACTGCCGGGCGATCATGACGCCCTGCAGCCGTCGGATCAGCTGATCGACGCCATGGGTGGAATCGACACCACGGCGGCGGATCAGCGCAGCTTGGGAGTGGAACAACGGCTCGCCGAAGATCTGCAGTCCGGCCGCCCGCAGCGTCGTGCCGGTCTCGACGACATCGGCGATCGCGTCGGCCACGTCCAGTCGCACTGCCGTCTCGACCGCCCCGTCCAGGGCGATGATGTCAGCCTCGATGCCCTGCTCGGACAGGTAGTGACGCAGCAGGCCGGGGTAGGCGGTCGCGATCCGACGGCCGGCCAGATCCGGCACGGTCAGGCCGGTACCGCCGGCGGCCGCGAAGCGGAACGTCGAGCCGGCAAAACCGAGCGGCAGCACTACCTCGGCATTGGCGCCGGAGTCCAGCAGCAGATCTTCGCCGGTGATGCCGACATCGAGCCGTCCCGATCCGACGTAGATGGCAATGTCACGGGGGCGCAGGAAGAAGAACTCGATGCCGTTGTCCGGATCTTGCAGGACGAGTTCCCGGCTGTCCGACCGCTGCCGGTAGCCGGCCTCGCGCAACATCGACCCGGCCGGTTCGGACAGTGCACCCTTGTTGGGCACGGCAACTCGCAGCAGTTCGGCAGCGCTCATGTCAGCTCGCTCAGTTCGTTCGTCATGCCGGTCGGGTCGGGATCAGAGGTGGCGGTACACGTCGTCGAGACTGAGGCCCTTGCCCAGCATCAACACCTGGATGCGGTAGAGCAGCTGGCTGATCTCCTCGGCCGTCCGGTCCGCCGACTCATGCTCGGCGGCCATCCACGCCTCGGCCGCCTCTTCGACCACCTTCTTGCCTTGGGCATGGATGCCGTCATCGAGGGCGGCAACGGTGGCCGACCCGTCCGGTCGTTCCCGCTGGCGCTGTGTCAACTCGGCGAACAGCCCGTCGAAGGTCTTCATCGCTGGCGAGCGTACCGAGCGACGCTGGGAGACCGGTCAGCGCCGGTCGGACAGATGGAGTTCGATCACTCCGCGCACCACCTCGACGCCATCAGTGCGCCGAGCCCAGACCTGAACCGCGACCGCATCGCCGTCCCAGTCAGCGGCTTCGGTCTGAGCGATACAGGTCAGGTCCGAGGTCGACAGAGCCAGATACTGCAGTTGCATGCCCCTGGGGATCCATCGCCGGTCGGGCGGGACCGTGGCTTCGGCCAGCCCACCCATGGCGGCCTCGAGCGCGTTGGCGACCGCGATCGCGTGCACCGTCTTCAGATGGTTGTAAACGCCCCAGCGCTTGCGGAGCGTGACCTCGCAATAGTTCGGCCGCAGTTCGGCGAAGTACGGGCGCACGGTACGGAAGTACGGCGCCTTGAGCATGAAGGCGAGCGAGAACACTCGCCGTCCGAACGGACGCGGGGCCAGCTTTCGATACAGGTCTAGAACACGCACAGCAGTCAGCCTAGGCACATCATGGGCCCACCACTGATTGCCTGCGGGCGCGGCACTCAGACACCCTTCGAGGGACGGCGGGCGGCGCGCATCCGAACGGACACGCGCGACCCGCCGATCACCAACTGATATCGATGTCCCAGGTGGGCCCGCCAGCTCGCGGAGCAGCAACGATCGCGGCCTGGCTGCAGGGTCCGAGGACCCCGTGAGCAGGCAGACCCGGAAGGGAAATTTGGGATGAAATTACTTCCAGTAGTAGTGCTTCACGGGACACCTCCTGTAATCTGATCGTTAACGTCAAATTCACATGAAGAACGTCTCGCAGGATTTGCTCGAATACCGAACAAAATTGCGATTCGTTGATAGATTAGAAAGTCATTTACGAGATAGAGAGATTGGCAGAATGGGCGTTCGTTCCGCGTATAGCGGCGGTCGATCGTGGGCATGATCGCTGCCGTCAAAGTCCGGTCCTGGACGATCTGGCAGCTTCGTCCAGTCACGTCTGCCTATCTCGTTGCCGTTGAACTCGTCGCCCTGGCCCTGCTGATCTGGAGCCTGCGACACGGTGTAGGAATCGACGGCTATTTCTGGCGGGCCGTTCTGTTGCTCGGAATGGCCGTTCTGTACGGCGAGGCCAGCGATCGAATCGAGCGCCTCAATCGTTATCTTTCCGATGACGGCGCGGCCGCCAATCAGAACTCGGTGCTGTGCTTCGCCGGCGTCGCGATCCTGCCGATCGAGCTCTCGGCGCCGCTGGCCGTGCTTGTCTACGGTCACGCGCACCTGCGTGATCGACGGCAGCGAACCGCCTCACCACACAAGGACCTTTTCAGCGCCGCCTCGGTGCTGCTGGCGACGTTCGCGGCCTCGGCCGTGCTGCGAGCCAGCCAGGTGGACGTCAGCTACATCGGGCCGGCGGACGCTCTGCTCATCCTGCTGGCCATCGTCGTCTACACCTCGGCCAACCTGACCCTGCTGTTGATCTGCCTGAAGTTGGTCACCGGCGCACCCGTACGCGGTCTGTTGCCCGACCGCCAGACCGTCGGGTACGAGAACGCGACCGTCCTGTTCGGTGCGTTCACCGGTGTGCTGATCCTGCATGCCCCCTGGCTGTCACCCCTGGTGTTGTTCCTGATCGCCAGCCTGCATCGCGCATCGTTGGTGACCAACCTGCAGCACCGGGCCCGCACCGACTCGCGAACCGGTCTGCTGAACGCCGGGGGCTGGCAACTGCTTGCTCGCCAGCATCTGGCCCAGTGCATCGAGAGGCTGGCTCCGGCCGCGATCCTGCTGATCGACCTGGACCACTTCAAGGCGGTCAACGACACCCATGGCCATCTGGCCGGTGACGTCGTGCTGAAGGAGGTGGCCGACATCCTGGTCCGGGAGTTGCGGGGCTACGACGCCGTCGGCCGCTACGGCGGTGAGGAATTCATCGCGCTGCTGCCCGGTGTCTCGGCCTCGGCTGCGGCCGCGATCGGTGAACGGCTGCGCGAGCGGGTCGCGAGCAACAACTCCACCGAAGGAATCCAGGTCACCGTCTCGGTCGGGGTTGCTGCCAGCGTCGCCGGATCCGGTCCCTCGGTCGAGGACATCATCGGGGCGGCCGACACGGCCCTGTACGAGGCCAAGGCAACCGGACGCAATCGCGTCTGCGTCGCTCCACCGGTCCGACTGCGTGACCGTCGCCAGGCGACGCAGCCGAGCGATGCCCTGCTGAACGACTGATTGCCGGACCATGTTGCCGACGCCGGGTCAGGACTGGGAGTTCAGGTTCCGCTCCGCTGGTATCCGGCACCAACGCCGGGTCGAGTCAGGACTGGGAGTTCAGCTTCCGCTCCGCTCTCTCCAGAGCTTCGGGTGAATCGATGTCGTCCATCGGCTGGTCGTAGTCGATGAAGTCGATGTGGTCATAGTTCTTGGCGAAGAACATCCGGCCGCTCTGGTCCCCCTGGTCCGGGTCGGACAGCTGCCGGAACCACAGCCGCGATACCAGTACCGGATGGGATCGCTCGCCCGCACGCCGAGTGATCACGATCGAGGATCCGTTGCGATACCAGCCGATTGCGGCCCGGATGTCGGTCGGAGCGATCCCGGGCTGGCCGACCAGGCTGAGCACGACTGCCTCGGTATCCGGGTGCGCCGCGGCCAAGCCGGCCCGGAGCGCCGGGCCGATCCCGTCACCCGGCTCTGACTGGGTGACCGTGCGCGCTCCGTCCACCTGCAACTGACCGGAACCGATCACGGCGACCACCTCGTCACAGCCGCCGGAGCGAAGTGTGTACACCGCCCGGTCGATCAGTCGGCGGCCGCCCAGGCGGGCTTCCGCGATCAGTTGGCCGTGCCGAGCTGACGGGCCGCCGGCCAACACCAACCCAGTGATCACGGGCGCGAATACCCATGCAACGTCACGGCGGTCGCCAACGCTGCCTGGGTCGCCTCGTAGCCCTTGTCCTCGTGCGAGCCGGGCAACCCAGCCCGGTCCAGGGCCTGCGCGTCGTTGTCGCAGGTCAGCACGCCGAACCCGACCGGCACGCCGGTGCGCACGCTCACCGAGGTGAGTCCGTCGGTCGCCGCGCTGCAGACGTAGTCGAAGTGCGGTGTCCCGCCCCGGATCACCACGCCGAGCGCGACGATCGCATCGACGTCGCCGCCGGCCACTCGCGCGGCCGCGACCGGCAACTCGAAGGTCCCGGGCACCCGAATTATCCGGACGTCCTGCACGGCCGAATCCTGCAGCGCCCGCTGCGCGCCGTCGAGCAGGCCGTCCATCACCTGGGTGTGCCACTGCGCAGCGATCACCGCGACCTTGAGGTCCGTCGCGCCATCGACAGCGCCGGCCTCAGGAGCACCGGCTCCGCTCATGAGCGGCCGCCGTCCGGAACCACCTCGGACAGGGAGATGCCGTCCAGGTCGAGCTCGTGTCCCATGCGATCCTTCTTGGTCTGCAGGTACCGGAGGTTCTCCGGGTTGACGTGCGTCGGCAACGGTACCGAACCGATGACCTTGAGACCGTAACCTTCCAGGCCGGCGCGTTTGGCCGGGTTGTTGGTCAGCAGCCGCATGGTGCGGACGCCGAGATCGACCAGGATCTGCGCCCCGGTGCCGTAGTCCCGGGCGTCGGCCGGCAGGCCGAGCTGCAGGTTGGCGTCCAGGGTGTCCGAACCGGCGTCCTGTAGCTGGTAGGCCTGCAGCTTGTGCAACAGCCCGATGCCCCGACCCTCGTGGCCACGCATGTACAGCACGACGCCCCGGCCCTCGCGGGCCACCGCGGCGAGGGCCGCGTCCAGTTGTGGGCCGCAGTCGCAGCGCAGCGAGCCGAACACGTCGCCGGTCAGGCACTCCGAGTGCACCCGGACCAACGCGTCCTCGCCGTCGCCGATGTCGCCGAAGACGAAAGCCACGTGCTCCCGGTCGTCGTAGGAGGAGGCGTAGCCGTGCGCGGTGAACTCGCCGTAACGCAGCGGGACCCGGGCCGAGGCAACCCGATCGACCAGTTTCTCGAACCGGCGCCGGTAGGCGATCAGGTCGGCGATGGAGATCAGCGCCAGGTCGTGCTCGTCGGCGAAGACCCGGAGTTCGTCGGCCCGGGCCATCCCCGACGGATCCTTCTCACTGACCAGTTCGCACAGCACGCCGGCGGCTTGCAGCCCGGCCAGGCGAGCCAGATCGACCGCGGCCTCGGTGTGACCGGGGCGTCGCAACACACCGCCGTCCTTGGCTCGTAGCGGCACGATGTGACCGGGTCGGGCCAGGTCGGCCGCCGTCGTGGTCGGGTTGGCCAGCAGCCGGATCGTGTGAGCCCGGTCGGTGGCCGAGATACCGGTCGTCACACCTTCACGAGCGTCGACGGTGACGGTGTAGGCCGTCCCCCGCTTGTCCTGATTGGTGTGGAACATCGGCGGCAGGTCGAGCCGGTCGGCCTCGGCCTCGGTGATCGGGACGCAGATGTAGCCGGAGGTGTAGCGAACCATGAACGACACCAGCTCGGGCGTGGCCAGCTCGGCGGCGAAGATCAGGTCGCCCTCGTTCTCGCGGTCCTCGTCGTCCACCACCACAACCGCCTTGCCGGCGGCGATGTCCTTGATCGCCCTTTCGACTGGATCGAGCATCAGGAATTACCTCCAGGTCGGGCGAACTGCAACAGTCGTTCGGTGTACTTGGCCAAGACATCCACTTCCAGATTGACCGGATCACCGACCGACTTGTCGCCCAAAACGGTCGCACGAAGCGTCTCGGGGATCAACCCGACCTCGAACCAGTCGTCGGCCACGGCGGTCACGGTGAGCGAGACGCCGTCGACGGCGATCGAGCCCTTCTCGGCGACGTAGCGGGCCAGATCACCGGGCAGACCGAAACGGACCGTCTCCCAGCCATCCCCCGGTGTCCGGGCGAGCACGACACCGGTCCCGTCAACGTGGCCCTGCACGATGTGGCCGTCCAGGCGACGATCGAGCTTGGCCGCCCGTTCGAGATTCACCCTGTGCCCGCTGGACAAACTTCCGATGACGCTGCGCTTGAGGGTCTCGGCCATGACGTCGAAGTCGATGTCGGTGCCACCGTCTTCGGAGCTGTCCGGCTCGATGTTGACCACGGTAAGGCAGACACCGTTGACGGCGATCGAGGCGCCGTGCACCACGTCGTCGGCGGTGATACCCGCCCGTACCCGCAACACGGCAGCGTCACCGGAGCCGGTCAGGCCGACGACCTCGCCGACCTCTTCGATGATTCCGGTGAACACGTTCTTCTCCCTCGGTCCGGCAGGTCAGTCGGTCAAGCCCGCGGTGCTGGGGCGGCCGATCAGCTTGAGGTCGTCACCCAGACGGCTGACCTCGAGCACCTCCAATGAGACGGCTTCCGACATCG
>CAZZZW010000168.1:0-9814 GCA_964658795.1 Phormidium nigroviride PCC 7112
GATGTCCTTGAACGAATACAGCCGCTGACTGCCGGAGCCGGCCGCCGACCGTACCGTCGGCACGACCAGATCGGTACGGGCCCAGTAGTCCAGCTGGCGGTAGGTGATGCCGGCCGCGGCACACGCCGTCGGCCCGCGATAACCGACCGAGTCATCGGAGCCGACGGACGGCTGGCTGAACAGGGCGCCTTGCTCCGGCGATTGATCAAGCACCTTGCGTCTCCCTAGTTGCCAGCCGCGCCGTACCGCGCGTCCTACTCACCACGGCGTAATTGCATCGCGGTGATTTCACGACGGTAAGCCTCGGCTGTGCCACCGGTCAACGCGGCTCGCCGGGTCCGGGGAGAAAAAGTAACCGTCGACCTCAGGTCTAGGGTTTCTCGGCCGATCGGACGTCCTTGATCAACCGTTCTCGGACTGGTTCTCGCCGCCCGGGCTTTCGTCCGGCGAGACGAAGTCATCGGCGGAGATGGTGTCCAGGAACTCGCGGAACTTCTCGACCTCGTCGTCCTCCTCCTCCGGAATCGCGATCCCGACGCTGGCCAGCACGTCCTCTTCCCCCATGATCGGGGTGGAGGTGCGCAACGCCAACGCGATCGCGTCGGATGGACGAGCACTGACGGTCGCACCGCTGGCGAACACCAGTTCGGCGTAGAACACGTCGTCACGAAGTTCGGTGATCGACACATGCTTCAACTCACCGCCGAGGGCGGTGATGACATCACGCAGCAGGTCGTGGGTCAGCGGCCGGGGCGTCTGCACACCCTGCTGCTCGAAGGCGATCGCGGATGCTTCGACGGCACCGATCCAGATCGGCAGATACCGCCCACCACTGGTTTCCTTGAGCAGTACGACCGGCTGGTTGGCCGGCAACTCGACGCGAACGCCGACAACTTCCAGCGGGTGCAGGGCCATCGTCCGACCTCCTTGATGAGACAAGTCGAGGGTAGTCGTTGTTGGCGATCCCCGACTCCTGGAGCCGGGCGAGCCGCCCGGCCGACGTCAGTTGACGATGTCGCGCAGGCCGATCTGGACCAGGGCGGTGTGCAGCTGGACCGAGAGCGCAGCCAGCTCCCGGACCGTCTCCTCGGCTTTGGCCCGGCCGTCGCTGCCTCGCTGCCGCAACGGACTGGCGACCTGTGCGAACAGGCCGACCTCACGATCGGCGGCGGACTTGAACGGACGAAGGTGCCGGCCCTCGATGCCGAACCGGGCCAGCTCGGCCACCACCCGGGCCACCGCCAGCGCATCGTCGTCGTAGTAACCGGGCGAACGAGGGCTGATCAGGCCGAACTGCTCCAGCTCCATCAGCTGGTCATTACGCAGGCCGGCGGTGTTGAGCAGCTCTTCCTTGCTCAACCGCATCGCCGCCGGGGCCGATCGGAAGTTCTCGACGGTCGGAGCGTTGTCGGTGATCACCATGTGAGCCGGCCGTGGCGCCCCACCACCCGGGCCGTTGTGGCCACGGTCGATCGCCTCGAGCTGATCCTTGATCACCCGCAGCGGCAGGTAGTGGTCACGCTGCTGGCTGAGCACGTAGCGCAGCCGGGCGACGTCCGAGGCGGAGAACTTGCGGTAGCCCGAGGGCGTTCGGTCCGGCTGCACCAGACCCTGGTCCTCCAGGAACCGAATCTTGGAGATGGTGATGTCCGGGAAGTCCGAGCGCAGTTGCGAGAGCACCTCGCCGATCGACAGCGTGCCCCGGGCGGGGACGTTGGCGGCTGTCACGAATTCTCACCGGCGGTCAGGTACACCAGCCGGAACTTGCCGATCTGCACTTCGTCACCGTTGGCCAGGGCGGCCGAGTCGATCCGCTCGCGGTTGACGTAGGTGCCGTTCAGGCTGCCGACGTCGTAGACAGCGAAGCCGACGCCATCACGACGGAACTCGACGTGCCGGCGCGACACCGTCACGTCATCGAGGAAGATGTCGCTGTCGGGATGACGCCCGGCGGTGGTGACGTCCTGGTCGAGCAGGAAGCGACTGCCGGCGTTCGGACCACGCTTGACCACGAGCAGGGCCGAGCCCGGCGTCAGGGCATCGATGGCGCGTTGGTGCGGCTCGGTCGAGAAATCCGCGTCACCGTCGCCCGACGGCGTGACCCCGGTGGAGAAGATCGACGTCGCGTCCGACCCACTCGGACGGCCGGTGTTGCCGGTCAACGGGGCTCCGCACTGTGCACAGAACCGGCTGTCCGGAGAATTCTCGGTGCCACATGCAGTGCAGAACACGTCGATGAACGCCCTTTCTTCTCAAGCTCGTTCGCGGACCAGTCGGGGTCCGCCCCGCTGCGCCGTCCGGTCCCGGCGAGCCTAATTGCCCGTGCCGTGAAGGGTCAACGCGAGGTGGAGGTTCACTCAGAAGTCGTGGTGCGGTATGCGTCGGCATCGAGCAGCGAATCGAGCACGCCGACATCGGCGACCTCGATCTCGGCGATCCAGCCGGCGCCGTAAGGATCGCTGTTGAGCAACTCCGGGTTGCCGTCCAACTCCTCGTTGCGGGCGACCACCCGACCGGCCACCGGCGCGTAGAGGTCGGAGACGCTCTTGGTCGACTCCACCTCGCCGAAAGTATCGCCGACGGCAACCTCGCCGTCGACCCCGTGCACCGAGACGAAGACGATGTCACCGAGGGAGTTCTGGGCGTAGTCGGTGATGCCGACCCGCACGATGTTTCCGCTCGTCACCGTGGCCCATTCGTGTTCGGCGGTGTAATGCAGTTCGGACGGAACCTCGGCCATGGTGCTGTCACCTCTCGATCGTCGGGTCCTGCGACCCTATCGAACGCCTTGTCACTTGCTGGAGGGAACCGCGTATTTCGGCGTCGGGTTGGTCCGCACGGCCGTGATGCTGACGTCCTGGCTCTCGGTGATGTCGATCTGACCGTTGGCCGCATGCACCGTGTTGACCACCCCGCCGGTGATGTTGAGCGCGGTGTCCATCGTCCTCGGATCGCCGATTGCCTTTATCTGATAAGGGGAAGCGATGACGGTGTTGTCCAGGGTGACGCCGTCGTTGGTGTCGGAGAACGAACTCGAGGTGCCGATCCGGACCGGGCCGAACTGGATCACCTCGGCCCCGGCCCCCCGCAGTTCCTCGACCACGTCGAGCAGGTCCTCGGCCTTGAGGGCATGGCTGGTGTCGGTGATCGTGACGTCGATGCCCGGTCCGTGCGCCGGTGCGGTACCGGTCAGGATCGCCAACGCGTCGGCCTGCTTCTGGGCCTCCTCGCGGGCGGCGCTGTTGCCACTGTCGGCCAGTTTCTGCTTGGCCGACTGCAGATCCGAGATCTGATCCTGCAGGCGCTGGATCCGGCTGTTCTGATCGTCGAGGATCCGGACCAGGTCGTCCTCCCGGGCGTTGCTGAACGAGTCCGTCTTCGAGTTCGACTGCAACTGGACGGCCAGACCGAACCCGAGCACGGCGAGCAGGAATCCGATCAACAGGGTCGAGCCGCGGTTCAGCCGGCGACGAGGCCGCTTCGGCTCCGGCGGGGTTCGCGTCGCCGACCCGGCGGGCGGGTCCTCGGTGGTCGGGTCCTGATCCTCTGGTTCGGCCATCGTCACGCCCGGAACAGATGGCGACGGATGGCCGCGGCGTTGCCGAAGATACGGATTCCGAGCACCACGACGACCGCGGTCGACAACTGGCTGCCGACGCCGAGCTTGTCGCCGAGGAAGACGATCAGGGCCGCGACCAGGACGTTGGAGATGAAGGAGACGACGAACACCTTGGCGTCGAAGATGCTGTCCAGCCGGGCCCGGATGCCACCGAAGACCGCGTCCAGGGCGGCAATCACCGCGATCGGCAGGTAGGGCTCGAGCCAGATCGGCACGGTCGGGCGGAACACGATGCCCAGCACCACGCCGACGACGAGGGCGAGGGCGGCAATCATCGGGTCTCCGTCTCGGTCGGGCGGGTGGTTGTCGGGGCGGTAGGTGGCGCCGGGCCATCTGGGCTCTGGCTGCCGCCGGGGCTGGAACTGTCGTCGGATCCGGTGCCACTGCTCGAAACTGGTGCCGCACCCGGCAGCGCGTATTGGGGTTGCCCCACGGTAACCGATGGCAGTGTGAGCTTGTCCTTACCGCCGAACTTGAACGTGATGTTGTCCACCGCGACCAGGGTCTTCAACCGGCGGGCGATGGCCGACTGGGCGAAGCCGACCTGCAGCGCGTTCGAGTCCCCGATGGCCGAGACCGTGTACGGGCTCTCCAGCGGTTCGAAGTCGAGGAGGATGGACTCTCCGGCCACCCGGATGAACGAGGTCGGCGTCAGCCGCAGTCCGTTGATCGAGATCGCCTCGGCGCCATCGGCCCACAGTTCGTTGACCACCGCTCGCACATCACCATCGCCGATCACGGCCACGTCCGACTGAGGGGTGGTACCGGGTCGGGCGTTCGGCTGGCTGGCCGGCGCCGGCGGCTCGCCGAACTCGACCTGCATGCCGGGCCCGCTGACGGCGACACTGCCGGCCGCGACCTCGGCCGCCTTGACCGGGCCGGCGTCACCGGGCAGTTGGGCGTCACGCAGCTTGCCGACCTGGCTGGACAGCTGCTTGGCTTCGTTCTCCAGGCCGTTCGCGTTCGACTGGGCCGCCTTGACCCGGGTGATCAGCTCCTGCCGTTCGGCGTCCCGGGCCGGAGCCGAGCGGTGTACCTGCTGGTAGGCGATGACGAAGATCAGCCCGATCAGCAGGCAGCCGACCCAGACCAGCGGGCCGTCCCACCACTGCCGGGCCCGGTTGCGTTTGGCGGCGGCGCGGTAACCGGGATCCAGGGTGTTGTTGAGCAGGTCGTTCAGGGTCGCCGCGGTCAGGTCGAACCTCGGCTTCGGGGCGACCTTGCTCTCGTTCTTGGTCGGCTGACTCATGCCGGTATCGCCCGGACGATGCGACGTACCTGCAGCAGGTAGAGCCCGCCGGCCCAGAGATAGAGCGCCGTTCCCCAGATCGTGAAGGCCCACGCGATCGGCTTGGCGATATGGCTGATGGTGCCGCCGTGGCTGCCCAGCAACAGCAACGGGAACGCGTAGAGCAATGCGAAGGTGGCCGCCTTGCCCAAGTAGTGCACCGGCAATCCGGTCAGGCCCCGTCGTTTCAGGGCCGGCAGGACGGCGGCCAGCACCAGGTCACGCGCGACCAGGACGATGGCCAGCCACACCGGGATGACGTTGCGCAGGGTGAGGCCGACCAGCGTGGCCAGGATGTAGAGCCGGTCCACCGACGGATCGAGCAACGCGCCGAGCCGGGAGGTCTGGTTGAGCTTGCGAGCCAGCACGCCATCGGCCCAGTCGGTGATGCCCGAGAGCATCAGGACGACCAGCGCCCAGCCGTCGGCACGGGGACCGAGCAGTAGCCAGAGGAACACCGGGACGCCGGCCAGCCGGATCACGCTGATCAGGTTGGGCAGGGTGAGCGCCTCGCGGGAGAACAGCTCGCGGGCCGAGGCGCGGGTCGCCGGTGTGGTCACGACTCCCCCTCCTCCTGTGCCTGACTCGAATTGCCTCGCGGCCTGGTTCTTCTGCCGACGAGTGGCCACTTGTCGGCACGAATGGCCAGTTATAAGTGGCCACTCGTGCCATAACTGGCCACTCGTCGGCGTACCGGACCCGCTAAACGAACGAGGGTCCGGCGAAAAGCGTGCCGGACCCTTGTCGTCTGTCGGGCTGACAGGATTTGAACCTGCGACCCCCTGACCCCCAGTCAGGTGCGCTACCAAGCTGCGCCACAGCCCGGTTTCATCCGATCGCATCGGAGGAACCGAAGACAGACCTTACCGTACGGTCACTGCCGCTTCTCGCGCTCGCGGACCCGGACCGAGATCTGGATCGGGCTGCCCGCGAAGTCGAAGTCCTCGCGCAGCTTGCGCTCGATGAAGCGGCGGTAACCGGCTTCGAGGAAACCGGTGGTGAACAACACGAACCGCGGCGGGCGGGTGTCGGCCTGGGTCGCGAACAGCACCCGAGGGTGCTTGCCGCCGCGACCGGGCGGCGGAGTCTCGTTGACCACCTCGCGCAGCCAGGTGTTGAGCTGCCCGGTGGAGATCCGACGATCCCACGAGGCCAGCGACGATCGCAGCGCGCTGGCCAGCTTGTCGACCGCGCGGCCGGTCTTGGCCGAGACGTTGATCCGGGGCGCCCATTGCACCCGCTGCAACTCCCAATCGGCCTCCCGGTCCAACTGCAACCGGCGGTCTTCATCGACCAGATCCCACTTGTTGAACGCGATCACCAAGGCCCGACCGGCGTCGATGACCGCGGAGATCACCCGCTGGTCCTGCTCGGAGAGCACCTCGGAGGAGTCCAGCAGCACCACCGCCACCTCGGCCGCCTCGATCGCGCTGGCCGTCCGCAGGCTGGCGTAGTACTCCATCCCGGACGCGGTGTTCACCCGGCGCCGCAGGCCGGCGGTGTCGACGAAGCGCCAGGTCTCGCCGCCCAGTTCGATCAGCTCGTCGACCGGATCGACGGTCGTGCCGGCGACGGAATCGACGACGCTGCGCTCGGTGCCGGACAGCCGGTTGAGCAGGCTGGACTTGCCCACGTTCGGACGGCCGACCAGAGCCACCCGGCGCGGGCCGCCGGCCGGCTCACGATCCGGCGGCGCGTCCGGCAACTTGGCCATGATCGCGTCCAGCAGGTCTCCCGAGCCGCGGCCGTGCAGGCCGCTGACCGGATAGGGCTCGCCGAGGCCGAGCGACCAGGCCTCGGCGGCGTCGGACTCGCCCCGCTCGTCATCGACCTTGGTCACGGCCAGCACGACCGGACGCTTGGCCCGGCGCAGCGTCCGCGACACCACCAGATCGGTCTCGGTCGCGCCGGTCCGGGAGTCGATCACGAACAGCACCAGGTCGGCGGTGGCGACGGCCTGCTCAGCCTGCCTCGACACCATCGCCTGCAGGCCAGTGGCGTCCGGTTCCCAACCACCGGTGTCGACCAGCGTGAACCGCCGCCCGTTCCACTCGGCGTCGTAGGCGATCCGGTCCCGGGTCACGCCGGGAACGTCCTGCACGACGGCCTCCCGGCGACCGAGGATCCGGTTCACCAGGGTGGATTTGCCGACGTTGGGTCGCCCGACGACCGCCACCACGGGCGCGAGGGCGATGTCGTCGGCGGTGAGCAGTTCGTCCTCGGGCGTGGTCATGGTTCCATTCTCGCCGTCGGGCCGACCGGATTCGAAATCGTGTGCCGCACCAGGGCGGCCAGTGCGACCCGGATCTCGTCGGCCGCCGCGAGCCAGACCGCCCGATTCACCGGCGCCGAGGCGCGCTCGAACCGCAGCGGCGGCCCGAATGCCACTCGGACCGGCGTTCGGGACAACCGCTTCAGCATGCCTCGGGCGCCGATGACCGCGACCGGAATCACCGGCGCGCCGGTCCGGACGGCCAGATATCCGACGCCCGGCCGGACCTGCTCGACGAACCCGGCACCCCGGGTGCCCTCCGGGAACATGCCCAGCAGTCCCCCGGCCGCGAGCAGGTCCAGGGCGTAGCGGACTGGTCCGGGATCGATCTGGTGCCGGCGCACCGGAAGTTGGGCGGCATCGCGCAGGATCACCCCGGCCAGGCCGCCCAGCGGCTGGAACGCCTCGGCCTTGACCAGGAAGGACACCGGCCGGCCGATCATCCCGAAGACCAACGGACCGTCCAGGAAGGTGGTGTGGTTCACGGCCAGGATCGCCGGGCCGGCGGTGGGGACCTGCTCCAGACCGGTGACCTCGACCTGAGCCAGCGTGCCGGAGATGGCCCGACCGAGCCATTGTCGCCGGGCCAGTTGGGTCGAGCCATCGATGCGGTCCGACAGGCTCGGGCCGGTCCGGGCGACCGACCCGAACGGGTGGCGCGACAGCTCAGGCACGCTCGGTCGTCGCCGCCTGTTCGGCCAGCGCGACCAGTTCGGCGACGACCTCGTCGATGTTGAGCTCGGAGGTGTCGAGCTCGATCGCCCCGTCCGCCCGACGCAGCGGACTCACCGCGCGACCGGAATCGAAGGCGTCCCGGCGCCGGATCGAGTCGGCGATACCGGCCACGTCCCGGTCACCGAGTTCGCCGGCCCGGCGGGCCGCACGGACTTCCTCGCTCGCGGTCAGATACACCTTGACGTCGGCGTGCGGCCAGACCACCGAACCGATGTCCCGGCCCTCGGCCACCGTCGGCGCCTGTCCGATGATCGCGCGTTGCTGTTCGACCAGCCAGGTCCGGACCGCCGGAACGGCCGACACCGCTGACACCGCCGCCGTCGTCGCGGCGTTCCGGATCTCGGTCGAGACGTCCTGGCCGTCCAGCCGGGTCTGTTGCGCGTCCGGGTCGACCGCGATTTCGATGCGCCGGCTGGTCACCGCCTCGGCGATCGCGGCCGGATCGTCCAACGGCACCCCGGCCCGCAGGGCCGCCACCGTCGCTGCCCGATACATCGCCCCGGTGTCGAGGTACTGCGCGCCGAGCCGCGCCGCCAGCCGACGGGCGACCGTGGACTTACCGGTGCCGGACGGGCCGTCCAGGGCGATCACGCCGTCGAACCTGCCCGCGGCACTGATCGCTCCGCTCCGATGCGCACCCACGTCAGGCCCGATCCACCCGGGCCAGATCCGAACGCAGCTTGGCCGCACCACGCAGATAGACGTGGCGGATCTCCGACCGGGCCAGGTCGGTCTCGACGTGGGCCAGCAACCGCAACACCCGAGGCATCGCGCCGGGGACTGCGATCTCGCAGGCGCACATCAGCGGGACATCGGTCAGGCCGAGCTGCCGAGCGGCGTAGGCCGGAAAGTCCGCGGTCAGGTCGGGCGTCGCGGTGAACAGGATGGAGATCAAGTCGTCGGGCTGGATGTGGTTGTGCTGCAGCACCTCCCGGACCAGCTCGGAGGCGCCTTCGAGCACGTCCTCGCGCTCGTTGGCCGCCACCTGGATCGCTCCGCGGATCGCTCTGACTGTCACGCTCTCTCCTTCTTCGGCACCGGCTGCCCGAGGACGCCGGCGGCAGCCCGACCAGACAAAGTTACAGACCGATCTGGCGGTACAGGGCACCGAGTTCGGCCCCGGTGAGCTCACGCAGGCTGCCTGGGCGTTGGTCGCCGAGGCGAACCGGTCCGACGGCCACCCGGACCAGGCGGTTCACCGGATGACCGACCGCGTCCAGCATCCGTCGCACGATGTGATTGCGACCCTCATGCAGCGACAGCTCGAGCAGGGTCCGGTCCGGGGTGGCCTGGACGACCTTGAAGTCGTCCACCGCGGCCGGGCCGTCCTCGAGCTCGATACCCTGCCGCAGCCGGGTGCCGACGGATCGTTCGACCGGTGAGGCGACCTCGGCGATGTAGGTCTTGACCACGCCGTGCGACGGGTGGGCCAACCGGTGGGCGAAGTCACCGTCGTTGGTCAGGATCAGCAGGCCCTCGGTTTCGGCATCCAGCCGTCCGACGTGGAACAGCCGCTCCGGTCGGTCTCGGACCAGGTCCCCGACGTTCGCTCGGCCGTGCGGGTCCGACATCGCCGTGACCATCCCCCGAGGTTTGTTCAGCACCAGGTAGACCAGATCCGAGCGCAGGTTCACCCGTCGGCCGTCGACCCGAACGATCGCGGTGGCCGGATCGACCCGACTGCCCAGCTCGGCCACGCCTACCTCGTCGATACTGACGCGACCCTCGGCGATCAGCTGTTCACACGCCCGCCGGGACCCGACACCGGCCGCGGCCAGCACCTTCTGCAGCCGGACGCCTTCTGGTTCGGTCATCGAGGCACCACCTCAGAGCTCGTCGGCATCGAGGGTGTCCAGTTCCGGCAACAGCGGTGCCAGCGACGGCAGCTCATCGACCGAGG
>CAZZZW010000169.1:0-9778 GCA_964658795.1 Phormidium nigroviride PCC 7112
GGGCCACGTCGGCCTCGGTGATGCTGATCAGGTTCGCCGTGCGGATCAGCACGCCCGGCTTGGTCCGCCGGCCGTCCTCGGTCGGCAGGCCACCGACATCGCGGGCGTTCACCACCCCTTCCAGCTCGATCCAATTGGGCTGGTGGGTCGTCGTCATGCCGTCAACCATAGTCAGCGTTGCGTGCTGCTGACGCCGCCGATCAAGCTCCAGTTGCTGACGATCACCGTGTGTTCAGCGGTCGGATCCGGCTGCGACACCGTGCTGCCACCGAACAGCGAGAAACCACGCACAACCACGTTCGTGCCCTTGGGTACGGTCAGGTCGATACCGCCGATGGCCGAGACCTTGGTGATCCGTGTTTGCGGCGCGAGCTCGGCCTCGGACAGGTCGAGGGAGATGCCGCCGAGGATCGTGATCAGGGTCAGGTCCTCGGACGAGGTCGGATTGGGGCGGGGTTTGAGACCACCCAGCAGATGGACGTGTGTGCTCATAGCCCTCAGCCTGCCTCGGCCCGGCGAATGTCGGCAGGGCCGGCGAACCTGGCTCGGGGATGACATTTGTACCGGCGTTTGCTGGCTGTTGGGCATCAGGCGCTTCGGGTTGAGGACGGCCGCTGACCGGAGTTCAATAGCTCCATGTCACCCTTTACCCGTATTGCCGGTATTTCCGCGTCCTTCCTGATCGTCGGTGGCGTTGTCGCCGCACTGGCCCCACCGGCCTCGGCCTCGGCCGCGTCCGCTCAGCCGGCCAACGTGCCCATCGTCAGCTTCGCGCAGGCCGCGGCCGCTGCGGCCCTCGATCCGAGTGGCTCGCCGGCCGGGGTCAACGTCAACTGTTCGTTGTCGGCCGCGCATCCGTATCCGGTGGTGCTGGTGAACGGCACCTTCACCGTCATGCAGGACAGTTTCGGTTACCTCGGTCCGCGGTTGGCCAATGCCGGATACTGCGTTTACGGCTACAACTACGGTGGAAACCCGGCACTGCCGGTGCAGGCGATCGGTCCGGTGGAGGACGGCGTGACCGCACTGGGCACTGAGGTCGACAAGGTGCTGGGCCAGACCGGAGCCGGCCAGGTCGATCTGGTCGGCTACTCCCAGGGCGGGCTGATCACCGAGCTCTATACCAAGTTCGGCGGTGCCGCCAAGGTGCATTCGGTGACCGCGCTGTCGCCGACGACGCACGGTACGAACGTTTCGGGGCTGTTCACGCTGGCCAAGCAGATCCCGGGTGCGTTCGCGGTGCTCGGTGCCGGTTGCCCGGCCTGCACCGACCAGGACACCAACTCGGCGGTGGTGGCCAAACTCAATGACGGTCCGGTCGCCGTGGCCGGAATCCCCTATACCGTCATCGAATCGCGGATCGAGGATGTGGTGACGCCGGCTGGTTCGTCCTTCATCCAGGAACCGGGAGTGCACAACGTCTGGCTGCAGGACGTGAATCCGTTCGACACCAGTGAGCACATCCAGCTGGCGTTCGACAGTGTCACGGCCGGCATCGTCCTGAACGCCCTGTCCGCCACCGACTAGCCATTGTGCGGCCATACCTTGCGCGACACGCCGGCGGACTGCGCAAGGTATGGCCGCACAATGCAAGCGGGGTTCGCCGACTAGAAGACGTCCTCGGCCACATCCATGATGGCGTTGTCGGTCCCCTCGACGATCTTGCGACGTGACACCAGCTCCGGCAGCACGGTCACCGCGAAGAAGCGGGCTACGGCCAACTTGCCCTCGTAGAAGGACTTGTCCGAGGCCGACAGGCCATTGCTGTCGAGCTTGTCCAGCGCCACCGCGGCCTGCCGCAGCAGCAGCCAGCCGATGGCGAGGTCGCCGCACGACATCAGCAGCCGGGTGGTGTTCAGGCCGACCTTGTAGACGTTGCGGATGTCCTCCTGGGCCGAGGTGAGCTGGCCGATCATGGCGCCGACCATCGTCCCCACCTCGGTGAGCGCCTTGGCCACGGCCTCGCGCTCGACCTTGAGCCGGCCCTCCTCGGCGATGGAGTCGAGGAACGTCTGGATCTCACCCGACAGCGCCCCCAGTGCCTGGCCCTTGTCCTTCACGATCTTGCGGAAGAAGAAGTCCTGGCCCTGAATCGCGGTGGTGCCCTCGTACAGCGAGTCGATCTTGTTGTCGCGGATGTACTGCTCGAGCGGGTAGTCCTGCAGGAAGCCGGAGCCGCCGAAGACCTGCAACGATTGGCCGAGCTGCTCGTACGAGCGCTCCGAGCTGACGCCCTTGACGATCGGCAACAGCAGGTCGTTCAGCCGCTCGTCGATCGAGGCCTCGCGGGTGGCCTTCTGCTGCAGCGACGCGTCCCCGTCAGCCAGGCCACCGGCCGGCACCTCGGCTGCGGAACCCGTCGCCTCGAACTCGGCGAGCTGGATCCGGTCCTGGACGCTGGCGGTGTACATCGCCACCGCGCGCAGGCCCTCGGCGTAGGCCTTCTGGGTCATCAGCTGCCGACGTACGTCCGGGTGGTGGATGATCGTCACTCGCGGCGCGGTCTTGTCACCGGACTGGGTCAGATCGGCCGACTGCACCCGGGTCTTGGCGTAGTCCAGCGCAGCCAGGTAACCGGCGGACAGCTCGGCGTAGGCCTTGGTGCCGACCATCATCCGGGCGTGCTCGATGACCTTGAACATCTGTGCGATGCCGTCGTGCACCTCGCCGAGCAGCCAGCCCTTGGCCGGGATCGTCTCACCGAAGCGGACCTCGCAGGTGGTCGAGGCCTTCAGGCCCATCTTGTGCTCGACGTTGGTGACGAAGGCGCCGTTGCGCTCACCGAGCTCGCCGGTCTCCCAGTCGAAGTCGAACTTCGGCACCAGGAACAGCGACAGACCCTTGGTGCCGGCCTTCGCGCCCTCGGGGCGGGCCAGCACGTAATGCAGGATGTTCTCGCTCATGTCGTGCTCACCGGAGGTGATGAAGCGCTTGACGCCCTCGATGTGCCAGCTGCCGTCGTCCTGCTTGATCGCCTTGGACCGGCCGGCGCCGACGTCGGAACCGGCATCCGGCTCGGTCAGGACCATGGTCGCGCCCCAGCGCTTGTCGATCAGCAGCTGACCGATCTTCTGCTGCTCCGGGGTGCCGAGCTCGTGGATGATGTTGGCGAAGGCAGGGCCGCAGTTGAACATCCAGATGGCCGGGTTCGCGCCCAGCACCAGTTCGGCCATGGACCAGACGAGCGTGCGCGGGGCAAGTGTGCCGCCGTACTCCGGGGTGCTCTCCAACCGCCACCACTCGGCGTCCTGCCAGGCCTTGTAGGACTTCTTGAACGACTCCGGCATGGTCACGGAGTTGGTGCTCGGGTCGAACACCGGCGGGTTGCGGTCGGAGTCGACGTAGGACTCGGCCAGCGGGCCCTCGGCCAGCGTCTTGACCTCGGCCAGGATGCCGCGGACAGTGTCGGCGTCGAGTTCGGCGAACGGGCCGGTGCCCAGCTTCTCACCGGTACCGAGTACCTCGAACAGGTTGAACTCGATGTCGCGCAGGTTGCTCTTGTAGTGGCCCATCGCCGGAGATCTCCTTGTTACTCGTCAGTAGGTCGAGAATATTACCGACGAGTAGCTTCGTGCAAGGAGAACGCCGTTTTGCCTAGGCTGGCTCCATGGACCTACGTGTATTCACCGAACCGCAGCAGGGCGCCTCGTACTCCGATCTGCTCCGCGTTGCCCAGGCATCGGAGGACCTCGGCTACGACGCCTTCTTCCGTTCCGACCACTATCTGGCGATGGGTGGCGACGGGCTGCCCGGACCGTCGGATGCCTGGATCACACTGGCCGGCCTGGCCCGTGACACCCGGCGGATCCGGCTGGGCACGCTGGTCACGCCGGCCACGTTCCGGTTGCCCGGTCCTCTGGCCATCGCCGTGGCCGGGGTCGACGAGATGAGCGGCGGCCGGATCGAGCTGGGCATCGGGGCGGGCTGGTTCGCCGCCGAGCACACCGCCTACGGCATCGCGTTCCCGGAGACCGGTGAGCGGTTCGACCGGTTCGTCGAGCAGGTCGAGATCATCGACGGCTTGTGGCGGACGCCGGTGGGTCAGACGTTCAGCTACGACGGTGCGTACTACCGCTTGGCGGACTCACCGGCGTTGCCGAAGCCGGCCCAGTCACCGCGACCGCCGATCATCCTGGGCGGCTCGGGCAAGAAGCGCTCGGCCGCGTTGGCTGCCGAGCACGCCGATGAGTACAACGTCTCGTTCCGGGGGCTGGCGGACACCCGGTCGATCTTCAGCTCGGTACGAGCCGCTGCGGACAAGGCCGGCCGCTCGCTGATCTACTCGGCCGCCCAGACGATCTGCGTCGGTACCTCGGATGCCGCGTTGAACTCTCGGGCCGCCTCGATGGGGCGCGAGCTGACCGAGCTGCGCGAGAACGGGCTGGCGGGTTCGCCGGCCGAGGTGGTGGACAAGATCGGCACCTTCGCCGAGGCCGGCGCCACCCGGCTCTACCTCCAGCTGCTGGACCTGACCGACCTCGATCAGCTGGAGCTGATCGCGAGTACGGTCGCGCCGCAGCTGACGGCGTGATGTGAGGGTGCGCTGGCGACGGAACTAGCGGTTGTGTCGCAGTTGTAGCTGTATCAGGCCGGGTGGTTGCCGATCCTATGTACGTGGACTCGGTGACTGGGTGCTTGATCGTGCGGGACGAGGCGTCCCGGTTGGCGTCTTGCCTGGACTCGGTCGCGCCGTATGTGGACGAGATCGTCGTGCTCGACACCGGTTCGGTCGACGACACGGTCGCGATCGCCCTGAGCGCCGGCGCCCGGGTCGAGCGTGCGGTCTGGATGGATGACTTCTCGATCGCCCGCAACCACGCCTTGTCGCTGTGCACCACCGACTGGGTGCTGAGCCTGGACGCCGACGAGACCGTGCGCGGCACCGTCCCGTGGCTGCGCCCGATGTTGGAGAGTTGCCTGCCCGAGCTCGACGCGCTGACCCTGGCGATCGCCAACGCCGACGGCCCGGACGCCCGGGGTCTGACCGAGCACCGCGAGATCAAGCTGTTCCGTCGGACCGCTGTGCGCTGGACCGGCCGGGTGCACGAGCGACCGGTGCGGCTGGACGGACGGGAGCCGTTCGCGGCCACCCTGCCCGAGCAGACCCTGCGGTTGGAGCACCATGGATACCGCGATCCGGCCATCGTCCGGCAGAAGGCCGAGCGCAATACCCGATTGGCCCAGCTGACCCTGCAGGCGTTGGTGCGCTCCGGTGCGCCGACCGACGAGGTGGCTCGGGCCGCCCTCGACGTCGGCCGCAGCGAACTGGCCTGTGGCCGCCCAGACACGGCGGTGTCGGCGCTGCGGATGGCCCGGGAGAGTGCGGTCGGCAGCCTCATCTGGCAGTGGGCGACGGACTTCCTGATCCGCACTGCGCTGACCGCCGACCGGACGGACGAGGCGACCCTGTTGATCGCGGAGCTGTCCCGGTCGGGAGCGCCGTCCGACTACTGCCGCTGGCTGCTGGCGTTGACATTGCTGCAACGGGGCGATGTCGCCGGGGCCGCGTTCCTGCTGTCCAACATCAGTTCGCTGGTCGACCTCAGTGGGAATGTGCTCGACCCGGCCCAGCTCGACGACGTCCGGGTGGCCTGCGGGATCCAACTGGCCAGCTGACCGAGGCTGCGTAGCGCGGCTCTAGAGAATTACGCTGATCGTTCGCGGCCTCGAGCAACGGGGGCTGCGTAGCGCGGCCTCAGAGGATCACGCTGATCGTTCGCGGCCTCGAGCAGCGGGGGCTGCGTAGCGCGGCCTCAGAGGATCACGCGCAACTTGATCGTCTCGGGCATGGCGCGGATCTGATCGACGATGGCCTGGGTGGTGCCGCTGATCGAATCGGTGACCAGGTAGCCGACCTCACCCTTGGTGCCGAGCAGCTGCGCCTCGACGTTCACCTCGTGCTCGGCCAGGATGCCGTTCACCCGCGCCAGCACGCCGGGGACGTTGCGGTGCAGGTGGACCAGCCGCAGCGTGCCACCCCGACGCGGCAGCCCCAGGCCGGGCAGGTTGACCGACATCGAGGTCGAGCCCTCGCCGACGAAATCGATGAACTTGTTGGCCACGAACTGGCCGATGTCGTACTGGGCCTCTTCGGTCGAGCCACCGATGTGAGGGGTGAGGATGACGTTCGGCAGGCCACGCAGCTCGGACTGGAACTCATCGCCCCGGCCCTTGGGCTCGACCGGGAACACGTCCACCGCGGCGCCGGCGATGTGTCCGTTCAGGATGTGTTGACGCAGCGCGGCGTAGTCGACCACGAAGCCGCGCGACAGGTTGAGCAGCAGGCTGCCCGGCTTCATCGCCGCGAACTCGTCCTCACCGAAGATGTTGGCGTTCTCCGGTCGTCCGTCGACGTGCAGGGTGACCACGTCCGACTCGTGCAGCAGTTGCTTGAGGCTGTCGGTCCGGTGCGCGTTACCCAGCGCCAGTCGGTCAGCGGTGTCGAAGAACAGCACCCGCATGCCCAGGTTCTCAGCCAGTACCGAGAGCTGCGTGCCGATGTTGCCGTAGCCGACGATGCCCAGGGTGCGCCCGCGGACCTCGTGTGCTCCGGCGGCAGACTTGTCCCAGACCCCGTCGTGCATGAGGGCGTTCTTCTCGAACAGCCGGCGGGTCAACGCAATCAGCTCCGACAGCACGAGCTCGACCACGCTGCGGGTGTTGGAGAACGGGGCATTGAAGACGGTCACGCCGTGCGCGGTGGCACCGAGCAGGTCGATCTGGTTCGTGCCGATGCAGAAGGCGCCGATGGACAGCAGGTTCGGGGCGGCGTCCAGCACTCGCTGGGTGACCTGGGTCTTGGACCGGATGCCAAGCAGGTGCACGTCGGCGACGGCCTCGATCAGCTCGTCCTCGTCCAGCGCACGATCCAGGCTGGCGACGTTGAAGCCACGGGAACGTAGCAACTCCACAGCCTCGGGATGGATCTGTTCGAGCAGCAGGACGTTCATCTGGTTGGTCTGCACTTCGGTGTCCTCGTCAGGAGTCGCCGGACGGTGAGGTTCCGATTCTAGTTGCCGCGGCCACCGCGTTCTGTCGCCGGGACATGAGGCTGGATCTCTAGCCGATGTCGCAACCTAGGTAGGCATCGTGCCGCCGGTAACGGAAGCGAACGGCATACCCTGGAGGGGTTACGCAGATGGAGGGAGTCCCGGGCGATGACCGAGCCGCAGTGGCTGACCGCGGAGGAACAGGCGTCCTGGCGCAGCTTTATCGACGGGACCCGGGCGTTGATGGATGCGCTCGACCGGCAGTTGCAGGCCGACAGCCACCTGCCGCACGCCTACTACGAGGTATTGATCCCGCTGTCCGAGGCCCCGGACCGATCGATGCGGATGAGCGAACTGGCGGCCCAGGCCCGGTCGTCCCGCAGCCGGCTGTCGCACGCGGTATCCCGGCTCGAGGAGCGCGGGTGGGTCCAGCGGGTGGACTGCCCGACCGACAAGCGGGGCCAGGTCGCGATCCTGACCGACGCCGGCATGGCAACCGTGGTCGAGTCCGCCCCGGGCCACGTGGCGGCCGTCCGGAAGTACCTCATCGATCGGCTGAGCCCGGAACAGGTCAAGGTGATGGGGGAGATCGGCGACGCGATGCTGGCCTCGACATCGGAGTGCGCGCTGCCGGCCCGGCCGGCCTGATCCTGATGCTCGAAGGCGCGCGACTGGCCGGCATCACCGTCGACTGCCGGGACCCGGTGCGGCTGGCGACCTTCTGGTCCCGACTGCTCGGCCGCCCGATCAGCGAATCGCTGCCCGGCTGGCGCCGGGTGGGAGAGCTCTCCGACGATTCGCCGGTGCTGACGTTCCAGCCGGTTGCCGAGCCCAAGCGAGGCAAGGTGCGGATTCATCCGGACGTCCGGGTCGACGACATCTGGGCCGCGGTCGCCGAAGTGCTCGAACTGGGCGGTCGCACGCTGGACCGACATGACTACGACGAGGGCGTCGTCGTCGTGATGACCGATCCTGAGGACAACGAGTTCTGCCTGGTGCAGTACTTCTGAGGCCGACACGATTACGTTCTATCGCGATGTATTCGGTGGACGCTAGAAACCTCGATACATTCCGATCGTGGATCCGATTCGTAACCCGTACGCACCCGGCGCAGGACAGCGGCCACCCGAACTGGCCGGCCGCGACGGCGAGGTGCAGGCCTTCGACGTCGTGCTCGAACGAGTCACCCGGGGCCGGGCGGAACGGTCGATGATCCTGACCGGGCTGCGGGGGGTGGGCAAGACCGTGCTGCTCAATGCGCTGCGGTCGCAGGCGGTCCGGGCGGGCTGGGGGACCGGCAAGCTGGAAGTCCGGCCGGATCAGTCGCTGCGCCGTCCGGTGTCGGCCGCGTTGCACATGGCGATCCGGGAACTGGGCGAGGTGTCCGGGCGCGATCATGTGCTGGGCGTGCTGAAGTCGTTCGCGCAGAAGGGTCCGGCCGAGGCCAAGCTGCGTGATCGCTGGCAACCGGGCATCGAGGTCGCCGCCGTCCCCGGTCGGGCCGATTCGGGAGACATCGAGATCGATCTGCTCGAGCTGTTCACCGACGTCGCCGGGCTGGCCGCCGATGCCGGCCGGGGTGTGGCGCTGTTCCTCGACGAACTCCAGGACCTGCAACCGGCCGACGTGTCGGCACTCTGCGCGGCCTGCCATGAACTGAGCCAGCATCGGTTGCCGTTGATCGTCGTCGGAGCCGGCCTGCCACATCTGCCGGCGGTCCTGTCGGCCAGCAAGTCCTACAGTGAAAGGCTGTTCCGGTACTCCGCGATCGATCGGCTCGATCCGGCCGCGGCCGACCGCGCGCTGCGGCACCCGGCCACCGAGGAGGACGCCGATTTCACCGACGACGCCCTGATCGAGTTGTACGCGCTGACGAATGGTTATCCGTACTTCGTGCAGGCCTACGGCAAGGCCGTCTGGGACATCGCGCCGGCCTCGCCGATCACTGCGGCCGACGTCCGGATGGCCGCCCCCGAGGCCGAATCCGAACTTGCAGTCGGTTTCTTCGGCTCCCGGCTGGAACGGGCGACGCCGGCCGAACGGGAGTACCTGCATTCGATGGCCGCAGCGGCGACCGAGGAGGACGGCTCGGTGGCCACGAGCGCGGTGGCCGAACAGCTCGGACGTAAGCCGCAATCGCTCTCGCCGGCCCGGGATGCCCTGTTGAAGAAAGGGCTCATCTATTCCGGCGAGCGGGGCCGAATCGCCTTCACGGTGCCGCATTTCGGGCGCTATCTGCGCGCGCAGACGGCCGACTGAGGTAGGCGTTTCGCCGGCATCTGTCTGCAGGATGGCCGTGGGGTCACGGCCGCATCTCAGTTGCCCCGTTCGCGTTGGTGAATGATCGTCGGCGGGGTAAACCTGAGTCATGGTCCTCAGCACCGTGCCCTGGCGAACCGGCCGATCCGGACGCGCGGGTGAGGCTGAGCTCGCACCGGTCACGGCCAAGGTCAAGCGCGACCGTCCGATGCGTCGGCACGGCTGGGCTGCGGCCACCCAGGACCGCTTCATGGACGCCGTCGTGCTGCTGTCGATCCTGTTGTTCCTGGCCATCGCGGTCGGCTGCGGCGTCCTGGTGCTGCAGGCGACCTGGTCGCAGTGGCACTGATCGAGCCCTGAGCCCGGTTCTGGCCGGAGTTCCTGCGAATCCGTTCGACGCCTGCAAGGATCTGATCCGAACGCGCGCGATCACGCGTGTGCCGACGATCAGGTAAGGCCTTCGTGGATCAGAACCAGCCGCCGTCCGGACCGCCGCCGGAAGGCCAGCCTTATGGTCAGCCCCAGTACGG
>CAZZZW010000170.1:0-9774 GCA_964658795.1 Phormidium nigroviride PCC 7112
CTGGACTCGGTGCCGTCCTACCGGGGGGAAGGTCGAAACTTCGGCTAGCGACCCGCCAGCTACAGGTCTAGCTACAGGTGGGCGATGTTGTCCCAGCCCTCGACGTCCTTCGGGCTCCGCGGCTCCGGGCCGATGTAGCGCGCGGAGGGGCGGACCAGCCGGCCGGTCTTCTTCTGCTCCATGATGTGGGCGGCCCAACCGGCGGTGCGGGCGCAGCTGAACAGGGCCGGCATCATGTGCGGCGGGACCTCGGCAAAGTCAAGGATGACTGCGGCCCAGAACTCGACGTTGGTCTCGATCGGGTGGTCGGGCCGGCGCTCACGCAGTTCCGTCAGCGCCGCCTGCTCGAGTGCGGCCGCCACCTCGTAGCGGGGCGCGTTGAGCTCCTTGCAGGTGCGCCGCAACACGCGGGCCCGCGGATCCTCGGCCCGGTAGACCCGGTGGCCGAAGCCCATCATGCGTTCCTTGCGATCGAGGATGTCGGTGACGACCTTGCGGGCGTCACCGGTCTTCTCGACCGCGTCCAGCATCGGCAGCACCCGCGCCGGCGCGCCACCGTGCAGCGGGCCGGACATGGCTCCGATCGCACCGGAGATCGCAGCGGCCACGTCGGCGCCGGTGGAGGCGATCACCCGAGCGGTGAAGGTGGAAGCGTTCATGCCGTGTTCGGCGGCGGAAACGAAGTAGGCATCGACCGCGTCGACGTGCTTCGGGTCGGGCTCGCCGCGCCAGCGGACCATGAACCGTTCGACGATGGTGCGGGACTGGTCGATCCGCGACTGCGGCACGGCCGGCAGCCCGATGCCCCGGGCGGACTGGGCGACATAGGACAGCGCCATCACCGAGGCGCGGGCGGCCTGCTCGCGGGCCTCGTCGTCGCTGATGTCCAGCAGCGGGCGGTATCCCCAGATCGGCGACAGCATGGCCAGCGCGGCCTGCATGTCCACCCGGACATCGCCGGTGTGGACCGGGATCGGGAACGGCTCGGCCGGCGGCAGGCCGGGACCGAACTTGCCGTCGACCAGCAGCGCCCAGACGTTGCCGAAGGTGACGTGACCCACCAGGTCCTCGATGTCGACACCGCGATAGCGCAGCGAGCCGCCATCCTTGTCCGGTTCGGCGATCTCGGTTTCGAATGCGATAACGCCCTCGAGTCCGGGGCTGTAATCGGAGGCCATTGCTAGAACTCCCTCGTTCGTTGCGCGCTCGTCAACTCCATTGTTCCCCATGCCGGGCGAGAGGAGACATGCGGTCGGTCTCAGCCGGCCTGACACAATGTTCAGGTGAAGCCTCAAGTGAAGTCGGCGTGACGACCCCCGAGCCTGATCACGCCGATCCTCGTACGGTGGTCAGCTCCTATGAATCCGGTGAGCTGACCGAGGCCGGCCTGGCCGCCGACTGGCTGACCCAGTTGCAGGCCTGGTACGACCAGGCCGCAGCCGACGACCGGATCCTGGAACCGAACGCGATCCAGGTGGCCACCGTGGATGCGGCCGGTCGGCCGGACGTGCGGACGGTGCTGGCCCGGGGAATCTCGGCCAAAGGCGTGGATTTCTACACCAACTACGACTCGGTCAAGGGGCACGCACTGGCGGTTCACCCTTATGCCGCCGTGGTGTTCTCCTGGTTACCGCTGGAACGCCAGGTCCGGTTGCGGGGCCCGGTCGAGGTGGTCAGCCGGGCCGAGACGGAGGCATATTTCTTCGGCCGCCCGCGCGGCTCGCAGTTGGCCGCCTGGGCCTCGGCACCACAGTCCGGCGTGCTGTCCGACCGGGCCGAACTGGAGTCGGCGTTGGCGGCGGTGACGGCCAGGTTCGAGGGCTCTGAGGTTCCGGCACCGCCGCACTGGGGCGGGTACCGGGTTCGGCCGGAGCAGGTGGAGTTCTGGCAGGGCCGGGCCTACCGGCTGCACGATCGACTGCGGTTCCGCCTCGATGGTTCGTCGTGGGTCGTGGAACGGCTGGCTCCGTGAGTTCGGACGAACCCACCAACTCCGAACTGGCCGGTCCCGCCGTCGCCGATCCCCCGCCGGCCGCAGCGACCCGGCGCAGCCGGCTGCGTGGGCACGCGATCGACACCCGACCACTGAAGATCGGGCCGTTCCGGCGGCAAGTGATGGGTCAGGGCACCTCGTTTATCGGCTCGATGCTGACCCAGGTCGCGGTACCGGTCCAGGTCTATGACCTGTCGCACTCCTCACTCGAGGTCGGGTTGGTCGGGCTGGTCGGCTTCGTGCCGCTGGTCGCGTTCGGTCTCTGGGGTGGCGCGGTCGCTGACGCGATGGACCGGCGGACGCTGTACCTGATCAGCTCGATCGCCAGCTGGGTGATGACGCTGGGACTGTTGATGCAGTCGGTCGCCGGCCTGGGCAACGTGCCGCTGATCCTGGTGCTGGTCGCGTTGCAGGCCGGCTTCTTCGCGGTCGCCTCCTCCACCCGTGGTGCGATCGTGCCCAGGATCGTGCCGACCGAACTGGTCCCGGCCGCGAACACGATCACCTTCACAGTCGGCAACGTCGGCCAGGTGATCGGGCCGCTGATCGCCGGCGTGCTGGTGACCCGTCACCACGGCTTCGACTACGCCTACGGTGTGGACGCGGTGCTGTTCACACTGGCGTTGTACGCGGCGATGCGGCTGCCGCACATCCCGCCGGAAGGCGCCAAGCAGGTGCCGGGGCTGCGTTCGGTGCTCGGTGGTCTGTCGTTCATCGCCACCCGTCCGGTGCTGCTGATGTCGTTCGCGGTCGACATCGTGGCTATGGTTTTCGCGATGCCGCGGGCGTTGTTCCCGCAGGTCGCGGCGGATCGGTTCCACGGCCAGGTCGGCCCGCTGTACGCCGCGATCGCGATCGGGTCGGTGATCGCCGGTCTGTCCGGGGGTTGGATCGGTCGGGTCCGTCGGCAGGGCCTGGCGCTGATGTTTGCCATTGTCGGCTGGGGAATCTGCATCGCCGTGTCCGGACTGGCGCACTCGTTGTGGCTCGCGGTGGTGCTGCTGGCGGTGGCCGGTGCGGCTGACCTGGTGAGTGCGGTGTTCCGTCAGACGATCCTGCAGACCTACGCGCCGGACGAGATGCGCGGCCGGTTGCAGGGCGTCTTCGTGGTCGTGGTGGCCGGCGGTCCCCGGCTGGGCGACCTGCGCGCCGGTGCGACGGCGGCGGCAACAGGTGCGACGATTTCCTGGGTCGGCGGCGGGATCGTATGTGCGATCGTCGTCGTGTTCGCAACGCTGTTGGTCACACCGTTCCGGAACTACGACGCGCGTGCGGTGGCCGGTGAGCCCGCCGTTGGTACCGTTTCGGCATGACGCTGACGGGTGAACGGTTCGCGATCTCCAGCTCGGGTTACACGGCTGAGATCTCAGAGGTCGGCGCAGCACTGGCCGGCCTGTGGCGCGATGGTGTCGCGGTCACGGTGGAAACCGGCCCGGACGAGCTGCCGCCGAAATCCACCGGATGTGTGCTGGCGCCCTGGCCGAACCGGATCCGTGACGGCCGTTACGCCTTCGACGGCGTCGATTACCAATTGCCGCTGACCGAGCCGGCCACCTTGAACGCCAGCCACGGGTTCGTGAAGTGGAACCGCTGGCGGTGCGTGGAGCAGACCGAGAGTTCGGTGCTGATGCACTGCGACATCGTGCCTCAGACCGGATACCCGTTCGAGATCAGCCTGCACCTGCTCTACATTCTTGATCCGGAAGGTTTGACCGTCCGGCTGGCCGCGACGAACACCGGTTCCTCGGCCGCGCCGTTCGGGGTGGGCTTTCATCCCTATCTGGACCTCGGTCCGCGGTCGTTGGACGAGGCTGAACTGCAGGTCCCGGCGGCGTCGGTACTACGGACGGACGAGCGTCAGATTCCGGTCGAGACGCTGCCGGTGGCCGGGACGGTCTATGACCTGCAGCGGTTGCGCCCGATCGGCGACCTGCGGTTGGACCATGGTTTCGCCGACCTGACCGGGTCGGTGGCCGTGCTGCGGACGGTCGAACGGACGATCGAGCTGCGGTGGAGTTCGTCGTTTCGCAACCTGCAGGTCTTCACCCCGCCGTTCATCACCCCCGGTCGGAACGCGGTCGCGATCGAGCCGATGAGCTGTCCAGCAAATGCCTTCAACTCTCAGGACAATCTCGTCCGGCTGGAGCCGGATGAGCGCTGGACCGGGGAGTGGTCGGTGCGGGTTACCTCTTGATCTGCTGGTAGTCCTCGAGGCTGCGTTTGCGCTCCTCGTCGTGATCGACGATCGGTTTCGGGTAGTCCCTCGGTGCACCGTCAGGATTCGTCCACGGTTGGTGGATGTACTTCTTCGACAGATCCTTGAGCTCGGGCACGTACTTGCGGACGTAATCGCCGTTGGGATCGAACTTCTTGCCCTGCAGGATCGGGTTGAAGATGCGGTAGTACGGCGAGGCGTCGGTGCCGGAGCCGGCCACCCACTGCCAGCCATGGTTGTTGCTGGCCAGATCCCCATCGATGAGGTGCTGCATGAAGTGCCGGGCGCCGTCGGTCCACTCCAGGTGCAGGTCCTTGACCAGGAACGAGCCGACGATCATCCGGACCCGGTTGTGCATCCAACCCTCGGCCAGCAACTGCCGCATGCCGGCGTCGACGATCGGGAAACCGGTCTGACCACGTTGCCAGGCGATCAGCCGGTCAGATGCTGTTTCTCCCTTGGCGTACGGCAGTTTCTTGAACTCCGGATGGTAGTACTCGCGGGCGGTCTCGGGTCGGTTGAACAGCACGTCGGCGTAGAACTCGCGCCAGGCCAGTTCCTTGCGGTAGACCTCGTGCCGGGGCTTGAGGTCGGCCAGCATGGTTCGCGGGTGGATGGTGCCCCATTTGAGGTGGACCGACATGTGCGAGGTTCCGTCCGCGTCCGGCCGGTCCCGCAGGTTGTTGTAGTCGTCCAGGCCGTGCTCGCTCCAGTGCTGCCAATGCTGGCGAGCGGCGGCCTCGCCGACCGCCGGTAGCTCCAGATCCTTCGGTAGTCGCGGGTCGTTCGGGATCGGGTCGGACTTGGCCTCGAGCCAGTCCGGCCGGACCGAGCGGACGGGGTCGGGCCAGCCGCGGTCGTGCCACCGGCGGTAGAAGGCGCTGTAGACCTTGAAATTCTCGCCGCTGCCGTTGCGGATCTTGCCCGGGGGTATCGCGTAGGGCGAGCCGACCCGGTGCAGGGCGATGTCACCGAGCGCCGCGGCGACCGCCTCGTCGCGCTGGTGACCGTACGGCCCGAAGTCGTAGGCACAGTAGGCTGCGTCGGCGCCGATCTCCTTGCAAACCTTGGGTAATACGGTCTGTGGCTGGCCATGCCGGATCACCAGTCGGCCGTTCAGTTGCTCGTTCAGCGCGCGCAGGGTGCGGTAGAGCACAGCCAACCGCGGCGCACCCGAGGTCGTGACCAGGGCCGGATCGAGGATGAACAGCCCGAGCACGTTGCGGTCGTGATCGGCCGCCTCGACCAAGGCCGGGTTGTCGTGCAGGCGCAGATCGCGGCGGAACCACATGACGGACGGCATGAATCCACCGTAGGTGATATCGGCTCGATATGCTGACGGCATGCTGCTGACGAAGTTCACCCATTCGTGTGTTCGGATCACCGACGGCGATCGGGCGCTGGTCATCGACCCGGGAGTGTTCAGCGAGGTCGAGACGGCGCTCGATGGTGTCGACGCGGTGCTGGTCACGCACGAACACCCTGATCACATCGATGTGAAACGCCTCAGCGACGCCGCTGTCGCGAACGCCGAGCTGCGGATATGGGGGCCGGCTGCGGTGGCCGACCAATTGGCATCGGTCGAGTCGTTGGCCGGCCGGGTGACGGCGGTCGGGGCGGGTGAGTCGTTCGACGCCGGCGGCTTCGGCATTCGCACCTTCGGTGGTCAGCATGCGCTGATCCATTCCTCGATCCCGGTGATCGCCAACGTTGCGTTCTCGGTCGAGGATGTGATCTATCACCCGGGAGACTCCTACACCATCCCGACGATCCCGGTTGAACTCGCGTTGATCCCGGTGCACGCGCCGTGGGCCCGGGTCGCCGAGGCGATGGACTTCGCCGCGGCGATGCGTTCGCCTCGGTCGGTCGGCATCCACGATTCGCTGCTGGCCCCGCCCGGTCTGGCGATGTACCAGCAGCGCATCGGTGAGGTCGGTTCAGCCTTCAACACCGAGTTCTCGCCGCTTTCGACTGGGGAAAGCCTGCAACTGTGAGCTATGGAGAGGTCGGTCCGCATCCGATCATCGATGGTCACAACGACCTTCCGTGGGAGATGCGCACGCTGGTCGACTACGACTTGACGGCCTATGACGTCTCGCAGCGACAGGAGCGGACCCACACCGACTTCGTCCGGCTGTCCGAGGGTGGCGTCGGGGGTCAGTTCTGGTCGGTCTACGTGCCTTGTTCGTTGGGTGCCGACGCGGCGGTCACTGCCACCTTGCAGCAGATCGACTTCGTCCACCGGCTGGTTGCGAGTTATCCGTCCTTGACATCGCTGTGCCGTACCGCCGACGAGGTGCGCGAGGCCTGGCTGGGCGGACGGTTCGCCAGCCTGATGGGAGCCGAGGGCGGGCACTCCATCAACTCGTCACTGGGCGTGCTGAGGATGCTGTTCAACCTCGGCGTGCGCTATATGACCTTGACCCACAACGACAACGTGCCGTGGGCGGACTCGGCGACCGATGAGCCGGTGCTCGGGGGACTCAACGATTTCGGTCGCTCGGTGGTGGCCGAGATGAACCGGCTCGGCATGCTCGTCGACCTGTCCCACGTATCGGCCGACACGATGCGTGACGCGCTGACGGTGACCGAATCACCCGTCATCTTCAGCCACTCCTCGGCCCGGGCCGTCTGTGATGTGCCGCGTAACGTGCCGGACGACGTGCTAGCTCAGCTGCCGGTGAACGGTGGCGTCTGCATGGTCACGTTCGTGCCGTACTTCGTGAGCAACGAGTGCGCGGAGTTCTCCGCCCGGGCGAAAGAGTTGGTCCGCGATCGCGGTGGTGACCCCAAGGACTTCAACACCTTGAATTCGGCCCTGGCGGAGTTGGCGGCACGCGGCTCCCGGCCGCGGGCGACCGTCGCTCAGGTCGCCGATCACGTGGAGCACGTCCGGTCGGTGTCCGGAATCGAGCACGTCGGGCTGGGTGGTGACTATGACGGCTGTGATGAGCTGCCATCCGGTCTGGAGGACGTCAGCTGCTACCCGGCCCTGCTGAGCGAATTGTCTGACCGGGGGTGGTCGGCGCTCGACCTGGCCGCGCTGTGCGGTGGCAACGTGCTTCGAGTGCTGGGCGACGCCGCGCGCAATTGATCAGATGTTAGCGGTCAAGAATTCACGCTGAGGTCACATCGTCGTCCCTAGAGTGCGACAAGCTGCCCGAATAGAGCGTTTTGACGGCGAAGTCTTTTTCGTCGGCCAGCGCTGTGGCAGTCATTTGTCGGCACCAACGGAGGTTGCGCGGAATGCAACGAGTGTTAGCGGGCTTGTCGGTAGCGGTTCTCGCAGCAGCGGGGGTGGTATCCATCTCGCTGGCGTCGTCGCCGCACGCTGCCCACGCCGCGACGACGTACAACGTCCTGTTCGACAACAGTCACGGCGAGACGGCCGGTCAGGCGGACTGGATCATCTCGAGTTCGCAGCCGGATCCGCTGTCGCAGAACGCGAATCCTACGTCGGAGACCTCCTGGACCGGCGGTATCTCGGCCTGGGGCGTGGCCTTGCAGAAGACCGGCCGCTACTCGCTCAAGACGCTGCCATCCGGTAGCGCGATCACCTACGGTGGCAGCGGCTCCGAGGATCTGTCGAAGTTCAACGCCTTCGTCCTGCCGGAACCGAACGTCGTGCTGACTGCGGCCGAGAAGACCGCGATCATGACGTTCGTGCAGAACGGCGGCGGACTGTTCATGGTCTCTGACCACACCGGTAGCGATCGGAACAACGATGGCTGGGACTCGCCGAAGATCCTGAACGACCTGATGACGAACAACTCAGTCGACTCGAACGATCCGTTCGGATTTTCGATCGACCTGCTGAACATCGGCACGGAGAACCCGAACGTCATCGGTGCGTCCGCGGCCTCCGATCCGATCATCTCGGGACCGTTCGGCACTGCGACCGGCACCATCATCCGCAACGGAACGACCGTGACCCTGAAGCCGGCCGACAACGCCGCCGTGCGGGGCGAGATCTATCGAACCGGGTACTCGGCCTCAGGCACGACCGGGGCAGCCGTCGCTACGTCGACCTTCGGCAGCGGCCGGGTGATGTTCATCGGTGATTCGTCGACCATCGATGACGGCACCGGCGAGTCCGGGAACACGCTGTACAACGGCTGGAACGACCCCGCCGGCACCGACTCGACCGTGATGCTGAACGGTACCGAGTGGCTGGCGGGCGGCACCGGTACCGGCGGCGGCACCGGTGGCGGTGGTGGCGGCGGATCTTCTTTCACCAACGGCGGATTCGAGGCTGGGAGCGCCCCGTGGACGCTGGCGGGTGGAGCTGCGGTGACGACCACTCGAGTACACAGCGGCACGAAGGCGCTGACCCTCGGCGGGACGAACAGCAGTACCGAGACGGCGACGCAGAGCTTCACTGTTCCGAGCTCGGGCACGTTGTCGTTCTGGGACTACATCACCACCACCGAGACCAGTCACTCCTATGACTTCCTGACGACGACGATCAAGAACAGTTCCGGGACCGTGCTGGCAACTGTGAGCACACTGTCCGATGGCAGCACGACCGGCCAGTGGAAGCAGGTCACTGCATCCCTGAGTAGCTACGCCGGGCAGACGGTGACCCTGTCTTTCAGTGCTACCAATGGTTCGAAGAATCCGACCACCTTCGTTGTCGACGATGTCGCCGTCAGCTAGCTGATCGCCGCCGGCGGGCGCTCAGTACGGAGGATCGCCCGAAGATTCGTCGTCACCTGAGCGCCACCGGTCGTCCGTGACCGAGCGGTAGCTGTGTCCGGTCGCGGTCGTCCAGGTGAAGGAGCCGTCGGTGTTCATCCGATAACCCCAGCCGGTGTTGATCTTGCACCGGTTGTGCCGCCGGCAGGCCAGGGCGCCATTACAGGCGCAGGTCGCATCGCCCGGCTGGTAGGGGTTGATGTGCTCGTACTCGCAGCGGTATCCGGGCTGGTTGCAGGTCGGAAAGCTGCACACGTCATCGCGCAGGGCGACGAAGTCCCGCAGCCGGCGGCTTGGCCGATATCGCTGTTCGGACACATCGATCAAGCGCCCGCCAGGGTCGGTCAAGAGTCTTCGCCAGGTGCCGGACTCATCGGCCGCCAACCTGCGCGCGGTCTCGGCGGTGATCGGCCCGTACCCGGTGAGGTGAGCCGGTTCGTCGTCGAGTTCGAGCAGCGTGTCGGCGGCGACCACGACCTGGATCGAGGGCCGACGGCCCTGAAGCTTCGGCAACGAGTCGGCCGGCAGCCCGGTCAACACCGCCTCGACCAGCAGATCGGCCCGACGCTGGTCCATCGAGCGTGCATCGGACTTGGGCAGCATGAGCGCGGCTCCGGTCAGGCGGGTGTAGACCGACTGACCGTCCGCGGCCGGCAGGATCACCTGCAGGGCTACCATTCCGTCCTCGATCGGCTGAAAGCCGACCCTTCGTTCTTGGCGGGCGCGCTGATGACGGGCCTCGGCGTCGGCGGGATCGAGCCGGATCAGGGCTCGTCGAACGGAGCGGGCGAAGGACGCCGGCGTCTGATCCGGTGCCTTGGGCAAGACGGCCGCCTCCAAGGGAGCAACCAGTTCAGCCGGCAGTCGCCAC
>CAZZZW010000171.1:0-9769 GCA_964658795.1 Phormidium nigroviride PCC 7112
GATACTCGCCACCCGAGGTTCGCGTGTCGGTCACCCATTGGTCGGGCCGGACCGCCCACACTGGAAGCTGGCCCCGCCAGGTATGAGCTGGCGGGGCCCTGTCATGTCCGGGCCAGTCGGGTCCAGCTGTGAGTCATCCATCCAGGTCGTGCTAAATCCGACATTACGGCGTACGGTAAAAATCGTTAGCTTGTCGAACTATCCCGTCACGGGAAACACCTGGAGGACCGTGATGCCCCAAACGCCCGTACGTGAACCCGACCTGGTCAGCTATCCGGCCGACCGCACCGGCTGCCCGTTCGATCCACCCGCTGAGTACCAACAGGCTCAAAAACATGAGGGATTGGTCCGGACCCGACTATGGGACGGCAGTACCCCGTGGCTGATCACACGCTTCGACGACGTCCGCCAGGTACTCGGTGATCGACGATTCAGTGCAGACAATCTGCGCCCGACATTTCCCTTTCAGTCTGCAGCCACCAAAGAACTCGGCCGCGTCAATCGGAGCTTCATCCGGATGGACGACCCTGAGCACCAGCGGCTGCGGCGGATGCTCACCGGCGACTTCCGGGTCAAGCGGATGTATGAACTCCGGCCGCAGGTGCAGCAGATCGTCGACGGACTGTTGGACGACCTGATCGCGGCCGGGCCGCCGGCCGACCTGGTCGCCGATTTCGCGCTGCCGGTGCCATCGCTGGTCATCTGCCTGCTGCTCGGCGTCCCCTACGCCGATCACGCGTTCTTCCAGCAGCGCAGCCGGATCCTGCTCGATCGCACGGTCGATCCGAAGCAGGTCGAACAGGCCAACCGGGAACTGATGGACTACCTGTCCGACCTGGCCGGCCAACTGGCTGAGACGCCGGATGACGGGGTGCTCAGTCAGCTGGTGGTCGAGCACGAACTGACCGGCGAGCTGACTCGGGACGACGTGGTCCAGATGGCCCGCCTGCTACTGGTCGCCGGTCACGAAACCACCGCGAATCAAACGGCATTGGCGATCTTGACGCTGTTGGAGCATCCGAGCCAGCTGGCTGAACTGCGAGCCGATCCGGAGCTGATTCCCGGTGCGGTCGAGGAGCTGCTGCGCTATCTGTCGGTGGTGCACGGGGGCGCGGCGCGGGTCGCGCTGGAGGATGTCGAAATCGGCGGGAGCGTGGTCAAGGCCGGCGACGGCGTCCTGTGCATGCTTAACTCGGCCAACCGGGATGCCGGCCAGTTCGGTCCGGATGGTGAACTGGACGTGCACCGAGACGCCCGGCACCACGTCGCCTTCGGATACGGCGTGCATCAGTGCCTCGGCCAGCCGCTGGCCCGGGTCGAGCTCCAGGTCGCGTTGGAAACCGCCTTGCGAAGACTGCCGAATCTCGAGCTGGCCGTGCCGTTGGAGGAATTGCCGTTCCGGGACGAGATGGTCGTCTATGGCGTGCATTCCCTGCCGGTGCGGTGGTGAGCCCGATGCGGATCGAGGTGGATCGCGGCAGCTGTCAGGGAGCTGGCCTGTGCGCGCTGACCGCCCCGGATGTCTTCGACCAGGACGATGCCGGGGTGGTCGAGCTGTTGGACGCCAACCCACCGGACACCGAGACCGACGCGGTCTACACCGCCGAGAATCTCTGTCCGGCCCGGGCGATCACGGTCAGCTGAGAACGGAGCCGATCCTCGCCGCCACCGGTGAAGCGGTGCACGCTACGTTCGAAGGATGAAAGCAGTGGTGCTCGACGAGTTCGGTGGTCCGGAGAAGTTGCGGCTGGCCGAGGTGCCGGATCCGGAGCCGAAGCCGGGTGAGGTGCTGATCGAGGTGGCGGCCACCGCGGTCAACCGGGCCGATCTGCAGCAGCGCGCGGGCAACTATCCGCCGCCACCCGGAGCCTCCGACATCCTGGGGCTGGAGTGCAGCGGCCGGATCGGTGCCCTGGGCGACGGCGTCACCGGCTGGCAGGTCGGCGACGAGGTCTGTGCGCTGCTGGCCGGCGGCGGTTACGCCGAGAAGGTGTGCGTCCCGGCGCTGCAGTTGATGCCGGTGCCGCGCGGACTGGACCTGATCACGGCCGGAGCCCTACCCGAGGTCACCAACACCGTCTGGTCGACCGTGTTCGACAGCGCCCCGGCCGCTCACCTCACCCTGGGGGAACGGTTCCTGGTGCACGGCGGCTCGTCCGGCATCGGCACCATGGCCATCCAACTGGCTGTGGCGCAGGGTGCTCGGGTCTACACCACGGCCGGCTCTGCGGCCAAGGTCGCGGCCTGTCGTGAGTTGGGAGCCGAGGTGGCGATCAACTACAAGGAGCAGGACTTCGTCGAGATGATTGCGGCCGACACCGACCAGGCCGGCGTCGACGTCATCCTGGACACGGTCGGCGCGAAGTACCTGACCGGCAACGTCGCCTCGCTGGCCGTCGGCGGCCGGATGGTGACGATCGGGATGCTGGGCGGACGCAAGGGCGAACTCGACCTCGGCGTGTTGCTGAGCAAGCGCGCGTCGGTATTCGCGGCCGGCCTGCGGGCCCGTCCGCTGGAGCAGAAGGCGGCCATCGTGGCCGGTACCGTCGCCCACGTGTGGCCGTTGATCGAAGCGGGCACCGTCCGGCCGGTGGTGGATCAGGTGCTGCCGTTGGCCGAGGCGGCCAAGGCTCACGAGCTGGTGAACGCCAGTGACCACATCGGCAAGGTGGTGCTCAGCATCGGATGAGCACCGACGCCGAACTATATGAACAGGTCAGCCGATATCTAGGACAGGACATCGTGATGGCAGATGAGACGAGCGAGCAGGACGACCTTGTGGTGATGGGCGATCACGCACCGGCGGGCGCCGCGGCCGAGCCGGAGCAGGACTACTCGGCCCAGGACGTGATGTCGCAGGTGGAGCAGCCGGCCAAGGTGATGCGGATCGGCACCATGATCAAGCAGCTGCTCGAGGAGGTCCGGGCGGCTCCGCTGGACGAGGCCGGCCGGGTTCGGCTGAAGGAGATCCACAAGTCCTCGATCAAGGAGTTGGAGGCGGGGTTGGCCCCTGACCTCAGGGACGAACTCGATCGGCTGTCGCTACCGTTCTCCGACGACGGCGTGCCCAGCGAGGCCGAGTTGCGGATCGCGCAGGCCCAACTGGTGGGCTGGCTGGAGGGCCTGTTCCACGGCATCCAGACCGCGTTGTTCGCCCAGCAGATGGCTGCCCGCGCGCAGCTGGAGCAGATGCGCGGCCGGGCGCTGCCGGGCCAGATCGGTCCGGGTCAGGTGATCGCCGGCATGCCCGGTATGCCGGGACAGGACGGCGAGCACGGCCCCGGCCAGTACCTCTAGCCCCGAAATGCCGAAGGTGCGGGAGGTCAGGGCAGCAGGCTGGTGAGCAGGTGGGCGACCGCGTCCTCGTTGTTGGTCTCGGTCAGCACCGTGCCGGCCGCAGCCTTGGCCGAGGCGTGCGCGTTGGCAACCGCATAGGACCGGCCGGCCCAGGCCAGCATCGGAATGTCGTTGGGCATGTCGCCGACGGCCGCCACCTCGGACCGGTCGATGCCCCGCTCGGCGGCGAAGTAGGCCAGCCCCGAGGCCTTGGTAACCCCGAGGGCCGAGATCTCCACCAATGCCGAATGCCCTGACCGCGTGACGGTGACCAGGTCTCCCACCAGTTCCTCGACCCGATCCATGAACGTGTCCGGCACCAGCCCGGCGCCCTTGGCCAGCAGCTTCACCACCGGGTCGTCGACGGCGAGCAGCTCGGCCAGCGACCCCTCGTGGGCCGGTGGCAGTGGCCGCCCCGCCCGGTCGAAGGTCGGCACCATCTGCCAGTCGTGCAGATATTCGGGCTCATGTCCGAAGTTCAGCCCCTGCTCCAGCCCGAAGCTCACCTGGGGGATTCCTCGGCGCAGCCTGGCGGTGACATCAGTCAGCAGCTCGGGCTCGATCGGGTGGGTGGCCAGCACCTCTTCGGTGTGCAGGTCGTAGAGCACCGCCCCGTTGGCCAGCACCGCCACCCCGGTGTGCCCGGTCGCATCGGCCACCTCGTGCACCCAGCGCGGTGGCCGGCCGGTTACGAACACCACGGTCAAACCGGCCTGTTCGGCCGCCGCCAGCGCGGCGTGGGTCGCCGCCGACACGGTGCCGTCGGAGTGCAGCAGGGTTCCGTCGAGGTCGCTGGCGAACAGCCGTACCGTCATCTGGCTGCGGGCGCCGTCAGCAGTTCGCGACCACCCAGGTACGGACGCAGAGCCACCGGTACGTACACCGAACCGTCCGGCTGCTGGTGATGATCGAGCAGACAGGCGATCGTCCGGGCGATCGCGCACAGGGTGCCGTTGAGGGTCGCGACCGTCTCGTTGCCCCGTTCGCCCCTGGCCCGGATGTTCAGGCGGCGAGCCTGGAACGTGGTGCAGTTCGACGTCGACGTCAGCTCCCGGTACGCGCCCTGCGACGGGAACCAGGCCTCGATGTCGAACTTGCGGACCGCGCTCGAGCCGAGATCGCCGGCCGCGACGTCGATGACCCGGTAGGACAGTTCGAGCAGGTCGAGGAACTCTCTCTCCCAGGCCAGCAGACGCTGGTGTTCGGCCTCGGCCTGCTCGGCCGGTACGTAGCTGAACATCTCGACTTTGTCGAACCAGTGCACCCGGATGATGCCCTTGGTGTCCTTGCCGTAGGAGCCCGCCTCACGCCGGAAGCAGGACGAGAATCCGGCGTAGCGCAAAGGCAGTTCGGCCGCGTTGAGCAGCTCGTTCGAGTGGTAACCGGCCAGCGCGACCTCCGACGTGCCGACCAGGTACAGGTCGTCGTCGGCCAGCCGGTACACCTCGCTGGCGTGCGCGCCGAGGAATCCGGTGCCCTCCATCGCCTCAGGCTTCACCAGGGCCGGGGCGATGATCTCGGTCAGACCCCACTCGTCGGCCTTGGCCATGGCCAGGTTCACCAGGGCCAGTTCGAGCTTGGCGCCGATCCCGGTCAGGAAGTAGAACCGGGCGCCGGAGACCTTGGCCCCGCGCTCGGTGTCGATCGCCTTCAAGGCGTTGCCGATGTCGAGGTGATCGCGCGGCTCGGCGACCGCCGGCGGGGTACCGACCAGTTCCAGGGTGACGAAGTCGTCCTCGCCACCGGGCGGAGCCGCCGGCGAGGCGATGTTGGGAACGGCCAGGTGGGCCACCCGCAAGGCGTGTTCGGCCTCGCCCAGACCTGCTTCCGCTTCCTTGACCGCGGCCGACAACTCCTTGGCCCGGGCCAGGACGGCCGGACGCTCCGCCGCGTCGGCCGAGCGCACCGAGGCGCTCACCGCCTTCTGTTCCGCGCGTAGTGAGTCGGCCCGAGCCACCGCAGCCCGCCGGGCCTCGTCGGCGGACAACAGCACATCGACCAGACCGGGGTCGGCGCCGCGAGCACGCTGCGAGGCACGGACGAGGTCGGGATCCTCACGGAGGATGCGTAGGTCGATCACGAACTCACGATATCGAGGTGGCCAAACGGCTATCCCGGGAGGACGTTCAGCGCCGGGGTGCCCGCCAGACGGTGCCGACCCGGGGGTATTCGATGCTGCGCGACACCCGGTCGGCCACGGCGGTGCCCAGTTCTCGCTCGACCAACCAGAGTCCGAGATCGAAGCCGGCGGTGAGCCCGCCGGCGGTGACGATGTCGCCATCGTCGACCACCCGGGCCTCGATCACCTCGGCCACGTAAGGGCGGAGCTCGTCGTAGGCGTTGCGATTGGTGGTGGCGCAGCGACCGTCCAACAGCCCGGCCGCGGCCAGTAGCAGCGAACCGGTGCAGACGCTGGCCATCCACTCGACCTGGTCCTTGAGTTCGGCCAGCCGGGCCGGCAGCACGCCACGCTGGGCCTGGGCCCAGGAACCTTCGGAGGCTCGGTTCAGCCAGCCACCGCCGGGCACCACGATCGCGTCCGGCCGCCCGACCTCGGGCACGACCAGGTGCACACCACGCTGGCTGTGCACATCGCCGGCCTCGATGGCGACCAGCCGCACGTCCAGGCCGGCACTGCACAACACCTCGAACGGACCGAACACATCGATCTCGTCGACGCCCTCGAACACGATGATCTCGATCGTCACCAGGTCAGCTTCTCGCGGCCGTCAACCACAACGAGCTCCGCTGTGCTGGACCGGCCCGACCACGGCCACCTTCCGTTCACCTTCGGCTCCTACCTTGGCCCTCGTCCGCTCTCGGAGTCCGCTGGAGGCAATCGGAGCATGAACGTCTCTTTCCTGGTCCTGGTGGTCATCGTGACCGCGTTGGCCTTCGACTTCACCAACGGCTTCCACGACACCGCCAACGCGATGGCGACCTCGATCGCGACCGGTGCGCTCAAGCCCAAGGTGGCGGTGGCGATCTCGGGCGTGATGAACCTGATCGGGGCCTTCATCTCGACCGAGGTGGCCAAGACCATCTCCGGCGGCATCGTCGACGACAGCAAGGTCACGCCGGCGATCATCTTCGGCGGCCTGATCGGGGCCATCCTGTGGAACCTGTTCACCTGGCTGCTCGGTCTGCCGTCCTCGTCCTCGCACGCGCTGTTCGGCGGTTTGATCGGCGCGGTCTGGGTGGCCTCGGGCACCGGCGCGGTGCACTTCGACAAGGTGTTCTCGAAGATCCTGCTCCCGGCCGTGGCCTCGCCCATCGTGTGTGGCGTGATCGCGCTGGTGGCGACGTTCCTGGCCTACAAGATCACCCAGCGCGGCCGGGGCGAGACGGTCAAGACCGGCTTCCGCCACGGCCAGACCATCTCGGCCACCATGGTGTCGCTGGCTCACGGCACCGGTGACGCCCAGAAGACCATGGGCGTCATCACGCTGCTGCTGATCACCAATGGAAACCTCAAGGAAGGTTCTGGACCGCCGGTCTGGGTCATCCTGCTGGCCGGACTGGCCATCGCCGGCGGCACCTACCTGGGTGGCTGGCGGATCATCCGCACCATGGGCAAGGGGCTGACCGACATCGAGTCGCCGCAGGGTTTCGCGGCTGAGAGCTCGTCGACCGCGGTGCTGCTGGCCTCGGCCCACCTGGGCTTCGCGCTGTCCACCACGCAGGTCGCCTCCGGCGGCATCCTCGGCTCGGGCCTGGGCCGCAAGCTGGCCGAGGTCCGGTGGAACATCGCCGGCCGGATGGCGCTGGGCTGGTTGTTCACACTGCCGGCCGCGGCCATCGTCGGCGCCGTCGCCGGCCGGGTGGCCGACTCCGGCAACATCGGGGTGGTCATCATCGCGCTGCTGGCCGTGGCGGCGGTCGGCTTCATCTACCTGATGTCTCGCCGCTCGCCGGTGACCGCACACAACGTCAACGAGAGCACCGAGCCGGCGCCGGTTCTGGCTGCGGCGTAACGGAGGACGACATGCACATCGACTGGGCTGCCCTGTTCAAGGTCGCGGGCGTGAGCTTCGTCTTCGGCGTCGGCATCGTCTGCGTGTTCTCGGTCGGGCTGCTGGCCCTCGACGCCGGCGCACCGGAGGGTGCCGGCGACGTCGCCGCGGCCCGGGCCGCCAGCCCGGCTCGCAAGCTGGCGGCCGGAGTCTGTTTCCTGATCTGTGCGGCCGCGGTGCTGTACGGCCTGTGGCTGATCGTCCCGCAGTTCCACAAGTAGGACCGGGACAGAACGCCGCAAAATTCAGCCCGACCCGGGAAGATCGTGTTAAATCCCGGTGAGGACTTGCACAGGACCTGAGCATCGAGGATCGTTCGCAACGTGCATGACGCGGTTCTCCTGTTCATCGTTGTGATCACGGCTCTTACCTTCGATTTCACCAATGGTTTTCACGACACCGCCAACGCCATGGCAACGTCGATCGCCACTGGCGCCCTTAGGCCGAAGGCCGCGGTTGCGCTGTCGGCTGTGCTCAACCTGGTAGGGGCGTTCCTGTCGATCAAGGTCGCGGCCACTATCGCCAGCGGCATCGTCTCGGCCGACGTCATCACCCTGCCGATCGTGTTCGCCGGCCTGCTCGGCGCCATCGTCTGGAACCTGTTGACGTGGTCCTTCGGGCTACCGTCGTCGTCCTCGCACGCCCTGATCGGCGGCGTCATCGGTGCCACCCTGGTCTCGGCCGGTCACTCGGCCGTGCACGGCCACTCGATCGTGGCCAAGGTCGTCATCCCGGCCGTGCTGTCACCGATCATCGCCGCCCTGGTGGCGGGTCTGGCCACCCGGCTGGCCTACAGGACCGCGCGGCCGGACGAGCGGCCGCGCAGCCATCGGTACTTCCGGATGGGCCAGCTGGCCTCCGCCTCACTGGTGTCCCTGGCCCACGGCACCAACGATGCCCAGAAGACGATGGGCGTGATCACGCTGGCCCTGATCGCGGACAAGGAGATCAGCCCGCACTCCGACCCGCCGGTGTGGGTGATCATCGCCTGCGGCCTGGCGATCGCGGCCGGGACCTACCTCGGTGGCTGGCGGGTGATCCGGACCATGGGGCACCGGCTGACCCACATCGAACCGCCGCAGGGCTTCGCCGCCCAGACCTCGGCCGCCATCGTGCTGCTGACCGCCACCCAGGGCGGCCTGCCGCTGTCGACCACCCACATCACGTCCGGGGCGGTGCTGGGGACTGGCGTCGGCAAGAAGGGCGCCACCATCCGCTGGAGCGTAGCCGGGTCGATGGTGGTGGCCTGGGTGCTGACGCTGCCGGCCGCCGGACTCGTGGCCGCCGGTCTGGGGCTGATCGTGGACGACGGCTCGACCGCGTTGATCGTGGTCGTCGCCGTGGTGGCCGCGCTCGGACTGCTCGGGGTCTGGTACTGGTCGCATCGGCATCCGGTTACGGCCGACAACGTCAACGACTTTCCGGAGCTGGCTGATCGCGCGATCCGTGGCGCCGAGTTTCCAGTCCTCGAGGAGCAGGCGAGTTGATGAGCTCCTACGTCGACCTGAGCACGCTGCGCAACGTCGTGGTGGTGTCGCTGATCGCCGGCATCGGGATCACCGCGCTGTTCTCGGTGGCGGTGCGCGCCCTGGTCACCGCCGATGAGCACCCGCGCTCGGCCGTCGGCCAGCGACTGCTCGCGGCCGGTTGCCTGCTGGTCGTGCTGGCCGCCGTAGTGGTCGGGCTCTGGGCCGTACTGGCCAAGTAGCCCCGTAGGCTGGACACCGTCATGACTACGACCGAACGACTGCCGATCAAGATGCTGCACGACCGGGTGCTGGTGAAGCTGTCCGGTGAGGCCGGTGAGCGAACGTCCTCCGGTGGCATCCTGATCCCGGCCACGGCGCAGGTCGCCAAGCGGCTGATCTGGGCCGAGGTGCTGGCGGTCGGCAACCACGTCCGATCGGTCGAGCTCAACGACCGCGTGCTCTTCAGCCCGGATGACCGGCACGAGGTCGAGATCGCCGGTGAGGATTACCTGTTGCTACGCGAGCGGGACATCCACGCGGTTGCGGCGCAGCGGATCGACGCCAACACCGGTCTCTACCTGTAGCTCGGTTCAGCCTTGTCCGGTCAGGCGGATCCCGTCCAGCCAGGTGGTCGCTGCGGCGAAGTCGGCATCGCCGGATCCGTCCTGTAACGCCGCCTGCCGCCCGTCCTGCCGGGGATAGGAACCGAGGTAACGCACGCTGGCACACACCCGGTGCAGCGCCTGCAGGGCATCGGCCACCCGGGCATCGTTGAGGTGCCCTTCGCAGTCGATCGAGAAGCAGTAGTCCCCGATCCGGCCCTTGGTCGGGCGCGATTCGATCCGGGTCAGGTTGATGCCCCGGCCGGCGAACTCGGTCAGGATCTGCAGCAGGGCACCGGCGTGGTCGTCCCGGAGGAAGGTGACCAGGGTGGTCCGGTCGTTGCCGGTC
>CAZZZW010000172.1:0-9766 GCA_964658795.1 Phormidium nigroviride PCC 7112
CATCGAGTAGGTCGGCGCGAACGACACCGCGGTCCGGCCCGGACCACCGAAGGCCTGCAACAACTGCTGCATGATCTCGTTCGACCCGTTGGCCGGCCACACCTGCTCCGGGGCCAGCGGCACCCCGGTCTCGGTGGACAGGTACGCCGCCAGATCGACCCGCAACGCCCGGCACTCGCGGTCGGGGTACCGGTTCAGGCTGGTGGCCGCCTCGGCCGCCGCCGCACCGATGTCGGCCACCACCTTGGCCGACGGCGGATAGGGATTCTCGTTCGTGTTGAGCTGCACCGGCACGTCCAGCTGCGGGGCGCCGTAGGGTTGCTGGCCGCGCAGTTCGTCCCGCAGCGGCAGCTGATCGAGACTCATCGGCCGCCGCCGTTCCCGGCGTGAGTGGCTACATTTCCGGAGAGTGGCGGGTTATTTCTGGCCACTCGCGCCAGAAGTAGCCACTCACGAGGAGACCGGCGCCGCGTCACCGGGGCATCCTCACCGCGATGGCGGCTCCGTGCGCCGGCAGGTCTTCGGCCTCAGCCAGCGCGATCACCTTCGGCGCCACTTCGAGCAGGGCATCCCGGTCGTAGTTGACCACGTGGATGCCGCGCAGGAACGACTGCACCGACAGCCCGGACGCGTGCCGGGCGGTGCAGCCGGTCGGCAGCACGTGGTTGGACCCGGCGCAGTAGTCCCCCAGCGATACCGGCGAGTGCGGGCCGACGAACACGCAGCCGGCATGCCGGACCCGGGCCGCGACCGCCTCGGCATCGGCCGTGATGACCTCCAGGTGTTCGGCCGCGTAGGCATTGACGACCTCGAGCCCCTGAGCCAGGTCGGCCACGATGACGGTGGCCGACTGCGGTCCGGTCAGGGCGATGCCCACCCGCTCGTAGTGCTTGGTCAGTTCGACCTGGCGGCGCACCTCGACGTCGACCGCGTCGGCCAGCTCGACCGAGTCCGTGACCAGCACCGAGGCGGCCGCCGGATCGTGCTCGGCCTGGCTGATCAGATCGGCGGCCACGTGCACCGGATCGGCGGTGGCATCGGCCAGCACCGCGATCTCGGTGGTGCCGGCCTCGGCGTCGATGCCGACCACACCGCGCAGCAGTCGCTTGGCCGCGGCCACGTAGATGTTGCCCGGACCGGTGATGACGTCGACCGGTTCGATGTCCAGCGCCTCGTCGCCGTAGGCCAGCAGGGCGATCGATTGCGCTCCCCCGACGGCGTAGACCTCTTCGACCCCGAGCAGCGCGCAGGCGGCCAGGATGGTCGGGTGCGGCAGCCCGCCGAAATCCTTCTGCGGCGGGGTACAGACCGCCAGCGACGGCACGCCGGCAGCCTGGGCCGGCACCACGTTCATCACCACCGAGGACGGGTACACCGCCAGTCCGCCCGGCACGTAGAGCCCGACCCGGTCCACCGGGATCCAGCGCTCGGTCACGGTGCCCCCGGGCACGACCTGCACCGTGACGTCGGTCCGGCGCTGTTCCACGTGCACCTTGCGAGCCCGCGTGATCGACTCGGCCAGGGCGTCGGCGACGGCCGGGTCCAGGGTGTCCAGGGCCTGCCGAATCGTCTCGACCGGAACTCGAGGGTTGGCCACGTCCACGCCGTCGAACTGTTCGGTGAACCGCCGGGCCGCGGCGTAGCCGTGCTCGCGGACCTGTTCGACGATCGGGGTCACGGCCGCGAGCGCGGCATTGACGTCGACGGCGGCGCGGGGCAGGACCCGGCGCAGGGCCCGGGCGCTGGTCGGCGACGAGGACAGATCGACTCGGCGAAGCACGGGTCCAGTGTTCCAGATACCGGCAACCGGCTTGCCGGACGAGCGGGTGTGCTCCCGTTGCCCGGTACCTGAGGATCGTCGCGACTCGCGGTCAACTCGGGCCGGCTGGGCGTTCAGGTCGTACGGTAGGGCGGTGACGACCCAGCGACTGCCGCTGTTCCCGCTCGGCACCGTGCTGACGCCGGGAATGCCGCTGTCGCTGCACGTCTTCGAGCCGCGCTACCGGCAACTGGTCGCAGACCTGCTCGACGACCAGGATCCACGGGCCCCGGAGTTCGGCGTGGTCGCGTTGAGGCAGGGCTGGGAGGTCGGCGCACTAGGCGATGTCCACCCGGTCGGCACCAGCGCCCGGGTGACCGATGTGCTGCCGCTGCCCGATGGCCGGTGTGATCTGTCGGCGGTGGGTGAGCGCCGGTTCCGGATCGAGGAACTGCACCCGGACGAGCGGCCCTACCTGATGGCGACCGTGACCTGGCTGCCCGAACCGCTGGGCCCGGTGTCGACGGCGGCGGTCGAGGCAACCAGACGCGCGATCAGCCGGCACGACCAGGCGCTACGGGCGCTGAACGTCGAATACGAACAGCCGGGCATCGATCCGGATGTCGAGGATCCGCAGACGGTGTCCTACCAGGTGGCCCGGCTGGCGTCGCTGCCGTTGGTGGATCGCCAGCGGCTGCTCGGCGAACCCGACACCGCGACCCGGCTGGCGTCCGCCCGGGCGGTGCTGCGCCGCGAGACCGAACTGATCCTGCAACTGCGGGCGATCCCGGTCAGTGCGGCCAGCTTTCACAACGGACCGACCACGAGCTAGTCGGGCGGCGATGCCTCGGCCCGGGCCACCGCCGGGACCTCGGTCAGGACGGCCGGTTCGGGCTCGGGCCGGCCGAGCTGCGGATCGCCGGACAGACCGACGAACATGGTGTAAACCAGCCCGGCCAGCAAGGCCTGCAGGAAGAGCGCGGCATCGGCGTGCAGGGTCAGGTGCGGTCGGAACGCGGTGTTCAGGGCCGAGCTGCTGTGCCCGCCGGACAGCAGCTGGCCGGTGTACTTGGCCAGCGCGCTGGCCACCAGGCTGGCGGCCACCAGCACGGTGACGGTGAGCCGGCCGCGCAGCTCGCGCAGCCGCCAGGCGGCAAGCCCGAAGACCAGACCCGCGATCCCGGTGAGGATCGCGAACCGGCCGTCGGCAGCGATCAGGGACTCACCCTCACCCGGCACGATGACGCCCTGGCCGCTACCCAGATCGATGTTGTACGCGACCGGATGGAGCGCGTCGGACCAGGCCAGCCAGCCGAGGCCGAGCACGACGCCGAGCACCAGCTGCGCTCCGACCAGCAGCCACAACGGCCGGTACCGGCGGGCCAGGCCCGGCTCGGTCGGGCCGGCATCGATCGAACTCATGCGCTCCCTGCCTGCTCTGCCGGGGCGGCGGGTTCCGTCCGGGCCGCCCCCACGGTAAGGCGTCCGTCTGAGTAGACCGCGCGCGGTGTCCGGAATACCCCGGGTTCGACCAGCGGACTGCCCGGTAGCAGCACCAGCGCGGCCGGCTGCCCGGCCTGCAGCAGTCCGGTCCGGCGTCGCATGCCGGCCGCGGTCGCAGCCCACTCGGTCGCGGCCCGCAGCGCGCCGAGCCGGCCCAACCCGGCGGCGGCCAACCGATCCAACTCGCGCGGATCGACGCCCGGCCGGGTGCCGGCGTTGCCCAGATCGGTGCCGTAGATCAGTCGCACTCCGGCCGCGACCAGGTCGGTCGCATTGGCGGCAGCGTCCCGGCCGACCCCGTCGGCGAAGAACGTCTGCAGGGTCGACGTGATCGAGAGTCCACTGGTCGCGATTCGTTCGACCATCATGGGGGAAAGTCGCTCGGTCGGGGTGTGGGCCAGCTCGTCGACGCCGGCTTCGATGGCTCGGTTGACCAGCTCGGCCGACAGCGCGTGCGCAACCACCGGCAGCCCGGTCTGATGGGCAGCCTCGACGATGGCCCGGACCACCCGCGGTTCGGGTACCGGCCAGCCCGCAGCCCCGGGTTCGAGGGCGAGTTTGATCAGGTCCACGCCGTCGCTGGCCAGCCGTTGGACCACCCACCGGGCCTGGGCCGGTGAGCTGACGAACTCGGCGTAGCCGCCGGCCCCCCAGCTCTGCGACGGATAGCCACCGGCCGCCGTCAGGATCGGACCGCAGGCCGAGACGTAGGGCTGGCCGGCCGGAGTCGGCCGGTGCCCGGTCCGCCAGCGCCGGGCCCAGGCCATCGGGGCGCCGAGATCACGGACGCCGACCAGGCCGGTGTCGGCGCCGGAGACGATCGCACCATGGTCGGGGTGGGCGCCGGGATCGAAGCCGAGGTGGACGTGCGCGTCGATCAGGCCGGGCACCACCCAGTGGTTGGCCCCGCCCAGTACGAGCAGATCGGTCGGCAGTCCGGAGCGATCGGGCCGGATCTCGACGACCTTGCCGGCTCCGTCGACGATCAGCACGCCCGGTCGTGGTTCGGCGTCGCCGCCGGCCCAGATGGTGCCGACGAACCCGACGCCCCGGCTCGGGGTTGCGCTGCGGCGTCGCCCAGCTTGTTCCCGAGCCGCCGGCCGGTCCCGGACGCGTTGGAGCAATCCGCGCATCCGGGACGGTGTCATCGGATCATTCTGGCGCAACATCGGCCCGGGCCGGTGACCGACGCACGGCGGTGGCAGAGCACGGCATCGCGGCCGTTCACTCCGACAATCCTCGATCGATCGCCCACCGGGTCAGCTCGACCTTGTTGTGCAGTTGCAGCTTGCGCAGCGTGTTCTGCACGTGGTTCTGCACCGTCCGGTAGGAGAGCTCGAGCCGGTCGGCGATCTGCCGGGCGGTCAGCCCCTTGGCGACCAGTCGCAGCACCTCGGCCTCCCGCTCGGTGAGTTCGGCGTTGTAGCGCTGCCGTCCGGACGCCGGCACCGTTCGGGCCTGTCCCGGTTCGGCGGCCAGCTGCTCGTCCTTGAGCCGCCGGTACTCGCCGAGGACCAATGCGGCCAGGCCGGCCGAGAAGACCGCCTCGCCGTCGCCGGTGCGCCGGACCGCCTCGACCAGTTCGGCCGGTGACGCCGACTTGACCAGGTAGCCCCGCGCCCCGGCCTTGACCGCGGCGAGCACGTCGGCGTCCTCGCCCGAGGACGAGAGCATCAGCACCCGCAGCTCCGGGTCGGCCCGGACCAGTTCGGCGGTGGTAGCCACGCCGGATTGCCCGGGCAACTGCAGATCCATCAAGGCCACATCGGGTCGGACGGCCGGGGCGATCCGGACGGCGGTCTCACCGTCGCCGACCGCGGCCACCACCTCGAAGCCGGCGCCGGTCAGGTCCCGCTCGACCGCGCTGCGCCAGATCGGATGGTCGTCGACGATCAGCACCTTCATGTCTTCCGCCGGGTGCGATAGGGCAATTCGAGTTCGATCTCGGTGCCGGCGTCCGGGCTGGAGACGATCCGGGTCCGGCCGCCCAGGTCCTTGACCCGGCCGCGGATGGACGAGGCGACGCCGATCCGCCCGTTGGCCGCGGCCTGTTCCAGGGTGCCGGCGGCCATGCCCCGGCCGTCGTCGCGCACGGTGATCAACAGGCTCGCATCCAACTGCTCGGCGAAGACCCAAGCCTTGGCGTGGGGTCCGGCGTGCTGGACGACGTTGTGCAGGGCCGCCTCGATCGCGGCCAGCAGCTCGTCGGCGTCCCCGGCCGGTAGCAGGATCGGCTGCGCCGGGACCGAGACGGTCACGGTGGCGGCACGGAATCTTGTCAGTTCCGCAGCCAGGTCTCGTTCACCCGGACTGGTCTCATGCCGCGGCCGGGACGTGATCAGCCCGCGCAGCGCCGCTTCCTGCTGGGCGGCCGCCACGCCGAGTTCGGCCCAGTCGCCGCCCGCGTCGACGGCTTTGCGATGCACCAGGGCCAGCACCTGCAGCACCCCGTCGTGGATGCTGCGGGCCAGCCGATCCCGCTCGGCCAGGGTGGCCAGCTGCTCCCGTTCGGCTTCGGCCTGCACGGTCCAGGCCAACACGTACCCGGCGATGCCGCCGACGATCACCAGCAACACACCGTTGCCGATGGTGTGCCCGTCATAGCCCTGGCGGACGGCCACGGTGCTGGCGAACTGGGCCAAGGCGGCGACGATGCCGCCGAGGGAGCCGAGCAGCAGACCGGCCTCGATCACCGGACCCGCAGCCCAGACCGTGGTGAGGGTCGGCATGGTGCCGCGGGATTGGGCGTGGGTCTGGGCCGGGATGCTCACCAGGGTCAGCACGATGGTGACGGCCAGGTCGGCGGCGACGAACCAGATGCGTTCCCCGTAGCCGCGGCCACCGATCGCGGCCACCGCGCCGGTGACCACGACGATGCCGGCCGCGGTCAGCCAGGCGATGAGCGGCCGGGCGTAGAGGTCATGCCATCTGAGGATCAGGAACAGGTCGAAGACGGCGGCCACGACACGGAACACCACCGCCGTACGCCACAGCGACAGCCGAACCCCCGTTACCGGCCCCATGGCCGATCACTGTAAGCCCTGCCCGGGCCCGGAAGTACCTACGCGGGGCGGGTGGATTGCAGCAGCAGGTGAAGTTCATCGACCTGGCCGGCCGGCACGACCTTGCTGAGCTCGATCCGGCTCAGTGACTGCATCGTCTGCCGACGGCGGGTCGGCCGGAGCAGGCGGAGCGCGATCAGCACCGGGGCCCAGGGCGCACCGGGCAGCCCGACCCGGCGCAGTTCCCTGCGCAGCCCTCGGCCGGTTCGCGCGACCAGCCGGTTGATCCGCGGATCGGCCGGTCCGCGGGCGAAGCGCTTGGTCAGGGTGCCGAGGGAGAACCGGACGAACAGCACCGCCAGGGCCACCAGCCCGATCAGGATGCCGAGGACCTTCAGCCCGCCGAACCACACCGCGACCCCGATGGCCAGGATCAGCAGACCGGACCACAGCACCGTGTTCAGCACCGAACGGCCCAGCGCACGGACCAGCAGGTAGCTACGTAGGGATTGTTCGTTGTCGAGCTTTCCCGGACGGCTGAAGATGAACACGCCACCGGGTGCCACCTCTCCGAAGCCCGGAGCCGTGTTCGCCTCGTCGAAGGGGTGCTTCTGGAAGTCCGGCCGGTCGTACGCGCTCATGCCCGTTCAACGGCGCGCCGGCCGCGGAAGTGCCCGACCGGCCCCGAAAGCCGGTTTCCGGCCGGGCGGTCCCGTCAGATGATCGCGCCGGTGCCGAGCAACGCCTTGATGTCGCCCATCAACGCCTGCGACGGCGTCACGGCGTACTCCGGCAGGGTGGTCCGCAGGTTCTGGCCGAAGTTGAGCTGGATCTCCACCGGGGTCACGCCCGGATGCGACCGCAGGATCTCCTTGAGGTTCTCGATCACGTTCTGCTTGCACTGGTGCTGGGACATCAGCAGCCGCACCGGCCCGTCGGCGCCCTTGGTCAAGTCCGGGAGGGTGATGTCGGCACCGATGATCCGCACCGTCTCTTCCCGGGCATCGACCCGGCCGGTGATGACCACGATCGCGTCCTCGGCGATCTGCATCCCGACCTGGGCGTAGGACGCCGGGAAGAACAGCACCTCGACCGAACCTTCGAGATCCTCCAGCACCACCTGGGCCCAGGCCTTGCCGTCCTTGGTCATCCGCCGGGTCACGCCGGACAGGATGCCGGCCAGCACGACCTTCTCGCCCTCTTTGACCGCGTCGGACTGGACGTCGGCGATGGTGAGGTCCGAGGACGCTCGCAGCACGTGTTCCACGCCGAACAAAGGGTGATCGCTGACGTAGAGACCGAGCATCTCGCGTTCGAAGTTGAGCAGCACGGACTTGTCCCACTCACCGTCGGGCACCCGGACCGCGAACACATCGGTCGTCCCGGCCGAATCGGAGGATTCCTCAGCGCCGAAGCTGAACAGGTCGAACTGGCCGATCGCCTCGGCCCGCTTGGTGCCGACCACGGCGTCCACCGACTGCTCATAGACCTGGATCAGACCCTTGCGGGTGTGGCCCAGGGAGTCGAAGGCGCCGGCCTTGATCAGGGCCTCGATGGTGCGCTTGTTACAGGCCACCGAGTCGACCTTGCGCAGATAGTCGGCGAAGTCGAGGAACGCCGATTTCTCTTTGCGGGACGCGGCAATCGAGGCCACCACGTTGCCGCCGACGTTACGGACCGCCGACAGGCCGAACCGGATGTCCGGCCCGGTCGGGGTGAAGTTGGCGTCCGAGGAGTTCACGCAGGGCGGCAGCACCTTGATACCCATCCGCCGGCACTCGGCCAGGTAGATCGCCATCTTGTCCTTGTCGTCCTTGACCGAGGTCAGCAAGGCGGCCATGTACTCGGCGGGATAGTTGTGCTTGAGGTAGGCGGTCCAGTAGGACAGCACCCCGTAGGCCGCCGTGTGCGCTTTGTTGAACGCGTAGTCGGAGAACGGCAACAGGATGTCCCACAACGCCTTGATCGCCTCGGCCGAATATCCATTGGCCTGCATGCCGGCGGAGAAGGTCTCGTACTGGGCGTCCAGTTCCGCCTTCTTCTTCTTACCCATCGCCCGGCGCAGCAGGTCCGCGGCACCCAAGGTGTAGCCGGCCAGTTGCTGGGCGATCGCCATGACCTGTTCCTGGTAGACGATCAGACCGTAGGTGTCACCCAGGATGTCGGCCAGCGCATCCGCAAGTTCAGGGTGGATCGGCACCACCGGCTTGCGATCGTTCTTACGGTCGGCGTACTCGTTGTGCGAGTTGGCCCCCATCGGACCCGGCCGGTACAGGGCCAGCACCGCGGAGATGTCCTCGAAGTTGTCCGGTCGCAGCGAACGCAGCAGCGCGCGCATCGGGCCGCCGTCCAACTGGAACACCCCGAGGGTGTCGCCCCGGGTCAGCAGTTCGTAGGTCGGCTTGTCGTCGAGTTCGAGCTCCTCGAGGACCAGGTCGATGCCCCGGTTGGCCTTGATGTTGTCGACCGCGTCATCGAGGATCGTCAGGTTTCGCAGGCCCAGGAAGTCCATCTTGATGAGCCCGAGGCTCTCGCAGGACGGGTAGTCGAACTGCGTGATGATGGCGCCGTCCTGCTCGCGCCGCATGATCGGGATGACGTCCTTGAGCGGGGCCGAAGACATGATGACGCCGGCCGCGTGCACACCCCACTGCCGCTTCAGGCCCTCCAGGCCCTTGGCCGTGTCGACGACCCGCTGCACCTCAGGGTCCGAGTCGTAGAGGGCGCGGAACTCGCCAGCCTCACCGTAGCGCTTGTGGGTCGGGTCGAAGATGCCCGACAGCGGGACGTCCTTACCCATCACCGGCGGCGGCATCACCTTGGTGATCCGGTCCCCCATCGCGAACGGGTAGCCGAGCACCCGGGAGGCGTCCTTGACCGCCTGCTTGGCCTTGATGGTTCCGTAGGTGACGATCTGGGCCACCCGGTCATCGCCGTACTTCTCCGTGACGTAACGGATCACCTCACCCCGGCGGCGTTCATCGAAGTCGACGTCGAAGTCAGGCATCGACACCCGGTCGGGGTTGAGGAACCGCTCGAAGATCAGGCCGTGCCGCAGCGGGTCCAGGTCGGTGATCCGCATCGCATAGGCCGCCATCGAACCGGCGCCGGAGCCACGACCCGGACCGACCCGGATGCCGTTCTCCTTGGCCCAGTTGATGAAGTCGGCCACGACCAGGAAGTAGCCCGGGAAGCCCATCTGGACGATGACGCCGACCTCGTACTCGGCCTGCTTGCGGACATCGTCGGGGATGCCGGCCGGGTAGCGATAGCGCAGCCCGGTCTCGACCTCCTTGACGAACCAGGACTCCTCGGACTCCCCTTCCGGCACAGGGAAAACCGGCATGTAGTTGGCCGACTCGTTGAACGTGACACTGCAGCGTTCGGCGATCAGCAGGGTGTTGTCGCAGGCTTCGCGCAGGTCGTACTTGTCGGCCCACAGCGAGCGCATCTCGGCCGGGGACTTGAGGTAGTAGGAGTCACCGTCGAACTTGAACCGGCC
>CAZZZW010000173.1:0-9681 GCA_964658795.1 Phormidium nigroviride PCC 7112
TGGCCTTCGGCGCCGCCGGCGGGACCCGCGGCGGCCTGGATCCGTTCGGCCTGTTCCTGGCCCTGCTGGCCGGCACGTTCTGGGCCGGCTACATCCTGCTGTCACAGCGGGCCGGTTCGATCTTTCCCGGACTGGAGGGCCTGGCCCTGGCCTTGGCCGTGGGCGCGGTCCTGATGGTGCCGGCCGGGCTGATCGAGGGCGGCTCGGCGCTGCTGCGGCCGCACATCCTGCTCGGCGGGCTGTGCGTCGCGCTGCTGTCCTCACTGATCCCGTACTCGCTCGAACTGACCGCGCTGCGACGGATCGCGGCCAGCACGTTCGGGCTGCTGATGAGCATGGAACCGGCCTTCGCCGCGCTGGCCGGCGTGATCGTGCTCGGCCAGCGCCTGCACCTGACCACCGCGATCGCGCTGGTGATGGTGATCGCGGCCAGCCTCGGCACCACCCTGGTGGCCGGCCGGCGGGAACAACCCCCACCGCTCGGTTAGCGTGGTCGTGGTGGACGTCGTCGTAGTCGGGGCCGGGGCGATCGGGCTGGCCAGCGCCTGGTCCCTGGCCCGGTCCGGCCAGACCGTCACGCTGCTCGACCCGGATCCGCTGCACGGGGCCACTTGGGCGGCGGCCGGCATGTTGGCCCCGGTCAGCGAGGCCAGCTTCGGCGAGGTCGAACTGACCGCGCTCAACGTGGCCGCAGTGGCGGATTTCCTCGATTTCGCCGAGCAGTTGGACGTCGAGATCGGCGTGCGGACCGAGGGCACCATGGTGGTGGCGTTCAACGCCGACGACAAGGCCGAGCTGGACCGGCTGTCGGACTACCGCGAATCGCTGGGCCTGCCGACCCGTCGGCTTGGTGGGCGCGAGGCCCGTCGCCTCGAGCCCTACCTGGCCGGCGACGTCCGGTCCGCGGTGCTGGCCGAGGGCGATCTGTCGGTGGACAACCGACGCTATGTCTCGGCCCTGCTGGCGGCCTGCGCCGCGGCCGGGGTGAGCGTGGTGACCGAGCGGGCCGCGGCCTTGTCCGAAGGCGCCGTGCTCGGGGAAACCGGAGCCGAATACCGTTGTGATGTCACGGTCCTCTGCGCCGGCGCCGCCAGTGCGAGGCTGGCCCCGGAGCTGCCGGTGGTGCCGGTCAAGGGTCAGATCCTGCGACTGGCCACCCCGACCCGGCTGGGGGCCGTGCTGTCCCGCACCGTGCGCGGCCTGGTCCGGGGCCGCGAGGTCTATCTGGTGCCGCGAGCAGGCGGCGAACTGGTGGTCGGCGCGACGTCGGAGCAACAGGGCTTCGACACCACAGTCACCGCGGGTGGGGTGTATGAACTGTTGCGCAATGCCTATGAACTGTTGCCGATCAGCTCTGAACTCGCCTTCGTCGAGGCCCGCGCCGGCAGCCGCCCCGGCACCCCGGACAACGGACCGCTACTGGGCTGGCTGCGGCCTGGGCTACTGGTGGCCACCGGTCACTACCGCAACGGCATCCTGCTGTCGGCCGCGACCGCCCGGGCGGTGACGGCCTTGGTGGCCGGGACCGGGATTCGGCCGGAGTGGAATCCGTTCGACGTGCGGCGCTTCGGCTAGCCTGGACGGGACGAGAGGCCAACGATGCAGATCACCCTGAACGGACAAGCCCATCAGGCCACCGAGCCGACCTCGGTGGCCGAATTGGTGCGCTCGATCAGCGACCGGGAGACCGGCATCGCGGTGGCGTTGAACTCGGCCGTCGTACCGCGCAGCTCCTGGCCGTCCACCCCGGTGGCCCCGGGTGACCGGGTCGACGTGGTCACCGCCGTCCAGGGCGGCTGAGCTCCGCCCCCGTCCCGCCCCTGCCCCCGGTTTGCCTAGCCGAGGTGGACGCGGCGGGGCTCAGATCATGCCGTCCAGCATGCCGTCGTAGGGCGAGGACGCCTCGGCCCAGTAGCGCTTGCTGATCCGGCCGGCGTGCGCCGATTCCCAGCCGGCCTGAACGGCCAGCCGCATCGCCCGGGCCATCCGGATCGGGTCGGCGGCCCGCGTCACGGCCGAGGCGACCAGCACCGCATCGCAACCGAGCTCCATGGCCTGCACCGCGTCGGTGGCGCTGCCGATGCCGGCGTCCAGGATGACCGGCACGCCCGCCTGTTCGACGATCAGGGAGATGTTGTGTGGATTGCCGATGCCCAGCCCGGACCCGATCGGGGAGCCACCGGGCATCACCGCGGCACAGCCGACCTGCTCCAGCCGACGAGCCAGCACCGGATCGTCATTGGTATAGGGCAGAACGACGAACCCGTCGTCGACCAGTTGCTCGCAGGCATCGAGCAGTTCCAGGCCGTCGGGCAGCAGGGTGCGCTCGTCGGCCACCACCTCGACCTTGACCCAGTTGGTCGTCAGCGCCTCGCGGGCCAGCCTCGCAGTCAGCACCGCCTCGGCCGCCGTCCGGCAGCCGGCGGTGTTCGGCAGGATCGAAATACCTTTGTCCACCAGCACATCCAGCACCGAACCGGCTGAGCCGGGATCGACCCGGCGCATCGCCACCGTGGTCAGCTCGGTGCCGGACTCGACCAGGATGTCCCCGAGGCCGGCCAGGCTGGGCGCACCGCCGGTCCCGACGATGAGCCGGGACCCGAACTCACGATCAGCGATCCTCACCGGCGTTCGTCCACCTGACTTTTGTCCAAGCGCGCAAAGGGGAACGCGATCAGGGCGGCGACCACGAAGGACGAGATCGACGCCGACAGCCAAGCGTGGCCTTGCAGGTGCAGGTCGGTGCCGAGCCGATTCCAGAACCCGGACCAGTGCGCGAGCTCACCCGGGTTGATCAACTCGTACACCACGAAGCCGATCAACCAGGCCGCGATCATGCCCGGCCTGACCGGCGCGTCGATCGAGATATCCCAGTTCTGATAGGACGTCCGCGACCACGCGGCGATCAGCACCGCCGACAGCGGGACGAAGACGCCGCCGATCAGGTAGAGGAAGTTGGTGTAATCGTCGATGTGGATGGTCAGGGCCAGCAGCGTGGTCACCGCGCCGATGATCAGTGACAGCACCCGCCGGTCCCAGGTCGGACGCAGGTTCTGGATCGAGATGGCGGTCGAGTAGACGTTGGCGAAGCTTTGGTCGGTCTCACGGATCACCAGTACGGCAAAGGCTATGGTGCCCAGCGGCAGTCCGATGTAGAGGTCGAACAGCCGGCCCGGGTCGACCGCCACCTGGCTGAGACCGATCAGCCCGATCAGCAGGCAGGCGACCTGGGTGATGCCGTATCCCACGAAGCCGCCGGCGAAGGCCGAGCCGGCCGTCCGCGAATGGCGGGAATAGTCGGCGCCGAGCGGCACCCAGGACAAGGTCAGGGCCATCACCGAGTCCACCGACAGCCAGAAGCCTTGCCAGGAACCGGAAAGATGGGTGCCGTGCCGGCGCAGCAGCCCGAACACCAGCACGGCCAACGCCGCCACGACGAGGATCGTGACGTATTTGCGCAGCGCCCGGATCCAACCCAGCGGCCGGATCGTCAGCGCCGTGGTGATCAGGCCACCGGCCACGATGCAGAGCCATCGGGGCAGGTGGCCGTGGGTCAGGGCGTCCAGGCCGAGCGCGATCGTGACGAGTTCGAAGATCGCCCAGCCCAGGCACTGCAGGATGTTCAGTGCGGTCGGCAGGAACGAGGCCCGGGCGCCGAGCAGTCCTCGCAACAACACCATCGCCGGTGCGCCGGTGTGCGCACCCAGGCTCAGCGATGCGCCCAGGATGAGGCCGCCGAGGACCGAGCCCACCACCACGGCGGTGACCGCTGCGACGAAGCTCAGCGGGGACAGCTCGGCCGACGGTTGCAGGGCCGTCGCCGCCGCGCTGAAACCGAGCAGGCTGACCCCGACGTTGCCCCAGAACCCGAACTGGTCGAACAGGCCGAGCGTGCGGGGCGCAGCCTCGGTCAGGGTGGCCGGGGCTTCGGCTGCCGCCTCGGGACGAACTTCTGGTGCGGTGGATACGGCCATCGACAACCTCTTCCTTCGCCGGCATGACCCGGATCAGGTACAAGCGGTCGGCGGCACTGACTCAAGCCGCCCTCTCAGCCCGTTCAGCCGGGCTCCCGCGGGGACTGCTCTAGGTTAGTCCCGTGCCCGACGAATCACGAACCCGGATCGCCCTGACCGTCGCCTCGTCCGATTCCGGCGGCGGTGCCGGCATCCAGGCCGATCTGAAGGCCTTCGCCCGGTGCGGGGTGCACGGCACCTCGGCCATCGTGGCCCTGACCGCGCAGAACACCGTGGGCGTCACCGCGATCCACGAGTGCCCGCCCGCCTTCGTCACCGCCCAGCTGGACGCGCTGATGGGCGATCTGCCGCCACAGGCGGTGAAAACCGGAATGCTGTTCTCCGGCTCGATCATCACTGCCGTGGCCGGTGCCCTCGAAGGCACCGGGCTGCCGCTGGTGATCGACCCGGTCATGATCGCCTCGTCCGGCTCGCGGCTACTGCGGGACGAGGCGATCGCCGCCTTGGTCGAGCTGCTGTTCCCACTGGCCACCGTGGTGACGCCCAACCTGATGGAGGCCCAGGCGCTGACCGGCCTGGACACCGAGGACCGTCGGGTGCTGTCCGACGCCCTGGTCGAGCTGGGGGCGCCGGCCGCGCTGGTCACCGGCGGTCATGGCGTCGAACCGATCGACCATCTGTTCGACGGGATTGAACACCTGGACCTGGTCGTGACCCGGCACGAGGTGGCCGCGACGCACGGGGCCGGCTGCACCCACTCGGCGGCGTTGACCGCGTTCCTGGCCCGGGGGCTGCCGCTGGCCGAGGCCGCGCGCGAAGCGTCGGTCATCGCCGGTCGGGCTGTGTTGCACGGGCTGACCGACGTCGGCGCCGGCGACGGACCGGTGGACGTGTTGAACGTCCGCAACCGGGAATGGTCATAGGAATCGAGCGCTATGAGCAGCGAAGCTGCTGACAATGCCGTTACGACAACGATGTCAGCCGGCGGTGCGTGCGGCCCCGACCAGCGGTGAGCGCTCCGGATCGGTGGCCAGACCGATCGCGAACGTGTAGTCGGAATAGAGCGAAAGCCCGTTCAGTAACGGCTTCTCGATCAGGTCCCAGGCCCCGGCGATGGACCCACCGATCACCAGCTGGTCGATGGCGAACCGGTTCAACCAGGGCGCCAGGACCTGGCCCAGGATCGAGAATGCCCCGTGAAACGCGGCAAAAGCAGCTTCGTCGCCACGGCGGGCCAGTTCGGCGATCTCCCGCACGTCGGTATCGTCGCTGCGGCCGGCCCGCTCGGCGTAGCTGCGCCGGATCGCCCGGCGGGACACCCAGTCCTCCAGCGGCCGTCCATCGTGCTCGAGCAGGTGCACCTCGCCGTCCGGTGGCACGTCCGGACCGCCCTCGACCACCTCGCCCCGGTCCAGGAAGGCCGAGCCGACGCCGGTGCCGAGGGTGACCGCGGCGCACCGGCCGGCGCCCCGGGCGGTACCGATCAGCCACTCCCCGATCAGGAATGCGCTGGCATCGTTGACGAAACTGATCGAACCGGGTTCCGGATCGAGCCGGGTCGTCAACTCGGCCCGGACGTCCACGCCGGTCAGACCCTCGAACTTGCCCACCCCGGTGTAGTGCGCGATGCCGGCGGTGTAGTCGAACGGGCCGGGCATCGCCATCCCCCACGACGTGCCGGCCGGCGCACCCAGCGTCGCCGCGGCGGCGGCGAGGCCGTCCAGCAGTTCCGGGGCGGTGCCGTGCGCGGCCAGCGAGGCGCGGTGCACGGCCGAGACCTGCCAGTCGTTGCGGTGCACCCAGGCTGCGGTCACATGGGTGCCGCCGACCTCCAGGACCGCGATCTGGTCGCTCACGATTCCCCCGGTGCGAACACGGCATCCTGCTCGTCGAACTTGAACTTCAGCAGGGCGTTCTCGACGACCTCCATCAGCGCCGGGTGGATCCAGTACTGCAACCGGGCCACGTCGGCGACGGTCTGGCCGAACGTCATGGCCTGCACCAGCGGCTGGATCAGGTTCGAGGCCTGGTAGCCCAGCAGATGGGCACCGAGCAACGTGCCGGTGCCGGGATCGGCGATCAGCTTGCAGATGCCGAGCGTGTCCTCCATCGCCCAGCCATAGGCGGTGTCGCCGTACTGCTGCACCACCGCCTGGTAGCGAATTCCCTTGGCCCGTGCCTGATCTTCGGTCAGTCCGACGGTGGCGACCTGCGGGTTGGTGAACACGGCCGAGGGCACGAACCGTTCGTTGAACGGGTGCAACTGATCCGGATGGGTCAGGTTGTGCGCCACGCAGCGGGCCTCGGCATTGGCCACGTGCTTGAGCTGGTACTCCGAGGAGACATCACCGAGCGACCAGACCCCGTCGGCGGTGGTGCGCCCGTACTCGTCGACCTTGATCCGGCCGTCGGTCAGCACCTCGACACCGCCGGCTGGCAGATTCATCCGATCCGAATTGGGTATCCGGCCGGTGGCGACCAGCAGCAGGTCACCGGTCACGGCTGAGCCGTCGGTGAGGGTCAGGGTGATCTCGCCATCGAGTTCGGTCGCGCCGGTCACCTCGACACCGAGGCGGAGCCGCCACTGCCGACCAGCGATCTCGGTGAATCGATCGGAGATCTCGCTGTCCTCGGCCCGCAGCAGCCGGGTGCTGCGGTTGACGATCGTGACCTCGACCCCGAAGGCGGAGAAGACATGTGCGAACTCGGCAGCGATGAAGCCACCGCCGACGATGATCAGGCGCCGCGGCAGGTCATCGATCCGCATGATGGTGTCCGAGGTGTGGAATCCGACCCCTGAGCCGGCGATCGCATCCGGGATCGACGGCCGCGCGCCGGTGGCCAGCACGATCTGGTCGGCGGTGATCACGTCGCCGGTGCTGATAGACAGCGTGCGGGGACCGGTGAACTCGGCGTGGCCGAGAAACGCGGTGGTGTTCGGGCCGTCCTGCCGGTACCGCCGGCCACCCTCGGAGATCGGATCGATCCGGCCGAAGATCCGGTCCCGGATGTCGGGCCAGCGGACCCCGTCGACCGTGGCGTCCACGCCGTACTTGACCGCATGCCGGACGGTATTGGCCACCTCGGCCGCGTAGACGTACATCTTGGTCGGGATGCAGCCGACGTTCAGGCAGGTGCCGCCGAATACGCCACCCTCGATGACCGCGACCCGCTTGCCGTCGAAATCCGGTGTGATGAGGGAGTTACCGGAGCCGGTGCCGACGATCGCCAGATCGAAATGCGTGTTGTCCACGATGTGTGAGCCTACTGGCGGGTTCTCACCGGGCCACCGGGACATCGGCGGACCACGGCGGTCGCGCGAACCGACCGGCCGCGCGCTACCGGGCACGGGCGTTGTCCGGCTCCGGCAACCATGGGACGTTGTGCGGCAAGGGTCGAGGCAGGCCCGCCGGGGATGGTCAGTTCCCAGCGAACCTGCCTCCTGCGCAGAACCTGACAAGCAGGCTCTGGCGACGAGGGCGGGCCCAGAAGTGGTCAGTCCCCCGGGCCCGCCCCCTGCTCAGCCCCGGCCCTCCGGGCCGGTCCTGGGCCGGCGAGCAGCCACCGACAGCCAGCCGCCGATGGCCAGCAGGGCCAAGGCCAGCACCAGCAGGTTCAGCGCCTCGGTACCGGTGAAGGCCAGATCGCCGCCACCACCCGAACCGCTGCCGGACCCGGTGCCCGAACCCGTCCCGCTGCCGGCGGCCGGGTCGCTCGCGCTCTCACCGAGAATGCCGTTGGAATCCAAGGTGAAGGTGTGCGGATCGGATTCGGCCGAGACGACACCGGCCGGATCGGTCTGGCTGGCATTGATGGTGTGCGTGCCGTCGGCGAGCACGGTCTGCACCTGACACGTCCAACTGCCATCGGCCTGGACCACGGCCGGGCACAGCGGGGTGCTGCCCTCGTGCACGGTGACCGTGTCACCCGGCACCCCGGTGCCGGTGATGACCGGACTCGGATCCTGGATGGTGGCACCGTCCTTGGGCGTCGAGATCACCGGCGCCGGCGGCGGGACCGGCACGGCCTGCAGGTACCGGTAGGCCAGCGCCGGCGAGGACGTGCCGCTCGGCGTGGTCACCGTGACCCCCACCGGACCGGCCGGGTGCGCCGGGGTCTTGAAGCGCAGCGAGGTCGGCGACAGCACGGTCACCGAGCCGGCCCCGATGGTGTTGCCGCCGATCTGCACCGAGCTCTGACCGGCTACGAAGCCCGAACCGGTGATGGTGACGGTCTGGTTGCCGGTGGCCGGACCCGTCGCCGGCGAGATCGACGCGGTGGTCGGCGGAACCAGCACGGAGGGCAGATACGTGTAGCTCAGCGCCGGTGACGAGGTGCCACCCGCCGTGGTGACGGTGATGCCGACCGCCCCGGCCGGGTGCGGCGGCGTGACGAAGTGCAGCGTGGTGGCTGACAACACGTCGACCGAACCGGCCGGCACCGTGATCCCGCCGATCGTGACCGTCGTGGCGCCGGTGACGAACCCGACGCCGGTCACCGTGACCGTCTGACCACCGGCAACCGGACCCGAGTCCGGCGATGCCGACAGGGCCACCGGGTTGATCGGTCCGACCGGACCGACCAGATAGGTGTACTGCAGAGCCGGCGTCGAGGTGCCGCTGGCCGTGGTCACCGTGACATCGACCGCCCCGGCCACGTGCGCCGGCGTGGTGAACGTCAGCGCGGTCGGCGTGACGACCGTCGCCGGAACGTCGACGCCACCGATCGTCACCGTCGTGCCCCCGGCGACGAAGTTGCTGCCGATGACCGCCACCGACTGACCGCCGGTGGTGGGACCGGACGCCGGGTCCAGCCCGAGCGTCGTCGGCGCACCGATCGTGATCGGGCCGGTTTCGTAGGTGTATTGCAACGCCGGCGACGAGGTGCCGTTCGGCGTGGTCACCGTGACGTCCACCGGACCGGCGAGATGGGCCGGGGTGGTGAAGCTCAACGAGGTCGGCGCGCTGACCGTGACGTCGCCGGCCGGTACCACGGTGCCGCCGATGCTGATGCTCGTCTGGCCGGCCACGAAGCCGACGCCAGTGACCGTCACCGTCTGGCCGCCGGTGACCGGGCCGGACGTCGGGTTGAGCTGCAGCGCCACCGGCGGCTGCGGCGTGATCGGCCCGGTTTCATAGGTGTATTGCAACGCCGGCGACGAGGTGCCGTTCGGCGTGGTCACCGTGACATCGACCGCCCCGGCCGCGTGCGGCGGGGTCGGGAACGAGATCGCGATCGGGCTGATCACCGAGACGTCGGTCGCCGGGACGACGATGCCACCGATGGTGACCGAGGTCTGGCCGCTGACGAAGCCGGTGCCGGTCACGGCCACCGTCTGACCGCCGGCGGTCGGACCGCTGTCGGGCGCGATGGCGAAGACCACCGGGGGTTCCGGCGTGATCGGTCCTGATTCATAGGTGTATTGCAGCGCCGGCGACGAGGTGCCGGCCGGCGTGGTCACCGTGACGTCCACCGGACCGGCAGCGTGCGCCGGCGTGGGGAAACTCAGCGCGGTGCTCGAGGTCACCGAGACGTTCGCGGCCGGCACCGTCACCCCGCCGATGCTCACGCTGGTCTGACCGGCGACGAACCCGGAGCCGGACACCGTCACCGTCTGACCGCCCGCGACCGGGCCGGTGGTCGGCGACAGCGACAACGCCACCGGCGGTTGCGGCGTGATCGGCCCGGTTTCATAGGTGTATTGCAA
>CAZZZW010000174.1:0-9607 GCA_964658795.1 Phormidium nigroviride PCC 7112
CCTCGCCGGCGAATCTGCCAGCGGGCTCTGCGGCGGCCACCGTCACGGTCACTGTCGGACCCGGCCGGACGACGGTTCTGACGACCGTCCGCAGTGGACCCTGCGTGGCGACGGTCCGAGTCGCCGTGGCCGTCGCGGTGACCGTCGCCGTGGGCGATCGGGTCACGATCGGCGCCGATTTAGCTGATGCGTTCGACTCCTTCGCGCCGGCCGAGCCGAGGCCGACACCGAGCAGAAGCACGACCAGGCCGACGACCCCGAGCCCGACGAAGGTCCGTCCACGTTGCCGCTTCGGCGGTTGCGGCGGCTGGGACGGACCGCCGGACCAGGCCGCGGCCCACGGCACGTTCGCCCACTGACCGGCTTGAGTGTCCTGCTGTCCGAAGTCCGACATAACGCCCCCCGATGCTGAAACGGCCGACAGGCCGTGTGAAGGGTGCCTGGACTACGGAGGGCGCGTCAAGTTGGTGTTAGAAATAGCGGCAGAACGTCTACGCCCGCGCGGAGATCCATTCCTCGCCGACCCGCTGTTCGATGCGCAGTGCGCTCTCGATGACCTTGACGATCTCGGGCTCGATCTTCTTGCCCAGGAACGGCACCGCGACCTTCACCTCGCCCTCGACCACCTCGCGGGTTCCGTCGCCGGAGGGCTTGAGCGATGCGGTTCCATCCATCGAGGCGGGCTGGTTCTTGATCGTCAGCCGCACCTTGGCCGCACGGGACCCGTCGGCGGCGGCGGCCGACCACTCCTCGACCTGGCGGATGGCGATGCTCTCGCCGACCAGCTTGGCGATGTAGTCAGGCAGGTTCGGTTTCATGACCCGCTCCACGGTGACGGTCGCACCGCCGTCGGCCGCCTCCGTCACCTCGACGTTCCAGGAGATCGCGCCGGACTCCTGGCAGGCCTGCTCCCGGGCCTCGACCGCGACGTGACAGGCGAAGGTCTGCTCCGGCGTCCCGGAGTACTGGTTCTCGACGATCAGCTTCATACCGCACAGCATTACCGATCCCCGATCACGCCGCACAACTCGGGTACCGTGAGGGCGTGCAGCAATACCTGGATCTGCTCCAGACCGTGCTCAAGAACGGCACCCGGAAGGACGACCGGACGGGCACCGGAACGCTGAGCATCTTCGGCCACCAGATGCGCTTCGACCTGGCTGCGGGTTTTCCGGCGGTGACGACCAAGAAGCTGCACATGAAGTCCGTCGTCGGTGAGCTGTTGTGGTTCCTGCGCGGCTCGACCAACGTCCGCTGGCTGCAGGAGCGCGGCATCAGCATCTGGGACGAATGGGCCGACGAGAACGGCGACCTCGGACCGGTCTACGGCAGCCAGTGGCGGTCGTGGCCCACCCCCGATGGCGGCCACATCGACCAGATCGCGCGCGTCCTGGCTTCCCTCCGGACCAACCCGGACTCGCGCCGGCACATCGTTTCGGCCTGGAACGTGGCTGAGGTGGACGACATGGCACTGCCGCCGTGCCACACCCTGTTCCAGTTCTACGTCGCTGAGGGCCGACTTTCCTGCCAGCTCTACCAGCGCAGCGCCGACGTCTTCTTGGGCGTGCCGTTCAACATCGCCTCCTATGCGTTGCTCACCCAGATGGTCGCTCAGGTCACCGGGCTGCAGCCGGGCGAGTTCGTGCACACCATGGGCGATGCCCACCTGTACCTGAACCATCTCGAACAGGCCGAGCTGCAGCTCACCCGCGAGCCCCGGCCACTGCCGACGCTCTGGCTCAACCCGGAGCGCACCGAGATCGACACCTTCGACCTCACTGATGTGCGGCTCGAGGGCTACGACCCGCACCCGGCCATCAAAGCGCCGATCGCGGTTTAGCCGGTGCAGACAACGGAATCCGACGTCGTCATCGTCGGTGCCGGGCTGGCCGGGCTGTCGGCCGCGATCGAGCTGAGCCGAGCCGGCCGGAGCGTGACCGTGCTGGAGGCGGCCTCGAAGCCGGGCGGCCGAGTTCGCACCGACCAGGTTGCGGGATTCCGACTCGACCGTGGGTTCCAGCTGATGAACCCGGCCTATCCGCGCTGGCAACGGCTGGCTGCGCTCGGCGTGCTGGATCTGGATCGGCTGCACCTGCAGAGCTTCGAGGCCGGCGTCCGGATCGCCGGGCACGGGCAGCATCAGCTGCTGCTCGATCCGCGCCGTTCACCGGCCGGCTTGTTGCGCGACCTGACCGCCCCCGGCTCGCCGCTGGAGAAGTTGAGGTTCGTGGCCTGGGCCGCCCAGGCCGGCGCCCGTCCGGTCCGTCAGCTGCTGAGTGGGCCGGATATGCCCTACGGACAACGGCTTTCCCAACTCGGGGTGGACGGTGAACTGCGCCGCCAGGTGCTCGAACCATTTCTGGCCGGTGTGCTCGGCGAGGACGAGCAGCAGAGCTCGGCCCATTTCGTCGCGCTGCTGATCCGCGCCTTCGTCCGGGGCGCGCCGGCCGTACCGGCCTGGGGCATGCAGATGTTGCCCGACCAGCTGGCCGCGGCGCTGCCGCCAGAATGCCTGCGCTACGAGGCCAAGGTCGAGCGGGTGGACGGCACCGCGGTGCACACCGAGACCGGCACGTTCAGCGGCCGGGCCGTTCTGGTCGCCGCCGATCCGCGAACTGCCGCCCGGCTGACCGGGTTGGCCGAGCCGGTCATGCGCGCCCTGACCACGCTGTGGTTCGTCGCCCCGCGCGCACCGTTCACCCGCCCGCTGCTGCAGGTCGACGGCCGGCGCCGGGGCCCGGTGGTGAACGCCGCCGTGCTGTCCGCGGCCGCTCCGGCCTACTCGCCGGACGGACGCGCACTGATCGGTGCCTCCCTGGTCGGGCTGCCGGCCGATGACACCGTCGAACTGGTGCGCCGCCAGCTCGGGCTCATCTATGACACCAGCGCGGCCGAATGGGAACTGCTACGGGTGGACGCCATCGCCGACGCGCTGCCGGCCATGACCGCACCGTTGACGCTCCGGCAGCCGGTGCGACTGTCGGACACCCTGTTCGTGGCCGGCGACCATCGAGACACTGCTTCGCAACAGGGCGCGCTGGCCTCCGGAGCTCGGGCCGCGGCCGCGATCCAGCGTCAGCTGAGCTCCTAGCTGCCGGTTTTTCCCGCTACATCATCGGGATCGCTTGTCCTGACGAGCGCTCCTGACAACCGAGACAGAAACCCGGGACACAGAAACGGGCGGACCCGAGTCGTGAGACTCGAGCCCGCCCGCAGCGGTACAGCTGAACGGTAGAGACCGCCCAAACCCAACCGGGTTTAGAAGTCCATGCCGCCCATGTCCGGAGCGCCACCGGCAGCGGCGCCGGCCTTCTCCGGCTTGTCGGCCACGACGGCCTCGGTGGTCAGGAACAGCGCGGCGATGGAGGCGGCGTTCTGCAGGGCCGAACGCACCACCTTCGCCGGGTCCGGAACACCGGCAGCCAGCATGTCGACGTACTCGCCGGTCGCGGCGTTCAGGCCGTGACCGATCGGCAGACCGGCGACCTTCTCCGCCACGACGCCACCCTCGAGACCGGCGTTGACCGCGATCTGCTTGAGCGGGGCGGCGAGCGCGACCCGGACGATGTTGGCACCGGTGGCCTCGTCGCCGACCAGGTCCAGCTTCTCGAACGCAGTGACCGAAGCCTGCAGCAGCGCGACGCCACCACCGGCGACGATGCCCTCTTCGACGGCCGCCTTCGCGTTGCGAACGGCGTCCTCGATCCGGTGCTTGCGCTCCTTCAGCTCGACCTCGGTGGCCGCGCCGACCTTGATGACCGCAACGCCGCCGGCCAGCTTGGCCAGCCGCTCCTGCAGCTTCTCGCGGTCGTAGTCGGAGTCGGAGTTCTCGATCTCGGCGCGGATCTGGTTGACGCGACCCTGGATCTGGTCGGCGTCACCGGCACCCTCGACGATCGTGGTCTCGTCCTTGGAGATGGTGACCTTGCGGGCCCGGCCCAGCAGCTCCAGGCCGGCGGTCTCGAGCTTGAGGCCGACGGTCTCGGAGATGACCTGGCCACCGGTCAGGATCGCGATGTCCTGCAGCATGGCCTTGCGGCGGTCGCCGAAGCCCGGGGCCTTGACGGCGACGGACTTGAAGGTGCCACGGATCTTGTTGACCACCAGGGTGGACAGCGCCTCACCGTCGACGTCCTCGGCGATGATCACCAGGCCCTTACCGGACTGCATGACCTTCTCCAGCAGCGGCAGCAGGTCCTTGACGTTGGAGATCTTGCCCTCGTGGATGAGGATGTAGGCGTCGTCCTGCTGCGCCTCCATCCGCTCGGTGTCGGTCACGAAGTAGGCGCTGATGTAACCCTTGTCGAAGCGCATGCCCTCGGTGAGCTCGAGCTCGAGGCCGAAGGTGTTGCTCTCCTCGACGGTGATGACGCCTTCCTTGCCGACCTTGTCCATCGCCTCGGCGATGAGCTCACCGACGGTGGTGTCAGCGGCCGAGATCGAGGCGGTAGCAGCGATCTGCTCCTTGGTCTCGACCGGCTTGGCGATGTTGAGCAGGTGCTCGGAGACGGCGGCCACGGCCTGCTCGATGCCGCGCTTGAGGCTCATCGGGTTGGCACCGGCGGCCACGTTGCGCAGGCCCTCGCGAACCAGGGCCTGAGCCAGCACGGTCGCCGTCGTCGTGCCGTCACCGGCTACGTCGTCGGTCTTCTTGGCAACTTCCTTGACGAGCTCGGCACCGATCTTCTCGTACGGGTCCTCGAGCTCGATCTCCTTGGCGATGGAGACACCGTCGTTGGTGATGGTGGGGGCGCCCCACTTCTTCTCCAGCACGACATTGCGACCCTTCGGGCCCAGCGTCACCTTCACCGCGTCGGCAAGGATGTTCATGCCGCGCTCCAGGCCGCGACGGGCCTCTTCGTCGAACGCGATCAATTTAGACATGCGTGTTGTCCTTTACTTGTCTTGTGCGCTTGTGGGGCACTGACCAGTTCCGACCGACGCGATGCCCGCGACGGACGGCACCCACTCAGGACGGGGCACCTCATCACGATCGGCTGGCACTCACACTACCCGAGTGCTAAGTCAAGTCTGGCACTCTCCGGTGACGAGTGCAAGAAAGGGTTGGCCGCACCAGTTACGGTGCTGTCATGGCTTACCCCAAGACTCGCAAGGACGACCATCAGGACGACTTCTTCGGCACCAGCGTGACCGATGAGTACCGGTGGCTGGAGGATCAGAACTCCGACGAGGTCGCGGCCTGGGTCAAGGCACAAGCCGTACTCGCCGAGCAGTACCTGGCCACTTTGCCCGGCCGGGACCGGCTGTCGGCCCGGATCGATGAGCTGCTCCAGCTGCCGACCAGTTCGGTCCCGGTGCTCAAGGGCTCCAGCTGGTTCCGGTTCACCAACGACGGACGGCAACAGCAGGCGGTGTTCCGGGTCGCCGACTCCCCGATGGGTGAGGGCCGGATCCTGATCGACCCGAACCAGGCCAGCGCCGATGGCACCACCGCCATCGCGACGGCGATTCCCGATCCCACCGGACGGCTGGTGGCCTGGTCGTACCAGGAGGTCGGATCGGACTGGAAGACGTGGCGGGTCCGCGACGTCGAGACCGGTCGGGACCTTCCCGACGTGCTGCGCTGGGCCAAGTTCGTCGAGCCGGCCTGGCTGGCCGACTCCACCGGCTTCGTCTGGGCGATGTATCCGGCGGACGAGGACGATCAGTATTCCTCGGCCAATACGGCACCGAAGCTGCTGCTGCACCTGCTTGGCACCGACCCGGCCGAGGATCGGGTGCTGTTCCACGAGCCGGATCGCCAGGGTGTCTACGTCTGGCCGTGGGTCGACCGCGACGGCGGCTGGCTGGTCGGCATCGTGCAGGACTCCGAGGCGGACGAACACGCAGTCTGGGCGTGCGACCTCAGCGACCCGGCCGATCGGCTGCACGAGCTGATCCCGGGCTCGAAGTCGCAATGGCAACCGGTCGGGGCCGACGACCGGGGCTTCATCCTGTGGACCGATGCCGAGGCCGAACGGGGCCGGCTGGTTATCGCTGACCGGCAGACCGGCGCGCTGACCGAACTGATCGGCGAACGGTCGGCGGCCCTGGAGAGCGTCGAGGTCACGGACGAGGCGATCGTGGTGAGTTGGCTGGCCGACGCGTCCAGCCAGGTCACCGTGCACGATCGGGACGGCTCCGAGACCGGACGGATCGAGCTGCCCGGAATCGGCAGCGTCACCGGGATCAGCTCCGGCACGGGCAGCAGCCTGGTGCATCTGGGCTACACATCCTTCGACACCCCGCCCCGGGTCCTGGCCCACGACCTGGCCACCGGCGCAGGAGAGACCGTGTTCGCCAACGACGTGCACGGACCGCAGCTGGTGACCGAGCAGATCTGGGTCACCTCCAAGGACGGCACGAGGTTGCCGGCCTTCGTGGTGCATCGCGCCGATGTCACGGCGGCCAACGGGCCGCACCCGACCGTGCTCTACGGCTACGGCGGTTTCTACGTCAACCAGAGCCCGGTGTTCTCCCCCGGCATCGTCAGCTGGGCCGAGGCCGGCGGCGTCTGGGTGGTGGCCACGCTGCGCGGTGGCGGGGAGTACGGCTCGGCCTGGCACGACGCCGGCCGGCTGGACAAGAAGCAGAACGTCTTCGACGACGCGATCGCCACCGCCGAGACGCTGATCGAGACCGGGTGGACGACCTCGGGCCAGCTGGCAGCCAACGGCGGTTCCAACGGCGGGCTGCTGGCCGGAGCGTTGCTGACCCAGCGGCCGGACCTGTTTGCCGCGGTGGTGCCCCAGGTCGGGGTGCTCGACCTGCTGCGGTACCAGGAGTTCACGATCGGCCGGGCCTGGGCCAGTGACTACGGAATCGCCAGTCGCAGCAAGCGAGAATTCGATTACCTGTATGCCTACTCACCGCTGCACAACGTGCGCCCCGGCGTCGAATACCCGGCCGTGTTGTTGATGACCAGCGACCACGACGACCGGGTGGTGCCGGCTCACACGTTCAAGTTCGGGGCCCGGTTGCAGTCGGTGCTGGCCGACGACGCGATCGGCTACATCCGGGTCACGTACGGCGCCGGCCACGGTCAGGGCAAGTCCCGGGCCACCCAGCTGGCCGAGCGGACCGATCTGCTCACCTTCATCGCCGCACACACCGGGTTGACCCTCTAGCCACCGCATCACCTGGCGCGACCGGGGCCGACCGAGCAACGGCCACGCCGGCATGCTCGGACATGGTTGGTCCCGTGGAACGACGCAGCCCGGTTTCACCCTGTGGTCAAGGATTAAACGTGGCCAAGGGTGAAACCGGGCTGGTGCCGTCTGGGGTCGAAGCCCAGTTGGTTCGTTACGCCAGGACGCGCACGCCGTCGGCCTGCGGACCCTTCTGCCCCTGGGCGACCTCGAACTCCACCCGCTGGCCCTCGTCGAGCGAGCGGTAGCCCTCGCTCTGGATGGCGCTGTAGTGGACGAACACGTCTTGGCCGCCGTCCACGGCGATGAAGCCATAGCCCTTTTCGTTGTTGAACCACTTCACGGTGCCCTGTGCCACGTGCACTCCCTGTTCTTAGGGCCTGACCGGAGCGTCACCCCATGTGACGTCCGTGGTCTTCGTTCCTGGTCCCGAACTGAACTTCAGTGCACGCTGGCTATCGCAGCCATCGTGGTCCTTCGTTGTTGTGCGAAACGCTGGATTACTTTCGACCAAGGCGCAAATTACACGGCCCTGTTCGCGTTGCGCCAGCATTCGCAACCAATTTGATTGGTACTTTTCCTTGCCCTATTCGGCACAAGCACGACAAGTCGATATCGTCAGAGCGCTCTCGCGTCCGGTGCCCTACAGCAGGCCGGCTTCCCGCATGCCCTTGAGGGTCGGCGGGATGACCGCAGTCGGACCAACCCGGTCGACCACCGCGTCCTGCGTCTTCAGGCCGTCACCGGTGTTGTAGATGACGGTTTCCCGGCTCGGGTCCAACTGGCCCGTCTCGACCAACTTGCGCAGCACGGCCGTGGTCACCCCACCGGCCGTCTCGGCGAACACGCCGGTTGTCTCGGCCAGCAATTGGATGCCGTCCCGAATCTCCTCGTCGTTCACCTGGGCCATCGCGCCGCCGCTCGCCCGCACCGCATCCAGGGCATAGGGACCGTCGGCGGGATTGCCGATGTTGAGCGATTTGGCAATACCGGTCGGCTTGACCGGAATCACGGTGTCTGAACCTTGCTCGAATGCGGTGGCAATCGGAGAACAGCCCGCTGACTGCGCGCCGTACACCCGATAATCGGCGGGATCGACCAATCCGGCCTGGACCAATTCCTTGAATGCCTTGTTCACCTTCGTCAGCAGCGAACCGGAGGCCATCGGAGCCACCACCTGTTGCGGCAGGCGCCAGCCGAGTTGCTCGGCGACCTCGAAGCCCAGGGTCTTGGATCCCTCGGCGTAGTAAGGGCGAACGTTGACGTTGACGAAGGCGGTGGACTCGAACTCGTCGGTCTCCGACAGCTCACTGCACAGCCGGTTGACGTCGTCGTAGGACCCGTTGATCGCGACCAGGGTGCCGCCGTAAACCGCCGTCTGGGTGATCTTGGCCTGTTCCAGGTCCGACGGGATGAACACGATCGAGTCCATCCCGATGCGAGCCGCGTGCGCGGCGACCGAGTTGGCCAGGTTTCCCGTGGAGGCACAAGCGATCCGGGTGAAGCCGAGGTCCCGGGCGGCGGTGATCGCGACCGAGACGACCCGGTCCTTGAACGAGTGGGTCGGGTTGGCCGAGTCGTCCTTGACCCACAGCGGGGCGGAGAAGCCGAGCCGCTCGCCCAGCCGGTCGGCACGGATCAGCGGGGTCATCCCGGTACCGGAGTCGACCCGGGTCGCGGCGTTCTGACCGGTCGGCAGCAGTCCGGCGTAGCGCCAGATGGAGTGCGGACCGGCCTCGATCTCGGTGCGGGTGACCCGGGCCAACCGGTCGGCGTCGTAGCCGATCTCGAGCGGGCCGAAACATTCGAAGCACGCGTGCTGGGCACCGAGCGGGTAGGTGGCGCCGCAGTTGCGGCAGACCAAGGCCGAAGCCGGGGATCCGCCGGTCGGACGGTCGAGAATTGCAGTCATGATGAAGCCTTTCCTCATCTTTCCCGATTGAAACGCAATCAGGACGGAGTTGGCACCTGCCTCGCGTCGCCCGAAACGGGACGGACGCGGCGGTTGCCGGGGCTTCAACGGGCCGTATCCCTCTGCCCCTCTGGATGAAGGTGTATTCAGTTGTGGGTGCTGCGAGGCTAACTGTAGTCGCTGGTCAACACGACCACCAACGGGCCCGCCGGCAGCCCGTCGAATTTCTCTTTTACCCTTTTGATTGCTGGGAATTGTTGCGCAAGCGCATTGGCCGCCGCCTCGGCGCCGGTCACGTTCGGGTCGTAATAGACCGCGGTGCTCAGAATGTCGCCGGCGAACGTACTGGTGTCGGTGACGGTCCAGCCACCGGATTGGAAGCGCTGCGCGGCGGTGCTGGCCGTGGTGCTGCTGGTGTTGTTGAGCACGATGAGCGGCAACTTGCCGTTGCTGGCGGCCGAGGTGGAGCTCCCGGGGCTGCTGGCCGAATCCGAACTCGCGCTTGCGGATCCGGACGCGGTCTTGCTCGGCTTCGCGGTCTCGCTCG